>QHWR01000357.1 GCA_003223835.1 Acidobacteriota bacterium | reverse complement strand
GAACGGAACCCGCAGCAGCTCTCGCGCGGTGCCTTCGAACGTCGTGTTGGCGATGTTCGAGTCCGTCCACTCGATGAGCACGCCTTCGTGATCGACGTCGCCAGGCGTCGCAGCCGGCGGCGTCGGGGTGTACCCTGCGACCACGAGACCGGGAACGCTCGTGTGGTCCGGAACGAGCGAGCCGGGCTCGGCCGGATCCTCGATATGAATCGTGTAGAACTTCCCGTTGCGCGCATAGTCGGGATCGAACTCGAAGCTGACAAACCCGCTCGCCAGCCCGTTCTCGACCGTCAGCTTGTCGAACAGTCCGGGACGGTTGCCCCGGCCGTCGAAGTCGAGATAGGTCGTAAACTTCTTCGTGTTCCTGTCGAGGATGTAGAGCGGACCGTTCAGGTCGTTGACGAAGAAGCGGTGCGCCGGGGCCGGCTCCTCCCGCAGGAAGTTGACGCGCGCCAGCGCGCCGGCGTTGTTGCCCAATCCGTCGGGCGTCCCGGTCATCGGCAAGGCCGCATAGTCGGCGATCTGCAGCGCCAACTCCGTGGGAGTCTTGGCGTGAGCGTCTTTCGGCACCTGCGCCGCGCCCGTCGGATGTAGCCCGAATGCCAGCGTTGCCGCGGCGACGAGCGATCCGGCGTATCTCAACGCACCCATCAGGGAATCCTCAGAACCGTGAGCGCCACGACGACGCCTGCCGCAGCCACGGCGGCGCTGGCCATCCAGATGCCGCGGTGCTTCGTCAGAATCGCAATCGAACAGGTGACGATCGCCACTTCGAGAAAGATCTCCGCGAGATCGTAGCGATTCGCGCGCCGTGCCTCACAGTCGCGCTCCCGCTCGTACTCGCGGGCCTGCTCCTCGATCGCCTTCGTCTCGCGATCGTACCTCGCCACGTTGGCGCCGAACGACGCGACGACGGCCGTCGTCGACGCCGACGGCGCGGCGGACAACGTCCGCGCGAGTTCGGCCCCAACCTCGAACATGGTGCGTCGCACGGTCTTCGCCTGAAAGTACGTCCATTGATCGGACGCCTTTGCCTGATTCAGCAGCTCCTCCGTGTGAGCGCGGTGGCCGAACAGCGCATCGGTCGCCAGCAGCACCGCCACGACCGCCATCGTCATCGCCACGGCGCGGTCGAATCGGGTTCGCGCCTCCTCGACACCTTCCTTCAGCAGATCATCCGATTCAGACATCGCCTCTCCTTGCCCTCGCAGGTGTTCGAATCGCCGGGCTTCGTCATGGGAATCATAGAACAGCGACGTGCGGTCCGCCCGGCCAGCGGGATCTCATCGCCGGCAGCCTGTTCGGCCTGGTCGTGTGGTGGGTTGATGGCAGTCCGCGTCGGTCGGTCGAGGACGTGGACGGATCGTTTCCGCGGCTCGGTCGGATGAGAGCGATTCTTACTTCGGCACGGCGGGGCCGTTGATCGTACCGTCGCCTGCGGCATTTGCCGAGAACTTGTTGTTGCCGAACGAGAGAATCAAACCGCCGGACAGTGGGACGACGCCAGCACCGCCATTGTGGTCGATGGTGGTGTTGGAGAGGCGAATCACCGCGCCAGAGCCCTCCGCGAGGACACCCGCGTTTCCGTTATTGGAACTCGACACATTCTCCAGATCGAGCTGCGATGTGGCGCCGAACTGGGCCACTGCCTCGAAGCCGTTGCGCTGGTTGTTCGACGCGCTCGAATTGCGAACGAAGACGAGCGCGTTGTTCAGGATCGCCAGGCCGTCGTGATTGCCGTCCATTCGCACGCGGATCGCTGTCATCCGCGCAAAAAATGGCCCGTCTGTTTGCACGATAATCCCCTCGTCATTCGCCTCGATTGTCGTGTCCCTCACCAGGAGGTCCATCGCCCCGAGCGGATAGAACCCGATGCCGACAACGGGAAAGCCGTAGACAACGCAGTTCTCGATCAGCACGTTGCGGCCTCCGGCGATCACAATACCCCCCCTGGATAGGTCGAAGTGGTTCACTCCTTGGCCCTTGACGGTCAGATGGCGCAGCGTCACGGTGTCGTTCGATCCAGCCTCGACGATCACGGCTGCGACGGACATCGTGTGCCGCGGGGCCAGGATCTTTGCCATGCCGGCGCCCCCGTCGATGGTCACGCCCTGCCTGATATCAGCGGGGCCGAATTCCCCCGAATCGAGCGCGTCGATTTCTCCGTCGAGCGCAGTCTTCGTGAGCGCGCCCGCGAATGTCTTGCACGGGGCCGTGCGCGAGCACGGGTTCAGGTCGTCGCCGACCCCCGATACCCACGTGCGCGTCGCGGGCGCTGCGATCGCAGAATCGGACATGAACATCCCGAGAAGGAACGCACCGAAGAAAAGTACGACGGCTGCTGATTGGATCCTCATCGCGAACTCCTGTTAATGCGGCGGAGCATGTCCAGACAGCGCGCGATGATTACTTCGGCACGAGTGGGCCGTTGATGGTGCCGTCGCCTCCGGCGTTTGCCGAGAATTTGTTGTTACCGAACGAGAGGATCAGGCCGCCGCCGAGCGGAACGGCGCCGGCGCCGCCGTTGTGGTCGATCGAGGTATTGCTGAGTCGAATCACGGCGCCCGGATTCTCCGCGACGGCGCCGGCGTTGCCGTTGTTCGAGCTGGACACGTTCTCCAGATGGAGGTCG
>QHWR01000356.1 GCA_003223835.1 Acidobacteriota bacterium | reverse complement strand
GGATCGGTTTGCGGAAACATCCGCGGTGCCGGGCACCGGCGTGTCGATCGCGGGGCAGCGCAATCTCAACAACAACTTCATCGTCGACGGCCTGTCGGCCAACGACGACGCGGCGGATCTCGCTGGCACGTTCTTCAGCGAGGAAGTCATTCGCGAGTTCCAGGTCGTGACGTCGGGCGGCGGCGCCGAGTTCGGCCGCGCGTCGAGCGGGACGATCAGCGTCGTCACCCAGTCCGGCACGAATCACGTTCGCGGCCGCTTGTATGAGTTCTTCCGCGACGACGCGTTCGACGCGCGCAATCCGCTGTCGACGCGGCGGGATCCCGCGACCGGCGCGCCGCTGAAAGATCCGCTGCGGCAGCATCAGTTCGGCTTCAGCCTGGGCGGTCCCATCGTCAGGGACCGGACGTTCTGGTTCGCGAACGCCGAGCGCACGCAGCTCGATCGCACCGGCAACGTGACCACCGGCTACAAGGTGCCGCGTATCGCGACGGGGGATTTCGCGACGGGGTACCACACGACGAACGTCTTCGCCCGCGTGGATCGTCAGACCACATCCGCGTCGCGGCTCGAAACGCGCTACAGCCTGTACCGCGTCAGCAGCGACAATGCGCGAAACGTCGGCGGATTGAACGACGTCAGCCGCGGGGCGGCGCTGAACGACACCGATCAGACGCTCGCCGTGAACCTGCTCACGACGTTCGCGGCGGGCGCGGTCAACGAGCTGCGCGGACAATACACGCACAGTCGTCTCGCCGCGCCTGTCAACGACGTAATCGGTCCGGCGGTGAACATCTCGGGCGTGGCCAGCTTCGGAACGGCGACGTTCTCGCCCACGGCGCGCGCGCTGGATGTGACCGAGGCCGTCGATACGCTGACGGTGCAACGAGGGGCGCACGTGTTCAAGACGGGCGCCGACGTGCTGTACAACCGCGTCACGATCGACTTTCCGGGCGCGCTTCAAGGCATCTACAGCTTCACGACGCTGTCGAACTTCCAGCGCGGCGCGTACTCGCAGTTCCAGCAGGCGTTCGGCGCGCCCTCACAGTTTCAGTCGAACCCGAACCTCGGCGTCTTCGCGGAGGACGAATGGCGCGCGCGTCCCGGTCTGACCGTGACCGCCGGATTACGGTACGACCTGCAGTGGCTGCCCGATCCGGTTCAGCTCGATGCCAACAATGTCTCGCCGCGCGCGGGAATCGCGTACGCGCCGGGCGGCGGCCAGACGGTGCTTCGCGCCAACGCGGGCGTGTACTTCGATCGCATCCCGCTGCGCGCGACGTCGAACGCCTTGCAGCGCGACGGAACCAAATACAAGACCGCCGTGCTCTCCGCCGCGCAGGCTGGCGCGCCGGTATTTCCTGACGTGCTTCCGGCGTTCCCGCCAGGCGTGCTCGTGTCGATCACGGCGATCGACCCTCGCATTCACGCGGCCCGCAGCGAACAGGCCGGCGTGGAGCTGGAGCACGCGTTCGGATCCTGGATCACGACCACTGTCGGCTACACGCACGCGCGCGCGCACGGGATCGTCATGTCGCACAACGTGAACGTGCCGACGCTGACGGTCGTGCAGGCCGCGGCGCTCGGCGTGCTGAACCTTGGCCGGCCCAATCCGAACTTCGGCAACATCAGCCAGACCGACTCGCTCGGCGATTCCTGGTTCGACGGGCTCACGGTGTCCGTCGCCACGCGCGCGGCGTGGTGGGGAAGGGCGCGCGTCTCGTACACGCTGTCGAAAACGCTGGACGACGCGGGCAATGCGTTCTTTCAGACGCCGCAGGACAACTTCAATATCCTGGGGGACAAAGGGCCGTCCGACAACGACCAGCGCCATCGCGTCGTGCTCAGCGGCACGTTCGGCGACGGCTCGAGCGCGGCGCTGCGGCGCGCGCTCGCCGGCCTGCGAATCGGATACGTGTTCTCGTTCGCCGGCGCCGCGCCGTTCAACCCGCAGGCAGGCGCCGATCTGAACAACGACACGAACCAGAACGATCGCCCGTCGGGGATGGGACGCAACTCGTTCAGGATGCCGTGCTTTTCGAACCTGGCGTCAACGTGCGGAACCGGCTCGTTCGATCTGCGCGTTTCCCGGCCGATCGTCATCGCCGGCCGGCGCGTCGAGCTGATGGCGGAGGGCTTCAATCTCTTCAACCGCGTCAATGTCGTCAATGTGAACAACAATTACGGGACCGGCGCGGCGCCCGCGCCGACGTTCGGACAGGTGACGACCGTTACTGCCTGGGCGTGTACCGCACGTAATCGACGACCATCTCCTGAGGAAACTGCGTGGTCGCGTCGGGCGACCCCGGGAAGGTTCCGCCGACCGCGACGTTGAGCAGCAGGAAGAACGGCGCATCGAGGACCCACTGCGCGTTGGGGGGAATGCTCGATCGAGTCACCGTCTCGTACGTCGTGCCGTCGACCGAGAACACGATCGAGCCGGGACTCCAGTCGATCGCGAACGTGTGAAAAGCGTCGGCGAACCGTGCGTTGCCGGGAAGCACGTAGCGCGCGGTGACCGACTGGCCGCCGGAGTAGCCGGGACCGTGCACGGATCCATGATTCACCGACGGCTCGCTGCCGATGTTCTCCATCACGTCGATTTCGCCGCACGCGGGCCAGCCCGCCGTCGTAATGTTCGAGCCGAGCATCCAGAACGCCGGCCAGATGCCCCGGCCCACCGGGAGCTTGATGCTGGCTTCGAGATGACCGTACTGCGCGGTGAAACGCCCCTGCGTCTTCAGCCTCGCGGATGAAAACGTCCCTCCGGCCGAGACGGCGCGGATGATCAAGTGGCCTTGACCATCGAGGCGCACGTTGTCGGGCGAATTCGTGTAGGTCTCGAGCTCCTGATTTCCCCAACCGCCGGCGCCGAGGTCATAGGTCCACTTCGACGGATCGGGCGCTGAGTTTGCGGGCCCGTCGAATTCGTCGGCCCACGCCGCGGTCGGCGGCGGCGACGGATTCGGGGTTGGATTCGTGCCGGGATTGGAAGGCTTCGACCCGCACGCGACCGCCGTCAGGGCGCAGATGCCCGTGAGGATCGACGTCGTGAGGCGCGCGGTGCGACGAGCGAACACTCCGATACGATTATATTGTAGCGCCGGATTGATTCATGTCGACTCATCGAGGGGAGTTGATGGCGGATACGGCGGGCAATCTCGACGAGCTCCGGTTACTCCTGGAAGAGCTGTGCTGTGATTTGTGCCGCTTCGAACATGTGATCCGGGATGGGCTTGCCCCCGAGGCCGTTCGGATCGACCGCGAGTACTGGCTCGGGACGCCGGGGGCCTTTGCAGACATCCGGGTCGCTCCGGCCGGTCAGCCTCCGTACTTCGTCGAAGTGAAATACGGGTACACAAATGAGATGCTCGTCCGGCACCTGGGACGGAAATATGCGTCAGCCGCGACGACGGATGCGGCCGCGGCGAAGAAGATCGTCCTGGTGATCGATCGCGGATCTCGTGCAGGCTGGGAGCGCCTGCAGCAGGAGCTGACGTCGCAGCTGCACGAGGGGCTGTTGCTGGAAGTCTGGGACGAAACGCGCCTGCTCTCGCTGCTGGCCGAGCGCTTTGGCGTCGGCATTCATGGCATCACCGCCGAGGATCTCCTCGATGTGCGGCAGGTCATCGCTTCGGCGGATCGTCGCTCGCCGAGTACGACCACGATCCGCTCAAGGCGGACCTGCTCTGGCACTTCGGGTTCTGGCGGCTCAAGCAGCTTCGAAGTACGGGGCGTTCGACTCCACGCGACATTCTGCCGCCGGGGCAGTATCCGGCGGTCGCGGTCCTGCTGGCCGATCTCTGCTCGTTCTCCAGCTACGTCCGCGACACGAGCGACGCCGACATTGTCCGTGAGAGCCTGACCGCGTTCTACTCGAAAGCGCGGTATCAGATCATCAACAGCGGGGGGATGCTGTACCAGTTCGCCGGCGATGAAGCGATCGGGTTCTTCGGGATGCCGGACCATGCGGAGGGGTTCACCGACGCGGTGCTGGACACGGCGCGCGCGCTCTGCCGAATCGGCGAATCGGTGTCGCAACACTGGCAGCGGCGGATCGATCGGGTGCAGAACGCCGCCGGCCTGCACGTCGGCGTCGCGCTCGGGGATTTGCAAATCGTCTCGCTGCGTCCGTTCAGCCGTCTCCACATCGGCGCGATCGGGGACTGCATCAACGTCGCCTCGCGGCTCCTGGCGCTCGCCGGACCGAGCGAGATCGTGCTCAGCAATGCCTTTCATCAGAGACTCGACGAGGACAATCAGACCCGTTGCAGCGAGATCGAACCTGTCGACGCGCGAAACCTCGGAAGAATCAGAGCGTGGAAGCTGTCATCCGCGGCGGATCGGCCCTCTGGAAAAAGATGAGCAGCGACGCCGGCGGATGGGATGGGCGCGTCCGGCGCGCCCGGCACCTGGCCGCGAAGAACGACAGCGCGGCGGCGCTGCTCGAGTTCTACGCGGTCGTCCTGACCTGTCAGGGCGACCTCGCCCGGTCCATACGCGCGGGGCTGCCGGCGCGCCCGACGGGATCGCTCGAAGACGATCTTTCCATCGTGTGCCGGGCGGCGCCGGCGTTTGTCGGCGCGGTTGTCGCGCGCGCCCCGGAGACGCTGGCGGCGGAAGGCCGCCGGCTTCTCGACGCTTCGGAGCGGCTGCTCGGCGACGCGCTCCTGAGATGGTGGGGCGCGCCGTCCGATCGCGAGTTCTTTCCCAAGGCGATTCTGCAGCCGTACGCGCGCTCGCTGGCCGACGCGGGCGTCACGCCGGCTGACCGCACGCTGCCACGCACGAACAATCGATGCCCGTTCTGCGGCGGAAGCCCTCAGCTGGCGATCCTCGATCCGGTGACGGCGTCCGCGGTGGAGACCGGCGGCCGCCGTCTGCTCTGCGCCACGTGCCTCGGGACGTGGCCGTTCCGCCGCGTGCTGTGCGCGCGCTGCGGCGAAGAAGATGAACACAAGCTCGCCTACTTCCGCTCTCCAGCGTTCGACCATCTGCGTGTGGACGCGTGCGACACGTGCAGGCATTACCTCAAGACCGTCGATCTGACGCGGCTCGGCGTGGCGGTGCCGCTCGTCGACGAAGTCGCCGGCGCGCCGCTCGACGTGTGGGCGCGCGAGCATGGATACGAGAAGATCGAACTGAATCTGCTCGGACTTTGAGAACGGATCGGATCGCGCCCAGCCCATCAATCGCAACGACACTGATCGGTCGGAGCGATGTCCGATGGCAAGGTATGTCGATTGCATCAGTCCTGCGTCTCTCTCTTGGAGGGCCTACGATGGAGATTTCGCGGCGAGCCTTCATTCAAGGGACCCTGATCGGCGGCGCGGGTTTATCAGTCTTCGGCTTCGACGTCACTCCGGTCCTCGCCCAGGCCAGAACCCTCAAGATCTCGCGCACCACCGAAACCCGCAGCACCTGCCCGTACTGTTCCGTGAGTTGCGGCGTCATCATCCATACGCTCGGCGACAAGGCGAAGAATGCGGTTCCGCAGGTGGTCCACGTCGAAGGCGATCCGGATCACCCGATCAACCGCGGCACGCTGTGCCCCAAAGGCGCGTCGCTCGAGCAGGATATCGTGAACCCGCGACGGCTCCTCAAGCCGCAGGTGCGGAGGCCGGGGTCGGATCGCTGGGACGACATCCCGTGGGATCAGGCCTTGGATGAGATTAGCCGCTGGGTCAAGAAGACGCGCGACGCCACCTTTCTGGAAAAAGATGCCCGCGGCCGCACCGTGAACCGCTGCGAAGGCATCGCCTTCACCGGCGGCTGCACCGACACCAACGAATTCAATTATCTCGTCGTCAAGACGATGCGCAGCCTGGGGGTCTGCTACCTGGAAAACCAGGCCCGGGTTTGACACGGGCCCACGGTCTCCAGTTTGGGGCCCACATTCGGACGCGGCGCGATGACGAACGGCTGGATCGACATCAAGAACACCGACGTGATGTTGATCATGGGCGGCAACCCGGCAGAAAACCATCCCTGCGGGTTCAAGTGGCCGATCGAGGCCAAGCTGCAGCGCAACGCGAAGATGATCGTGGTCGATCCGCGGTTCACGCGGACGGCGGCCAACGCCGATCTCTTCCTTCAGATTCGCGCGGGAAGCGACATCGCCTTCCTGGGCGGGCTCATCAGCTACGCGATCGAGAACGGCCGGATCGCGCACGACTACCTCCTCAACTACACGAACGCCTCGTTCATCGTCAAGGAAGGCTTCAAGCTGCCGGAGGACGGCCTGTACTCCGGTTTCGACCCGTCGACGCAGCTCTACGACAAGTCGACGTGGAATTACGAGGGATCGGGAAGCCCGGCCGGATCGGGCGGCCCCGCATCGCTTCCGCCGAACGTCTCGTACGACCCATCGCTCCAGAACCCGCGATGCGTCTTCCAGCTGCTGAAGCGGCAGTACTCGCGTTACACGCCGGAGATGGTGGAGCGCATT
>QHWR01000064.1:10412-20496 GCA_003223835.1 Acidobacteriota bacterium | reverse complement strand
GACGCCGGATCGATCCAGCCGACCCGGAGCGGATTCGGAAACCCGCCCTCGAGATAACACCGAACCAACTCCGAGACGACCAGCTCGCGATAACCAGGCAGCGCCACGATGTCGCGATAGTCGGCCATCGTGTTGCTCGCGAACACGAACTCGCCGGTCTCGCGATGGACCGCCATCGGCACGAGCCCGACCATCCGTCCGCTCGAGGCGACGACGAGGACGTACGGGTCGTACGTCTCCTGGTAGCAGTGGTACCACGGCATGCACCATCCCGCGGTTTGATACAGGCTTGCCAGCGGATCTTCGTCCACCACGCGGCGCCATTCGTCGAGGAGGCCGCGCGACAGCTCCGCCTCGAGCGACCGCAGGTCGCGCACGGCGCGGGTTTGCGTCTCGTACGCCGGCGCGTCGTCCAGAGCGACGCCGGGATTCACGGGCATGGCGGCGGCGGAAGACATTATCGTGTGGCGGTCACCGTGAAGTGGTACTCCGTTCTTTGGAACGCGATGTTCGAGAATCCCGCGCGCGACAGCGCGACGCGCATGCCGCGCTTCGTCTGAATCGACTCACACATGCCGCGCTTCAGACGAAAGGTCCGTCCGCTCACGTGAAACCACAGGCCGTTGATGATCGTGTACGCCGCGTACACCCGGCCTTTGAGATTGCCGCGCCGGAACTGCGCCGCGGGGATCGCGACCGAGTGCAGCGCCAGCCAGAGACGGCCGTCGGGACGCAGCACACGATGCATCTCGGACACGGCGGCGGGGATATCCATGTATGGCAACGCGACGCGCGAGTAGACGAAATCGAAGCTGCGGTCGGCGAACGGCAGGTTCTCTCCCCGGGCCGCGGCAAGCTGGATACCCGGTCCTGCCGCGCGGCTCCTGCCGAACTCCAGAGCGTTGATGTCGATATCAATCCCCACGCGCCGCTTGCGGGCTCCGATGGCGAGCAGCGTCTGGCCCGCGCCGCACCCGATGTCCAGAATCGACGCGGCGTCCTCGGCGTCCGGCACGAGGCGCTGCGGGTTCGTGGTGTCCCGCGCGATGCGCAACTCGCCCTCGTGGTACTCAATCGAGGATGTGTTCATGGCCGTCTGCGTCATCGCGGCGCCCGTCCGATCTCAGCTCTGCAAGGTGGACGCCGTTTTTCCCACACGCCGGTTGAGCTGGGAAACGGCGGCTGCCGCCGTTTTCAGACAACGGGGACGGCAACCGGTTGCATACTCACGGATGAGTTCTCGAGCGAGTCCCACGCTGACTCGCGCGTAAAATCTCCTCCACCCATGGCCTGGATCGTTGCGCTCGTGGTGTTCAGCCTCCTGACGGTCCTCGGGATGGTCCAGTTCATCACTGCGCTCATCGCCGCGACGCCGAGCAGCCAGGCGCGCTGGACGTGGGCCGGTGTGTACGCGATTGGCCTCGTTGGGGTCGTGTATTCCATGCTGGCGGGTACGGACGAATCCGGTGAATCGATCCCTGCCGCGGTCGTCCTGCTCGTGCCGTCCGCATGGGTCGCGATCAACGCAGGATTCGTGCGCCTTTGGTACGAAATGGGGGCGTCCATCCGCGCGCGGGGCGGCACGAACGATTTGCCGCCCGACGCAGACCAGCTCGCGGGCCGCGCGTCGCGGCTCGCGCTCTTGGGCCTCGCCCTCACCGCCGTCGCCCTCTGGGGTCTCGGCGCGCCGCAGCAATTCGTCGCGTTCGTCACGCAGCCGGGGCATCGCCTCGCGGCGGCGGTCATCGCGCTCGCGGTCGCCGGTTGGGCCGCGTTGATCGCGGGCGGCGTCCGCGTCGCGCTCGGCGCCGGTCACGAGATGACGCACGAGGAAATCGAAGAGATGGAACGGACGACGAAGTTCGGCGCGGACGTCCATTCGCCGCTGCTGCAGCGCCGCTCGGTGTATCGGATCTACGGACCGACCAAGGGTCTCGAAGGGAGCGCCACGTTCACGTTCGACGAAATCCGCGACGCCTGGCGCAGCGGCCTGTGGCGCCGCGACCCGCGGTGGCAGACGGTCTTCATGATGATGTTCGGCGCCATCGCGATGGTGGTCGGCGGCGCGGCCGCCGTCTTCCTGCTCGGATCGTCCACCACGCGGATGGTGTTCGCGGGCGTCCTCATCTACGCGGCCATCCAGGCAACGTTGGGTATCCGTGCGGGCCGAAAGAAGAGAGGATCCGACGGATCAACAGGTCAATAGGTCCGCGAACACGAAGCCGTCCCGTTCGACGATCTCGCCGCTGGTGACGGGCACCGGATGAGAGAACATGGGGCCGTCGGTCACGCAGGTGTGGAACTCGCCGCGTTCGCCGCACGGGTCGATGGCCGATGGAAGGTCGCGCAGGAGGTCGTCATCGAACGCGCGGCCCGCGAATGACGACGGCAACACGCGCGGGTCGACGCACGTCAGCCGCGCGCGGAGACCTCCTCGGATCATCTCGCGCGCCAGCTTGTCCGTCGGCCGATCCCACAGCGGAAAGATCGGCGTCAACCCGGTAGCGGCGAGTCGCTCCTCCCGGTAGCGACGGACGTCGCGCAGAAACAGATCGCCAAACGCCACGTGCGTGAACCCCTGTGTGACGGCGGCCCCCACGGCGGCACGCAGCCGATCCTCGTAGATGTCGTTCGGACACGGCCACGGTAACGGAATCGTCAGGAGCGGCAAACCCGCAGCCTCGGCCTGCGCCTCGAGCACGCCGGTGCGGACCGCGTGCATCGCCACGCGGCCGAACGTTTCGTTGACAGACGTCAGCAGCGCCGCCGGCGTCCCGACGCCCTGCTCGCGAAGCACGTGCAGCGTCCACGCGCTGTCCTTGCCGCTGCTCCATGACACGAGGATCTTCACCGGTACGCCTCCGGGTGCAGCGCGCGGGCGAGCAGCTCCGTCCCTTCCGCGACGCGCGGTCCGGGGACGACGAGACGGTCGTCGATGAGGAAGGCGAGCCGATCGTGCCGGACGGCGTTCACGGCACTGAGCGCGCGCCAGACGTTCAACTCGGCCTCGCGATCCGCCATCGGCATCGCGCTGTCGGCGGCGCGCACTTCGACGATCGCGTCGGGCTGCTTCGTCAGGATCGCTTCCGTCGAGGCCTGGACGGATTCCTGCCTCACGTCGGCGAAGACGTTGTCGCCCCCGGCGACGTCGAGCATGTCCGCGAGAAACCCGCGGCCGCCGCTCGCATAGATGCCGCGCAGCGCAAGCCGCTCGCGGCCGAACACGAGGAGCGTGCGCGGCCGCGCGAAGGGCTTCACGCGCGCGCGGATCGCGTCCAGCTTCCGCTCCACATCGCCCGCGACCCGCTGACCTTCGGCCGGATGGCCGGTCCGCGACCCGACGTCGCGGATCGTGGCGATGGCGTCCGTCAACCCGCCGTGGCGGTACGGGTAGAGCGCGATGTGCGCGCGCGTGAGCTGCTGCTCCAGGTCCGTCTGGCTGCCATAGATCACGACGAGATCCGGGTGCAGCGACAGCATGCGCTCGATGTCCGGGTCCAGAAGCGCGCCGACGCGCGGGAGCTTCGCGACCTCGGGCGGGTATGTATCGAAGCTGCCGACCGCGACGACCTGCGGTCCCGCGCCGACGGCGAAGAGGATCTCGGTGACGTTCGGCACGAGCGAAATGATCCGCTTGTACGTCGGCGCATCCGGCCGCGCCGTCACGCGCGGATCCTGGCGATTCGCATGCAGCGCGGCGATGGCGAGCAGCGCGAGCGCGGCGATCAGCGATTTCGAATGAGCAGCCATAAGAAGAACGGCCCTCCGATGAGCGCGGTGATGATCCCGACGGGCAGGACGACCGGCGCGATCAGCGTGCGCGACATGACGTCGCACCCGATCAGAAACGCGGCGCCGAACAGCGCCGACGCCGGCAGCACGATGCGGTGATCGGCGCCGACCAGGAGACGCACGAGATGCGGGACGATGATGCCGATGAAGCCGATCGGCCCGCCGACCGACACGGCCGCTCCCGTCGCGAGCGACGCGCTCAGGAACGCGGCACGCTGCGTGCGCGTCACGTCGAGCCCGTGCGCCTCGGCGCTGTCGGGCCCGAGGCTGAGGAGGTTCAGCGGCCGCGCGATCCACGCGAACACGACGAACGCCGCGAGCGCCAGCGGCAGCGCCGCGCCCAGCGTCTCGTAGCTGCTGACGTCGAGATCGCCCATCAGCCAGCGCAGGATGCGATACGTATCGGTGAAGTTCGCGAAGTACTGGACGAAGAGAATCAGCGCGGAGAGGAACGCGTTCAGCGTGACGCCGGCGAGGAGCAGGACGCTCGTCGAGAGGCCGCGATGCCGCGCCTGAGCGAGCGCGTAAACGATGCCGACGGCGGCGAGCGAGCCGGCGAGCGAAGCGGCGGGCACGGCCGACCAGGCGAGCGCGCCGAGCGACCAGTTGAACGTGATTGCGAGCATGGCGCCGAGCGCGGCGCCGGCGGACACGCCAAGGGTGAACGGCGTCGCGAGCGGGTTGCGCAGCAGCCCCTGGAACACGACGCCGGCCGTCGCGAGCGTGGCGCCGACGAACGCGCCGGCCAGCGTCCGCGGCAGCCGCGCGATGAAGAAGATCTGCGCGTCCGTGTTCTGCGCGAACGGCGTCGTCCAATCGAGCGCGCGGCGGAGGCTGATGGTGGTGGATCCGACCAGCGGCGCGAGAAGGAGCGCCGTCACGGCGAGCGCGCCGAACACGACGACGGTCCTGGCGAGCCGAACGGTGGCAGCCACCGTTGTTTCCAAACGGTGGCTGCCACCGTCAGCCGGAAACGGTGGCCGCCACCGTTTCTCCACGACGGGGACAGGCACCGGCAGGCGCGTTTGCAGAGTCTGCGCGGTTGGAAGCGCAATTTCGTACAGGTCCGCGACCGCAGACGCCGTCAGGACCTCGCTGGTCGGCCCCGAGGCCAGCACCGAGCCGTCGCGCAGGAGCACCAGCGTCCGGCACAGCCCCGCCGCAAACGACAAGTCGTGCGTCGAGAGCACGATCGCGACGCCGCGTTCATCGTGCAGCCTCCCGAGGAGTGCCGCGATCTCGAGTTGGTACTTCAGATCCAGCGACGCCGTCGGCTCGTCGAGCAACAGGATCCCGTGCTCTTCAGCCGCCGTCCGTGCCCGATCGGCCGCCGTCCGGCGCCCGAGCTGCGCCAGCGCCGCCGCGATGATGACGCGCTGTTTCTCGCCGCCGCTGAGCGTCGCGAACGGGCGCTCCGCGAGGTGCAGCGTTCCGGTCGCCGCGAGCGCATCGCACGCGACGGCGACGTCCGCGGGCCCCTCGATCTCGAACGCGCCGAGGTGCGCGTACCGTCCCATCAGCGCGACCTCGAGCACGCGATATTCGAACGCGAGGTGCGTCTCCTATGGGACGACGGCCATCCGCCGCGCGACGGCGGCTCGTCCGAGCCGCGCGATCGGCACGCCCTCCAGCAGCACCTGGCCCTGCTGCGGCTGACGCGTCCCCGCGAGCAGCCGCAGCATCGTCGTCTTGCCGGATCCATTGGGACCGAGGAGGCCGACGAAGCCGCCGGCCGGCACCTCCAGCGTCACGCCGCGCACGACGGGCGACGCGCCGTACGCGAACGAGACGTTATCGGCCCGCAGCAACGCGGATGCCCGCCATCGCGGTCCGCCCCGGCGCCGGGAACCCGAGCGCCTCTTCGTACGCGCGATCGAACAGGTTCTCGACGCGGCCGAACACTTCGACGCCGCGAACCACGCGCCACGACGCGCCTGCGTGCCAGACGTCGTAGCCTTTCGCGTAGAACAATCCGCCGAACGTCCCGAGCGAGGGCTCGACGTCGAGCGCACGTGCGCGGCCGCCGCCGCGAACCCATGCGGTGACGCGATCCCGCGTGGCCGCGACGTCGAGGGACCATTGATGGCGCGCGCGGCGGAGCAGCGGATCGCCGGGTTTGAACGGCGGCGGCGCGATCGCGGCGCGATCCGCCGCGAGCACCGACGTGTCGAGGAACGTGTACGTGACGCGTGCGTCGAGCGCGAGTCCGCCAGCGCGATGGCGCGCCGTCGTGGCCAGCTCGAGCCCGGACGCGCGCGCGTTCGCGATGTTGTCGGTGCGGAATCGGCTGACGCCGCTGAACGGTCCGGTCGCGACGATGAGATCGTCGAAGTCGTTTCGGAACACGGTCGCTTCCACCAGCGCACGGCCGCCTCCGAGCGTTTGATCGATCCCCGCCTCGACGCTGCGGCTGCGCTCCGGTTTCAGCGACGGGTTGTCGGTGAACGCGATCTCGAACGCGTCGGGCGGACGGATCCCGGTGCCTGCCGCGGCTCGGAGCTTCGTGCGGCTGTCCGGATCGGGCCGCAGATACCAGGACGCTCCGACGCGCGGATTGGTCGAGACGACGCGGTCGTCCCCGGACGTCGCGGCGAACCCGGCGAACGCTTGCCGCCGGATATCCTCGATCCGCAGACCGCCGGTCACGAACACGCGGCTCGCGGCGCTCCAGCGCCCCTCCGCGAAGTATCCGGCGACGCTTCGTCGTACGGGCATCAGACGGTCTGCGGCGTCGGTGATGAAGGTGCTGGTCGCGCGCTCGCGGAGGAACTCGGCGCCCGCCGAGACGTCGAGGTTGTCGCGCAAGGTGACGTCCGACTGGACGCGCGCGCTCCAGCGCCGCGACGTCGCAGCGGAGAGCGCGACGGCGGATGGATCGAAGAAGTCCGGCGCCCGGAAGTCGCTCGAAATCGAGCTCCACGCCACCTGTGCCCGGGTGCGGACGCGCCGTCCCGCAGGCAGCGATCCCCCAATCGATCCGATCCATCGATCGTCGTCGCCGTGCGACACGGTGTCGATGCCGCCGAACGCGCCGATCGGGTTGGATCCGAACGGTCCTGGAAAGCCGCGGCCGTCGCGCTCGACGCGCAGCTCGCCGCGAATCGATCGCCCGTCGGCATCGCGCCACCCGCCGTTGGCACCGGCCGCGCCGCGTTCGTAGCGATCGTTCGCGACGATCTCGCCGTCGGCGGCGCGTGCGCCGTTCTGGCCGTCGCTCGCGAACCGCTCGGTGCCTCCACCCCAGAACCAGCGGTCGTGGGTTCCCGACGCGGCGGCGGCGGTGCGGAAGGTCCCCATGCCGCCCCCCTCGATCGATGCCGTCGCGCGCAGCGGACCGCCTTCGCGGGTCACGATCCGGATCACCGAGCCGATCGCGTTCGATCCGTACAGCGCGCTCTGCGGCCCGCGAACGATTTCAATGCGATCGATGTCGTCGGTCGAGAGGTGCGCGAAGTCGAAGCCGCCGCCGAAGGCATTCGCCTCGATCCCGTCGATGAACACGAGCGAGTAATCGGATTCGCCGCCGCGCGGAAACACGCTGGTGATCGCGCCGGCGGTGCCGGTGCGCACGACGGCGAGTCCCGGAACTTCGCGCAGAGCGTCCGCGATGGTCGCGATCTGCCGCGCGCGCATCTCCGCTCCGGTCACCACGGTCACGCTCGACGAAGCCTGCGTGAGCGGGATGTCCACCTGCGCCGCGGACACGACGATGGATTCGGACAGCGCGGCCAGCTCGAGACGCAGCGTCCCGGCGTCGGCGACGACGCCGTCGGCGAGATCGAGCGGACGCGACGTCGCCGAGAATCCCTCGAGCGCGACGCGCAGTTCGCATCGACCCGGCGCCGCGTTCGCGTGGAAACGGCCGTCCGCATCCGTGAACGTCGTCGCCGCGACCGCGGGTCCGCAGACGACGAGCACCTGCGCGCCCGGCACCGCGCGCGACGAAGGATCGACGACGCGTCCTTCGACCGCCGCGGGCGGCGCGGACACGATTGCAATGGCGATGGACAGAAAAACGGCAACCACAGGCCTCCTTCTCGGCGTGTTCGCGCGCCGATCGAAGAACGCCCGGTCGGCCAGGTATCCTGGCTCGCGGATCGTCGCCCCATCCCCGCCTTCCCATGGCCCTACGCGGCCACAGTGGCTGCCGGCGTCATTGCCGGCGTCGTGGATGGCGCTCCCCGCTTACAGTGGCGGCACCGCGTGGGCTTCGCACCCACTTCGCATGGCCGCCGGGCGGATGAGTAATACGTGATGCTAACATGAGATGCTGGTCTTCCGCCTGAAGGCGGAAGCCACGGATCCATCAAAGATAAAACGGATCCACCAAAGATAAACTCGTGGCTTCCGCCTTCAGGCGGAAGAGATCGTGAAATGATCGATCGCGTCCATCAGCTCGGTTTGGCCGACATCGCGGCGAAAGTCGACGCGGGGGAGCGGCTGTCGCTGGACGAGGGCGTGCGGCTGTTCGATTGCCCGGATAATCTCGCCGTCGGCTGGCTGGCAAACCGCGAGCGCGAGCGACGCCACGGCGCGCTGACCTACTACAACTGCAACATCAAGCTCGAAGCGACGAACGTCTGCGTGGCCAGTTGCCTCTTCTGCTCGTTCGCGCGGCTGCGTCCGGGCGATCCCGGGTCGTACACGATGTCGCTGGAGCAGGTCTGGGACAAGCTGCGCCAGCGCGGCGACCAGCCGATCACCGAGATCCACGTCGTCAACGGCCTTCATCCCGACCTGCCGTTCGCCTACTACACGGACATGCTGCGCGGCTTCAAACAGATCCGCGCCGACGTCCATCTGAAGTGCTTCACCGCCGTCGAGATCGCGTTCTTCGCGGATCTCTACGGCATGACCGACGAGCAGGTGCTGCGCGAGCTGATGGCGGCGGGGCTCGACTCGCTGCCGGGAGGCGGAGCCGAGATTTTCGCGGAGCGCGTGCGCGGGAAGATCTGCGACGACAAGTGCGGATCGGATCGCTACCTCGACATTCACCGCGTCGCGCACCGTCTCGGCATGCGCTCGAACGTCACGATGCTGTACGGACACATCGAGACGGCCGCCGAGCGGGTCGATCACATGCTGCGCACGCGCGCGCTGCAGGATGAAACGGGAGGCATCCAGGCGTTCATCCCGCTCGCGTTCCATCCCGACAACAACCAGATGCGGAAGCTGCCCGCGCCGAGCGCGCTCGACACGCTGCGCGTGCACGCCGTCGCGCGGCTGATGCTCGACAACGTGTCGCACATCAAGGCGTTCTGGATCGCGACGGGCGTGGACGTCGCGCAGATCGCGCTGTGGTACGGCGCGGACGACCTCGACGGGACGGTGCAGGAAGAGCGCATTTATCACATGGCCGGGTCGCGGACGCCGGAAGCGATGAGCACGCGCGAGATCCGTCAACTCATCCGTGCCGCCGGCCGCGAGCCGGTCGAGCGGGACACGCTGTACAACGTCCTCGTCGGCCCGGAAGCCGATCTCGTCCGCGCGTCGTAGCCAGCCGATCCCCTTTTACCCAGATCCGTGGCTGCTTTATTGAGATCCGTGGCTTCATTGAGATCCGTGGCTTCATTGAGATCCGTGGCTTGTTTGTTGAGATCCGTGGCTTCCGCCTTCAGGCGGAAGAACGGGTAAAATGTACGGTTGGGACCGGGCGGTATGGACATCCATCTCCTGACCGACGTCGAGAAGGCGAGCCTCGCCGAGCGGCAGCCGCTGCCGGAGCGCTACCTCCGTCTCTCCGACGACGAGATGGACCGGCGGATCGCGGTGGCGAAGGCGGAACTGGGCGAGCGGCTCGTCATCCTCGGACACCACTATCAGCGCGACGAAGTGATCAAGTTCGCCGATTACACCGGCGACTCGCTGAAGCTCGCGCGCGCGGCTGCCAGCCGCGGCAAAGCGGAATACATCGTCTTCTGCGGCGTCCACTTCATGGCGGAGAGCGCCGACATCCTCCGCGGCCCGCATCAGAAAGTCATCCTGCCGGACCTGGCGGCCGGTTGCTCGATGGCCGACATGGCGGCGCCGGATCAACTGGACATGTGCTGGCGCGAGCTGCAGGAGATGGGCATCGACACGGACAGCATCGTGCCGGTCACCTACATCAATTCATCCGCGGCGATCAAGGCGTTCTGCGGCGCGCACGACGGCGTCGTCTGCACGTCCACGAATGCAGCGGCGGTGATGAGGTGGGGGTGGCAGCGCGGCGAACGGCTGCTCATGCTGCCCGACCAGCATCTCGGTCGCAACACGGGATACACACTCGGCGTCGGGCTCGATCGCATGGTGA
>QHWR01000064.1:0-10365 GCA_003223835.1 Acidobacteriota bacterium | reverse complement strand
AGCAGATCGACGCGTTCCGCAAAAAACATCCGCACGGCAAGGTCGTCGCGCATCCGGAGTGCACGTTCGACGTCGTGCAGGCGGCCGATCTGAGCGGCTCGACCGAGTTCATCGTCAAGACGCTGCGCGAGAGTCCGAAAGGATCGGTCTGGGCCGTCGCGACCGAGATTCACCTCGTCAACCGTCTCGCGAACGAGCTGGCGCCGGATCGATCGGTCGTCACGCTCGATCCGTTCGGCTGCCTGTGTTCGACGATGTTTCGCGTGTCGCCCAACCATCTGCTCTGGGTCCTCGAAGGGCTCCTCGAGGGCAAGGTCCACAACCAAATCGTCGTGCCCGACGATGAGAAGCGGCAGGCGAAGCTGGCGCTCGATCGCATGCTCGAGATTCTGTGAAGGAGACGTGATGGCGCATTCGGTTCCACCCCTCCCCTACGACTACAACGCGCTCGAACCGCACATCGACGAACAGACGATGCGGATTCACCACGACAAGCACCACGGCGCGTACGTCAACAACTTGAACGCGGCGCTCGAGAAGCACCCGCAGCTGCAGAACAAGAGCGTCGAGGACCTGCTCAAGGGAATCAACAGCGTGCCGGAGGACATCCGCACGGCGGTCCGCAACAATGGCGGCGGCCACGCGAACCACACGCTGTTCTGGGAGATTATGGGGCCCGGCAAAGGGGGAGCGCCGGGCGGGGCGGTCGCGGACGCGATCAAGGCGACGTTCGGCAGCTTCGACGCGTTCAAGGCGCAGTTCGCCGACGCCGGGGTCAAGCGGTTCGGCAGCGGCTGGGCCTGGCTGCTCGACGTCGGCGGCAAGCTCGTCGTCGAGAGCAGCGCGAACCAGGACAGCCCGCTGATGGAAGGCAAGAAGATCGTGATGGGGCTGGATGTCTGGGAGCACGCGTACTACCTGAAGTATCAGAACCGTCGTCCCGACTATATCGGCGCCTGGTGGAACGTGGTGAACTGGGACGCTGTGAACAAGCGGTTCCGCTAACGAGATCCGTGAATGTAGCAGCCACCAGTATCCGGTAACGGTGGCGGCCACCGTTACTGGCGCGCATCCTGCACGGACGGCCCGCGTGTTGACGGGCCTCCTCGACCCGGCTCAGCAGGACCTCGTCCGCGACGAGCGCCGCATCCTCGGCGAACTACGGTCCAGTTTGATCCGCTTCGGCGCCAGCGACGACAACCTGGCGCCGCTCGAGCGCTCCATCGAGCAGCTCGACGAGCTGTTCCTGCTCGTCGTCGTCGGCGAATTCAACGCCGGCAAGAGCGCGTTCATCAACGCAATCGTCGGCGAGCCGGTGATGGCCGAAGGCGTGACGCCCACGACCGCGCAGGTGACGTTGCTCCGCCACGGCGACCGAACGTCGACGCCGGCCACGCGCGACGGCGTCGTCACCGTCACCGCGCCCGCCGACCTCCTGCGCGAAATCCACATCGTCGATACGCCGGGGACCAACGCCGTCATCCGCGAGCACGAGCGGATCACGGCGGACTTCGTGCCCCGCGCGGACCTCGTCCTCTTCGTGACGTCGGCCGATCGTCCGTTCACCGAAACGGAGCGTGCGTTCCTCGAGCAGATCCGCGACTGGGGCAAGAAAGTCGTCCTCGTCATCAACAAGATCGACATCCTCCCGGCCGAGCGGGAGCGCAACGAGGTGACCGCGTACGTCGCCGACAACGCGCGGCGTCTGCTCGGCGTGACGCCGGAGATCTTCGGCGTCAGCGCGCGCGACGCGTATCGCGCGAAGCACGGCCAGCCGTCGCTCTGGACGTCGAGCGGATTCGAGCCCCTCGAGCGCTACATTCGATCGACGCTGGATCAGTCCGCGCGTCTGACGCTGAAGCTGCTGAACCCCGTCGGCGTCGGCGCCGCGCTCGCCGAGCGATATCGAGCGCTCACCCGCGAGCGGCTCGCCGTCCTCGACGGCGATTTCGCTCTGCTCGATGACGTGGAGCGGCAGCTGGCGATGTACGAGACCGACATGTCGCGCGAGTTCGGCGGGCGGATGGCCGTGGTCGAGAACGTCCTGCTCGAGATGGAGCGCCGCGGCAATCATTTCTTCGAGGACACGATGCGTCTCGGCCGCGTTTTCGACCTGCTCAACCGCGCCCGCGTCCAGCAGGCGTTCGAACAGCAGGTCGTCGCCGACGCGCCGCAGGAGATCGAGAAGCGCGTCAACGATCTGATCGAATGGCTCGTGGATTCGGATCACCGGCAGTGGGAGCGCATCACGCGCCATCTCGCGGATCGCCGCCGCGAGCACCGCGACCGCATCGTCGGCGACGACGAGTCGCGCGGGTTCCACGACGAGCGCCGGCGTCTCATCGAGTCGGTCGGCGGCGAGGCGCAGAAGGTGGTCGCCACATACGATCGCCAGCGCGAGGCGAGCCACCTCGCCGACGGCGCGCGAAACGCCGTCGCCGCCGCAGCCGCGGCGGGCGCGGGCGCGGTGGGGCTTGGCGCGCTCGTTACCGTCGCCGCATCGACCGCGGCCGCCGACGTCACCGGCATCATCCTCGCCGGCGTCGTCGCGGCGCTCGGGTTCTTCATTATCCCGGCGAAGCGCAGCCAGGCGAAGGCGGAGATGAGGCGGAAGATCGCGGACGTCCGCGAGCGGCTGGCGACGGCGCTCGGTGCTCAGTTCAGCCGCGAGATCGGCCGCAGCATCGAGCGTCTCCGCGAAGGGATCGCGCCGTACAGCCGATTCGTGCGGAGCGAAGGGGACAAGCTGCGTGAAACGGACGCGCAGTTGAAGCGGCTGTCGTCCGAGCTCGAACACCTGCGTACCCGCGTCAGCGCCATCGCCGCCTGACGAACACGAGCAGGGCTAAAATCAAAAGCCCTACGGCCACAGGCGCGCAGACACCCGTGTGGTCGCCGTAGCGCAGCCCTTCAGAGCTGCTCGGGTCTGTGGCTGCCGCGCTTTTGATCTACAATCTCCTCTTCGACCAAGGAGCGCTCATGCCGTTCGTGATCACCGACCCGTGCATCGGGACCAAGGACACCGCCTGCGTGGACGTGTGCCCCGTGGATTGCATCCATCCGCGGAAGGACGAGCCCGAGTTCGAGGCGATGACCATTCTCTACATCCATCCGGAGGAGTGCATCGACTGCGGCGCGTGCGTGCCGGCGTGTCCGGTGGCGGCGATCTACGACAGTCACGATTCGACGCCGTCGACCCAGAAGGACCTGATTCCCGCGAACGACATTTACCGCAACGGCGACGCGGACACCATGGCGAAGGCCGAGGCGATCGTGAAAGCGCACATCGAGGCTCACCCGGATCTGATGGCGATCGACCCCAAGGAGCGCGCGGCCGCGCATTCGTAACGGTCCCCGGTCAACGGTTCTCGACCCTCCGTCTACCGCCGATACGCCTGCATCCGGATCGGACGCCGCGGTCTCAACGTGATGCCCGGCTGCGTTGGGATGGGTTCGGTCTCGCGCAGCTCGAGCCGCCAGCGGCGCGCCAGCGTCGCGAGAACGAGCACCCCTTCCATCCACGCGAACGACTCCCCGATGCAGACGCGGTTTCCGCCGCCGAACGGAAAGTACGCGTACTTCGGCCTGCCCTTCTGCCGATCCGGCAGCCAGCGATCCGGATCGAACCGTTCCGGCTCCTCGTAGAAACGCGCGTCGCGATGCAGCAGGTACTGCGAGACGAGGACGACGGTGCCCTTCGGGAGCGTGTAGGTGTTGACGTCGAAGTCTTCGATCGCGCGGCGCCCGACGGCCCACGCGGGTGGGTAGAGCCGCATCGACTCGCTCAGCACCATGCGGGTGTACGGCAGGCGCGCGAAGTCGTCCACCGAGGCGGCGCGATCGCCGAGGACGGCGTCGACCTCGTCGTGCAGCCGGCGCTCGACGTCGGGTTGCTGCGCGACGAGGTACCACGTCCAGGACAGCGCGTTCGCCGTCGTCTCGTGTCCCGCGAGGAAGAGCGTCATCGCTTCGTCGCGGACCTGCCGGTCGGTCATGCGGCCGCCGTTTCCCTCCTCGTCGCGCGCCAGCAGCAGCATCGACAGCAGATCGCCACGGTCGTCCTGCCGCCGGCGTCGGTCCTCGATGATGCGATAGATGAGACGATCGAGCGTCGCTTGCGCACGCTCGTACCGTTTCACGCTGGGCAGCGGCAGCTTCTCGAGCCACGGCGCGAACGGCGACATCGTCAACGGGAAGGCGTCGAAGACCGTCGTCAACGCCTGGCGGACGGCGCCCGCGTCCGCTTCGACGTCGGTCCCGAACAGCGTCTCGCCGGCGATGGTGAGCGTGAGCCTGGTCATCTCGGCGGCGACGTCCAGCTGTTCGCCGTCGCGCCAGCGATCCGCGGCGCGCTGCGCGTGCGCCACCATCGACGCGGCGTAGCCGGCGATGCGCGGCTTGTGAAAGGCCGGCTGCACGAGCCGCCGCTGCTGCAGATGCGACTCGCCTTCGGCGGTGAGCAGTCCCTCGCCGAGCAGCCGCTTCGCGCGTTCGAGCGCGCGTCCTTTCTTGAACAGCCGCGCGCGCGTGACGAGCACGTCCTCGACGTAATCGGGATGATTCAGCAGCGCGAGCCGCTGCGGTCCCATGCGGAACGTCGCGACGTCGCCGTACGTTCGCGCGACGTGCGCGAGCGCGGCGAGGCGATCGCGGCGCAGCGTGCGATAGAAGCCGAGACCGAAGAGCCCTTCGGGTGGGCCGGGGGGCAGGCGCATGACGTCCGGTAACAGGATAGACTCATGCCGGCCCGGGGGATCCCATGTCGCTGTCGGCCGGCAGCCGAATCGGTCCGTACGAAATCCTCGCCCAGCTCGGCGCCGGGGGTATGGGGGAAGTTTATCGCGCGCGCGACGAGCGGCTGCACCGGACGGTCGCGATCAAACTCGTGCGCAAGACCGCGGACGCGGCGGCGACGCCGCTCGACCGCGAGCGCCTGATTGACGAAGCGCGCGCCGCGTCGGCGCTCAACCATCCGAACATCTGCACCGTGTACGACGTGGGCCAGGTGGACGATCGCGCGTTCATCGCGATGGAGTACGTCGAGGGACGGCCGCTCGCCGAGAGCGTGCCGCACGACGGCCTGCCGATCGAAACCGTCGTCCGCTACGGCACGCAGATCGCCGCCGCGCTCGCGCACGCGCACCTCTGCGGCGTCATCCACCGCGATCTCAAAACCGCGAACGTCGTGATCACCGGACAGGGCAGCGCCAAGGTGTTGGACTTCGGCCTCGCGCGGCGTGTGCAGATCGCGCCGGCCGACAGCGCGACGCAGCCGATCAACCCCGGCGTCCTCGGCGGTACGCTCGCCTACGTCGCGCCGGAAGTGTTGCTCGGCGCCGTGTCCGACGTGCGCAGCGACATCTGGGCGCTCGGCGTCGTGCTTTACGAGATGGCGACGGGCGATCTGCCGTTCAAGGGGCGCACGGAATTCGACCTGACCGCCGCGATCCTGCGGGCGCCCCCGGATCCATTCCCCGCGCACGTGCCGCCGATGCTTCGCTCGATCATCGCGCGGTGCCTGGCGAAGGAGCCCGCGCAGCGGTATCAGCAGGCCGGCGAAGTGCGCGCGGCGCTCGAGGCGATCGAGTCGGACCTGACGTCGAGGCCGGCGGCGATCCCGGCTTCCGGCCGCCGGCGCTCCGGCGTGACGGTCGTCGCGCTCGTTGTCGTCGCGGCGCTCGTCGCATGGGCGATGCTTCACTGGCGGCGCACGTCGATCTGGGAGAAGACGGCGGGCGCGGGCCGCCTCACGCGAATCGTCTCGACGGAGGATCGCACGTCCGATCCGGCCTTGTCGGCGGACGGCCGGATGATCGGCTACGTGATCGCGTCGCCGGACGGACACGTGGATTTGTACGCCGGCCGCGTCAGGGGAGGCGCGCGCGTCCGGTTGACGAATGACGACGCCCGTGAGGAGTCGCCGAAGTTCTCACCGGACGGCGAGCGGATCGCGTTCACGAGTCGGGGCGGACCTGACGGCGCTCCCGAGATCCGGGTCGTGCCGTCGCTCGGCGGCGACGTGGTATCTACGATTCCACGAGCGGCGTCGCCGTCGTGGTCGCCCGACGGCAACCGCCTGGTGTACATCCGCCGCGCCGACAGCGGCGGAGAGCTGACGATTGCGGCACCCGACGGCTCCGGGGCGCGCGTCATCCTGCGCACCGACAGCGTCTATCCGTTTCTTCGCAATCCGTCGTGGTCACCCGACGGAGAGTCCATCGCGGTGGTGAGGGGCACAGGCGGCATCGCGGGCGAGATCTGGATCGTGCCGTCGGCGGGCGGCGATCCGCGGCGCGTGATCGACGAACCCGCGTCGGTGTTCTCCGACTGGCCGGTGTTCACCCCGGACGGCGCCGGGATCGTGCATTCGTCAAATCGCGGCGGCGCGACGAACATCTGGTTCCTGCCGTTGTCGGGCGGCATGCCCGTGCGGCTCACGACGGGACCCGGACCCGATGAGTCCCCCACGGTCGCGGCCGACGGCACGATCGGGTTCGTCAACTCGCGGTGGCGCAACACGCTCGACGCGTACGATCTCGCGAGCGGCGCCGCCCGCACGCTCTACACGCACGCGCCGTTCATCTGGGGACCGTCGGTCTCGCCCGACGGACGGCTCGTCGCCTTCAGTCAGGGAGAAGTGGACGGCACGTGGCACGTCTGGGTCGCGCCGGTAGCCGGAGGGGAACCGCGCCGTCTGACGTCGACCGACGCGGGTGAAGTCTATCCGCGCTGGGCGCCGGACGGCGCGTTCGTGCTGTTCAATACCTGGAGCGCGCCGCGTCGCGTCGGGCGCGTCTCCCCCGACGGCGGCACGCCCGTCCTGCTGTCGTTCGGCGCGGATTCGACCGCCGCGTTCGCGGACATCTCGCCCGACGGACGACGGATCGCCTTCTCACGGGCGGATGCGCACGGCGAGCGCATCTACGTCGCGCCGGCGGGCGGCGGCGACGCGCGCCCGTTCGTGCCGTCGTCCGCCACCGTGCCGCGCTGGTCGCCCGATGGATCGCTCATCGCGTTCGCGGGCAACCGCGGCTACACCGGCGGAATCTTCGTCGTCCACGCGGACGGGTCGGGGCAAAGGAACCTCACGTCCGACGGCGGGTGGCCGGTGTGGTGGCCGGACGGCCGCCAGGTGGGCTACCTCGCCGTCGGGCCGCGCGGCGATCAGGAACTTCGCGTGATCCCGGTGGCCGGCGGCGCGCCGCGCACGCTGCCGATTCGTCTCGTCGGCACGAACCATCCGTTCGCCATCACGCCGGACGGCCGCACCCTTATCGGCACGAATGCCGCGCACGTGTCGGACGAGATCTGGATGCTCGAATTCAGACGGCCACTTTGACGACCGCTTTTCTCAGCGGCCCGCGGCCCGCGAGCGGCGCGTGCGCGTCTTCGGGAAAGAAGATCGTGAAGTGACCGGCCGGGACCGACACCCACGTGTCGGGCCGGTCGTCGAAGTACCCGACGTCCTTGTCGGTGTCGAACGTTCCCGCGGGCTTACGGCAGGCCTCGGCCGGGCGCCACCCGATCTCTTCGGCGCCGTCGATCGTGAGCTGGATGTCGATGTACCGATGATGGACCTCGAGACGCGCCCCGTCGCGCCCGCGGCCGTCCTGGTGATCGATCAGCACGTAGAGGCGCTCGCCGTCGATCGGATGACGTCCCGGCGCGAGCGCCCGGATATCCGTCGCGATGAGATACGCGAACGCGCGCGCGAATCCCGCGCGCAGACCTGCGTAGCGGTACGCCTGTCCGAGAGTGTCGAGGATCAAGGGTCACACTGTATCAAATTGCATTATGATCGCGGAGCTGATGCTGCGCGCGGCCTGACTCGTATCCGGCAGGCGCGATCATGACGATCAAGCTGCGACCGCTCGTTGTTTCGGCGTTCGTCGTCTTCGCGCTGCTCGTGGCCTGCGGGGGCATCCCGTCGCTCGGTCCCACCCCTGCCGACGAAGGGATCGTCATCTATCTTCACGCGAGCTTCGCCGGTCCGTCGCAGGCGATCAACGTGGACGTGCACGATCTCGGCAAGGTCCAGGGACCGTGCACGAGCGGGCAAGAGGGGGAAACGCCGACGTGGAACGACTGCGTCTCGTCGGTTCGCGTGCTGCCGGGGTGGACGGCGACGCTGTACGAGGATCCCAACTACAAGGGGCGCAGCGTCACGCTGACCTCGGATGCGCCGGACCTCACCGATCTTCAGGGTCCGTGCAGGAACAGGACGTTCAACGACTGCGCGTCGTCGCTCCGCGTCGCACGACAGTGACGCGCGCCAGGCTCCGCTGCGCCCTCGGGATCGCGCTGCTCGCGACCGCCGCGGCCCAGGCGCAGCATGCGGACCGCGCCTCCGCGGTTCACGCGCGGATCGATCGCATCTTCAACGACCGCGCGTTCGACGCGCCCCGCTTCGGTCCGGCGCGGTGGCTCGCGGACGGGACGGCGTACGCGACCGTCGAGCGCGCGCCCTCCGGCGGATCCGAAATCGTCCGATACGACGCCGCGACCGGCGCACGAACCGTCGTGGTGCCCGCATCGCGGCTCGTGCCGCATGGCCGCAAGGCGCCGCTCGACATCGAGGATTACGCCTGGTCGGCGGACGGCCGGCGTCTGCTCATCTTCACCAACACCGCGAGGGTCTGGCGCCAGAATACGCGCGGCGACTACTGGGTCCTCGACGTCGCCAGCGGCGCGCTGTCCAGGATCGGCAACGGCGCGCCGGATTCGTCGCTCATGTTCGCGAAGTTCTCGCCCGACGGCTCGCGCGTCGCGTACGTGCGCGCCAACAATATTTATGTGGAGCGCCTCGACGACGCCCGCGCGGTGCAGCTCACGAACGACGGCTCCGTCACGACGATCAACGGGACGTCCGACTGGGTGTACGAAGAGGAGCTGGACGTCCGCGACGGTTTCCGCTGGAGTCCCGACGGCCGCCGCATCGCGTACTGGCAGTTCGACTCAACCGGCGTGGGTCTGTTCTCGCTCATCGACGACACGTCATCGCTCTATCCGACACTCGTCCGCATTCCGTATCCGAAGGCGGGGACGACCAACTCCGCCGTACGGATTGGCGTCGTCAGCGCCGACGGCGGCGATACGCGCTGGATGCAGACGCCCGGTGAGCCGCGCGAGACGTACCTCGCCAGCCTCGACTGGATCGATGACGACGCGATTGCGATGCAGCAGTTGAACCGGCTGCAGAACCGGAACGATTTCCTGATCGCCGACGTCGCGACCGGCGCGGTGAAACGTGCGTTCCGCGACGAGTCGAAGACGTGGGTGGACGTGCAGCGGAACGTGGAATGGATCGACGGCGGCCGCGCGTTTCTGTGGGTCAGCGAGCGCGACGGATGGCGTCACGTCTACCGTGTGCCGCACGACTCGGGCTCGACCACCCGCGACGGTGGAGCGCCGGCGGCGACGTTGATGACGCGCTTCGATGCGGACGTCACCGACGTCGTCGGCGAGGACGGCACGCGACTCTATTTCATCGCGTCGCCGTCGAACGCGACGCAGCGATACCTGTATCGCGCGCCGCTCGACGGATCGGCCGCGCCCGAGCGCGTCACGCCCGCGAATCAACCCGGCACCCACGCGTACACGCTCGCGCCCGGAGGGCGCCTGGCCTTCCACACGTGGTCGGCGTTCGACCGCGTGCCCACGATGGACCTGGTCGAGCTGCCCGGCCACAAGTCGCTGCGCGCGCTGACCGATCCCTCCGGGCTGAAGGCGAAGCTCGCGGGCGTGCTGAAGCCGCCGGTGGAATTCTTCACCGTGGAGATCGACGGCGCGTCGATTGGCGGCTACATGCTGAAGCCCTCGTCTTTCAATCCGTCACGCACGTATCCCGTCATCGTTCACGTCTACGGCGAACCGGCGTCGCAGACGGTCGTCGACCGCTGGGGCAGCCGCAACATGCTGTTTCATCGCGCGCTCGCCGAAGCGGGCTACATCATCGTGAGCTTCGACAATCGCGGCACGCCCGCGCCGAAAGGTGCGGCGTGGCGAAAAGTCGTTTACGGGAGCGTCGGCGACCTGTCGTCGAAGGAGCAGGCTGGCGCGATCCGCGCGCTCGCCGCACGGCATCGCTACATCGATCGCACGCGGATCGGCATCTGGGGCTGGAGCGGCGGCGGCACCAACACCCTCAACGCGATGTTCCGGTTCCCCGACGTGTACAAGGTCGGCGTCGCCGTCGCGCCGGTGCCGGATCAACGGCTCTACGACACCATCTATCAAGAGCGCTACATGGGGCTCCCCCAGGACAACGTCGAGGGCTACCGCCGCGGATCGGCGATCAATTTCGCGGAAGGACTGAAGGGACACCTGCTGATCGTTCACGGGTCGGGCGACGACAACGTCCATTAT
>QHWR01000354.1 GCA_003223835.1 Acidobacteriota bacterium | reverse complement strand
CTGGCGCTTGTCGCGATACCGCACGACGCCGGGATTCAGGTTCCAGAAGCGCCGTCGCATGTGAACACCGTCCGCCCCGAACGACAGACAGGTCGCCGCAGGCACGCCGCGGACGTCTTCGTATGGAGTGATCTCGCTACGGAACCGCACGGCCATGAAGCGGGCGACGAACGCCTCGCTGAGCGCGTCGACGCGGCCGGATCTGACCGCTAACTCCCCGAGATCTGTAGACCACAGAACTTTTTCCCGGTCCGCAAAGTAATAGAGCGGCCGCACGCCCACGTAGTCGCGCGCCAGGTGCAGCATGCGTCGCGGGCCATCCCAGATTGCGACGCTCCATTCGCCGGTCAGAAGCCGCAGGCCGTCGACGCCCCATCGTTCAAAAGCGCATGACACGATGGCGGGATCGCTCGCGTCGCCCCTCACGGCGTCACCGAGACGCAGCAGCAGGTCGTCGCGGTTGTCCAGCCGGCCGTCCCACGCGATCACCAGTCCGGATGGCGAGCGAAGCGGTCGTCGTGCGGACGGGCCGTCGGCCCACGCGTGACACGCGCCGGATGTCATCGCGACGCACACGTCCGCGTACGTCGATCCGTCGGATCCGATCGACGACACACGCGCAGCAGGGATCAGGTGGTCCCCACGGGCCGCGCGGCCATCGAAGAAAAAAACTCCTGCGTGCACACCCATGGCTCACCCGTTCGAGAACGTCACAACCGATCCAACACGGTGAACACCTTCTGGTATTGCGGCCGGTCGTTGACGACGCGGCCGTCGAGTTCCACCCAGGCGTGCGACTCGAAGGGGAGCGGCCGGCAGCCGATGACGAGTTCCGCCGCAAGACCGTGTCGCCGCAACAGCCACGTCGCGATCGCCGAGCGCTGCAGGCACGCGGCGCGTTTGAAGTACCACACGCACGCTTCGTCGACGGCCCACACGACGTCCGCGCCGGTGAGCGCAGCAGTTCCGCGGCGGGTTGACGTGCGAAGGTGTTTCAGCCGCGCGTGCAGGCGCGAGAAGCCGGCCAGCCGCGCGAGGTCGAACGCGACGAGGCCGAGCCAGGCGTGGGCGGCGACCACGAACAATTGCGCGGCGCGACGCGCGCGACGAACGGTCAACACGTCGGCTCCTCCGCGACGAGGCCGCGCGCCGCGAGCGTGGCGACGAACGCGTCCACGTCCGCGCGTGCGCGGTCGATGGGCACCGCGTACTCATCGGCGAGCTGACGCGCGATCTCGGCGGCGGAGCGGCGCTGCTCGATCAATTGCCAGATGCGTGCGCCGATCGGATTCGACGCGAACACGAGGCCGCATTCGACGTCGAGGAGCACGAGGCCGTCGCCCGAGACCGACGCCCGCGCGGTTGGAGATATGCGAACAGGAGGTCGCTCCATCGATGCGCTCCACGTCGCGGGCGCAACCGTCGTGCCGTCGTGAGAAGACGCGTCTATCGATGCAAAATCTGCGATCGTCGATGCGCGATCTCGCGCGCGCGTCGCGCGCGCAACGCGCGCGTTGGCACGACCTTCTCGCTTGTATTCGTGTGTTGACGGGGCTAGCCTGAGCCCGTTCGCTTGCGTCTTCTTTTTCTGCGAGCGCCCACGCCAGCTCCACACTCCGGCGTTCGCACCCACTGGCACATTCGCGAGCAGACGTACACGAAAACGGCCCGGCGGCGCGCATGACCACGCCGCCGGGCCTGACCCCGTCAACCATTGCCGTCCTGGTCGACAAGGCTCCTGGCATTCTGCCACATCGCGCCGCTCGACCTTGCCGGCGGTTGACGCGCCAGGAGGTTCCGATGCGTGACCGTCGATCGCGATCCGCGGCGCTTGCCGAGTGGCCTCCCACCCTGCGCTACCTGATTCAATCCGCGGAGCGCGAGTGCCCGCGCGGACATGCGGAGGCGCTGCTCGAGCTGACCGCGCTCGCCTTCCGCAAAGTTCCTTCACGCGGCCTGTTCGATCCATCGGCGCGCGGCGAGGACGACATCTTCGCGGCGATCGAGGCGATCGCCAAGGCGCACCTCGGGTTTGGCGCCGCGCGCGCGGAGTGGCGCGGCGCGCTCGACGCGGCCGCGCTCGACATCGGCCGGCGCGACGACATCGAACGCGCCGTCCAGCAGATGCAGGGGGTCTCCGACACGGCGTACTTCTATGCGGGCCTGGCGTTCGGGCTCGCCTCGTTGTGCGTCTATCGGGCGGGATGACGGGGTTTTTTCGTCAGCCTCGTGCGTTTCGGTTCGATCCAGCGTTTTGTCTCGCTGTCTCGGAGTTCGACCGCTCCTCACGCCGCCAGCTCGGCGGTAATCGAGACGCGGTGTTCCAGCTCCGGGGCCGCGGCGCATGGCAGCCGGACGCAACGCGCTCACGGGCGGCTTCGACGTACGCGACTGGGCTGCGCGTGTGTCCGGCATCCGGGCCCGGCGCGGGACGGAAAACGCGGAGATCCTGCTCGACGAATGTCTCGCCCTCCTCGATACGGTCGCGGCGCGGGCGCCCGCGGCCGCACGACCGCATCTGTCCGTGGCGTCCGCGCGCGACAATCCCTTTTCCGAAGTCGACGGCGCGTCCCTTGAAATCCGGCGGCTGAAGCAGCACATGCTTCGCGTCGCGCGCGACGCCGACGTCACGGTCCTGCTGCTCGGCGAATCCGGCACCGGCAAGGAGCGCATCGCGCGCGCCATTCATCGCGCGTCCCCGCGCGCCTCTGCTCCATTCGTCGTCGTCAATTGCGCCGGCCTCACCGCGACGCTCATCGAGGATCAGCCCGGGCCGTTCGAACGCGCCGCCGGCGGAACCGTGTTCCTCGACGAGGTCGGCGATCTGGCCGTGGACCTGCAGATGAAGCTGCTGCGCGCGCTGCAGCAGCGGACGGTGCAGCGGCTCGGCGCGAGGCAGGAGACGTCATTCGACGTCCGGGTGATCGCGGCGACGAACGTGGATCTCGCTCGAGCGATGGCCGAGGGACGATTCCGCGCGGACCTGTATTACCGGCTCAAGGTGTACGAGCTGAAGGTGCCGCCGCTGCGACGCCGCGGCGCGCTGGACATCCGTGCGCTCGTCGACGCGATTCTGCGCCGGTTCGCGGCGCGACGACGGCGCGTGGCGCCGTCCGTCGATGCGGAAACGCTGGACCGGCTGATGCGCTACGACTGGCCGGGGAATGTCCGGGAACTGGAGAACGCGCTGGAGTGCATGATCGTGACGGCGAACGGGGAGCCGACGCTGACGTCACGGCACTTGCCCGCGGGCTTCGGCCCCCGGAGATCGTGGCGGCGCTGGAACATCACGGGTTCCGCGTGGCGCGCGCGGCCGCGGCGCTCGGCATTTCGCGACACCAGCTCCATCGCCTGATGAAACGCCATGAAGTGCGGCGCGCGAGCGGCGGCGGGTAGCGCCCTGCGTCTGCGCCGGCGCGGCGGTCCGCGAAGAACCCTGACAGGCCCACGCCTGGAGCCGGGCCAGGCCTCGATAGTAGTAGTGGCGCGTGCACCCGACCGACACGCCGAGGCGCTCGGCGACGTCGCGCAGCGTCAACTCCTCGAAGCAGGCGAGCTCGAGGGTGGTCCGCTGTCGCTCGGGCAATTGCGCGAGCCCCGCGCGCAGGATGAGCCGTCCCTCTTCAGGGGTGAGCTGACGTCCGCGGCTTTCCGTCACCCCGTCCATCTCGTCGAGCGGTTCTCCGCGATACGCGGCGCGCCGTCACAGCGCGGCTTTGCGGCGGAGCGCGCGGTGATACGCGTACTGGAGCAGCCAGCCCCGGACCGTGCCGCGCGACGCGTCGTAGAGGTGCGCCTTGCGGTAGACCTCGAGGAAGACTTCCTGGGTGACGTCCTCCGCTTCGCCGGTGTCGTGTAGGATTTCGACTGACACGCGATAGACGAGCCGGCCGTACCTGCAGAACAGCGGCGCGAGCGCGTCGCCGTTCGCCGCCGTCATCTCAGCGATCAGTTCCGCATCCGAGCGTGCGCGCGACGTAGCGCGGTCGGCGGTTTCGGCGGCGTTCGTGATCACAGATGACCCCGGCTTGCGTCACATCGATGAAAGTCGTTACACTTGCAACGTACCACCGATAAACGGTTCTCGGATCCGTGGCATTGCGGTACACAGACGCGTGTGCCGCGTCGGAAGCTCCCGGTCGCCACTCCTCACCCGCGGCCGGCGGTCCTGCGCCTGCTCGGGGCACAACTCCGTCGTCTGCGCCTCGAGCGCAAGATGTCGCAGGAGCGGCTGGCCGAGCTCGCCGGGCTCAACTACAAGTATCTAGGCCGGATCGAACTGGCGAAAGCGGATCCCGGAGCGGACGTGCTGGTCCGCCTCGCGCGCGGCCTGCGCGTGCCGGTCGGCGAATTGTTCGAGACGATCACCCCCACCGATACGAGCGCCTATCGGTTCTCGCCCGCCGATTCGGAAAGCGTCAGCCTTGCGCTGGCGTCGCTCACGACGGTGCTGAACCGTGTGTTCGCGCAGCAGCCGCGTCCCATCCCCCTGCGCGCCCCGCGCCGGCCCCATCGCTGACCTCGGCTCCCCTGGAATCCATCGGATGACGATGGTGCCATC
>QHWR01000063.1:16690-42686 GCA_003223835.1 Acidobacteriota bacterium | reverse complement strand
GCCAAGAGACACGGGGCAAGGGACACGGGGCAAGGGACACGGGACGAGGGACCCGGGACGAGGGACCCGGGACGAGGGACCCGGGACGAAGGACCCGGGACGAGGGACCCGGGACGAGGGACCCGGGACGAGGGACGAGGGACGAAGGACTGACATGATATCGCTCATCACCGGCGCCTCGTCCGGAATCGGGGAACAACTCGCGATGCTCGCGGCGGCAGACAAGCACGACGTTGTCCTGGTCGCGCGCAGCGCCGACAAGCTCAACGCGCTCGCCGAAGCGCTCGCGCGGCAGCACGGCATCCGCGCGACGGCGCTGGCCGAGGATCTTTCCGATCCGGCGGCGGTGGACGTCATCGCCGACGTCCTCGCGGCGCGGAAAATCGACGTCGACGTCCTGGTGAACAACGCCGGCTTCGGCACGTGGGGACCCTTCGTCGAGAGCGACGTCCGGGAGCCGCGCAATCTGATCCAGGTCAACGTGACGGCGGTCACGATGCTGACGCGGCGGCTCGCGCCGGGGATGGTCGCGCGGCGGCGCGGCCGGATCCTGAACGTCGCCTCGACCGCGGCGTTTCAGCCGGGCCCGCTGATGGCGACGTACTACGCGTCGAAAGCGTACGTGCTGTCGTTCTCGGAGGCGCTCGCGAACGAGCTGGACGGCTCGGGCGTGACGGTCACGTGCCTCTGCCCCGGGCCGACCGCGACCGGCTTCGCGGCGCGCGCCGGCAACCGCCGATCGCGGCTCTTCGCGCTCGGCGCCGTCATGGACGCGGCTACGGTCGCGCGCGCGGGCTACGACGGGATGAAAGAAGGGCGACGGCTCGTCGTCCCCGGTCTGACGAACAAGATCGTCGCGCAGGCCGTGCGCTTCTCGCCTCGAGGTCTCGTGACGGCGATCGCGCGAAGGCTGAATGAAATGAAAGCCTGAGCGGCCGTGGCGCGCTTCAAGCTGCTGATCGAGTACGCCGGGACCCGCTACAGCGGCTGGCAGATCCAGAAAAACGCGCGGACCGTGCAGGGAGAGATCGACCGCGCGGTCCGCGAGGCGACGAAACGGCGCGACTTCGAGCTGTACGGATCGGGGCGGACCGATGCCGGCGTTCACGCGCTCGCGCAGGTGGCGCACCTCGACATCTACACGGATCTGCCGCCCGAGTCGCTGCGTATCCGGATCAACGAGACGCTGCCCGCCGACATTCACATTCGGGCGGTCCAGAAGGTGCCGCACCGCTTTCACGCGCGGCACGACGCCGCGTCGCGCAGCTACCTCTACCAGATCTCGCGCCGCCGCGCCGCGTTTTTCAAACCCTACGTGTGGTGGATCCGCGAACCGCTCGACGTCGCGCGGATGCACGCCGCCGCCGCGGCGTTCGTCGGGATGAAGAACTTCGAGTCGTTCACCGACGACGAACCCGGCGAGAAGTCCACGCGGGTGCTCGTGGATCGTGTCGACGTCGCCGAACAGGGCGCGCTCATTTTGATCCGGATTGTCGGGTCGCATTTCCTCTGGCGCATGGTCCGCCGCATCGTCGGCGTCCTCGCCGCGGTCGGGCGCGGCGATCTGACCATCGATCACGCTGAGGCATTTCTCGAAGGGCGCTCTCCCACGCCGGCGACGATGACGGCGCCCGCATCTGGCCTCTTTCTTGAAGGCGTCTACTACAAGGGGGAGTCCGGCCCGGGAGCGCTCCGGGGCGTGTTCACGATCGATTGAAAGGCGCGCTGAAGATTGCCCTCGGGGTGGTGACCGGCATCGGCGGCTTCCTCGACGCCGGGACGATCGCGACGAGCGCGCAGGCCGGCGCGCGGTTCAACTTCCGCCTGCTCTGGGTGATCGCGCTCGGCACGTTCTGCATCATCTTCGTCACCGAAATGCTGGGCCGGCTCGCGGCGGTGAGCCATCACACGCTCGCGGACGCGATCCGCGAACGCTTCGGCATCCGGTATTACATCATCCCGCTCGTCGCCGAGCTTGGATTGGACGTGCTGGTGCTGGCCGCCGAGCTCGGTGGCATCGCGATGGCGATCAAGCTGCTCACCGGCATCGGCTTCGCGTGGTGGGGGCTGCCCGTGGGCTTCGCGGTCTGGCTGCTGCTCTGGCGCGGCCGCTTCGGCACGATCGAAAACGGCGTCGCGATCGTCGGGATGATCACGTTGTCCTTCGTCGCCGCCGCGTGGAAATTGCACCCGGCGCCGCACGACATGGTCGCCGGCCTCGTGCCGTCGCTGCCCGATCACAAGCCCGCGCAGTACTGGTTCCTCGCGGTGAGCATGCTCGGCTCGCTTCTCAGCCCGTACGTGCTGAATTTTTATTCCGCGGGCGGCGTCGAAGAGAAATGGAAGCCGGAGGACCTGACGCCGAACAAGCTCGCGGCGGGAATAGGCATGACGTTCGGCGGCGCCGTCGGCGCGGCGGTGCTGATCTGCTGCGCGATGACGCTCTTCCCGCGCGGCATCCCCGCGGAAACGTACGACCAGATGCAGCTCTCGATGTCGCTGCCGCTTGGACGTGCCGGAGCAGTGCTCTTCGCGCTCTCGCTCGCCATCGCGTGTTTCGGCGCGGCGATGCAGGTGGCGCTCAACCTGAGTTACACGTTCGCGCAGGCGTTCGGATGGAACTGGAGCGAAGACCTCGAGCCGTGCGACGACGCGCGGTTCGCGGCGACGTACACGCTGATCACGATCGCGGCATCCCTCATCGTCGCAATCGGCATCGATCCGCTGAAGGTCACGCTCCTCGCGATGGCCTTCAACGTCGTCGTGATGCCGTTCCTCGTCCTGCCGCTGTTGTTCCTGATGAACGACGAGGACTATCTCGGGCCGTACACGAACGGGTGGGTGTCGAACGTCGTCGTCTCGTTCGTGACGGTCATGGGATTCGTGCTCGCGATCGTCGCGATCCCGCTGCAGATCTTCGGGGGAAGCTGAGATGAATCTCGCGCGCGATCTCCTCGACAACCAGGTGACGGATCGACAGGGCCGCAAGATGGGCAAGGTGGACGGCATCGTCCTCGTCCTCCGCCGCGGCCGTCCTCCGCGCGTGGCCGCGATCGAGCTGAGCCTGGTCTCGCTCCTCAACCGCGTCAGTCCCCGGCTCGGCGCATTCGCGCGCTGGTTCGAACGGCGCTTCGGCGTGCACGACGCGTCGCCGCTGCGAATCCCAATCGAGAAGCTTCAGAGCATCGGGGTCGACGTGACGGCCGACGTGGACGCCAACCGCACGTCCGCGTACGCGTGGGACAAGTGGATGAGCCGCGTGTTCATCGGCCGGATTCCCGGTGGCTGCGAATGAGCGACGAAGTCCAGGCGGAGCTGCTCGTCGGCCGCACGGTGCACGATGCGGACGGGAATCGGATCGGCCGCGTCGCGGACATCGTCGCGCATCGTGACGAGGAAGATGCGCTCGTCGTGAAGGAGTACCTCGTCGGTCCGCGAGGATGGCTGCACCGCTTCGCCGTGCACGGCCTCGGGCTGCGGCTGCGTCGCCTTGCGTGGGTCTACCGCGTGCCGTGGGATCTGATGGATCTGCAGGATCCACGCCGGCCTCGTGCGACGTGCCGGCGCGACGAGTTGAAGATCGAGGATCTCCCGCCGCGCAAACGCGGCCTCGCGCGGCGGCCCGGACGGCGATTGGCGTGACGCGTTATTTGACGATCCGCAGATTCGCCGGCGCGCGCGGCGGAGACCCTTTCCATCCGAGCTGCACGACTTCGAAGTCGTCGGCCGTCAGGCTGTGGAACGCCGGGTTCAGAATGCCGTTGTCCCAGCGCGGATCCATCGTGCCGGTGACGTACATGTCCGTCCCGTTGTCGGCCACGATCAGCCCGTAGCGCTGCATCGCGCGGAACACGCGCTGGATTTCGGGGCGGTAGCTCGCGAGACTCTTGCTCGCCTTCAGCCGCAGCCGCATCCCCATCGGCGGCGCGCCCGGCGTCGAGCCGGCCGTGTGCGAGGCGGGCCAGTCGTAGCCGTTCGTCGATCGCGCGGTCACGCGGAACGCGTGCGTGATCTCGGCGGTGCCGTACGTCTCGTCGTAACGAATCAGTCCGGGGAAGATCGCGAGGCCGGCGGCATCGGCCGACGTCCAGCCCTCGGGACGCCGGTCGCTCCGGCTCAAGTCGAACACCGCGCCGCAGTTCGCCTGCCACCGCGCCAGCGTCGCGTTCCAGCGCGTCGCGCCGGTCTCGTACAGGAGCCAGTTGTCGCGATCGACGATTAGGAGATGACGATCGCCGCCGGTGCCGCCGCCCGCAACGCCCCCTTCGATGTAGTTCGGCTGCGTCTTCGCTTCTTCAGGAATCGGATAGCCGGGCGGACGCCCCGCCGCCCCGGCATCGCTCTCGCTGCCGTACGCCGTCCACGTCGGCTGCACGAGCGGCTGATCGCCGGCCACGACGACGTACGGAATGCCGTACGGCGGCGGCCCGAAATCAGGATGGACCTGCCGCGTCGCGCCCGGACTCGACGGGGTCCGCCCGCTGATGAAATTGATGAACGCCGCCGACTGCGGATCGAGCGGCGCGGCGCTGACGTCCTGGTTCCACCAGTTCGTCGGCGAGAACACCTGCCGTCCGGGCAGCGGCCCCTCGAGCACCGGCGGCGTCGCCGCAAGAACGACGGCGGTGCACGTCAGGCACACGACGGCAGCGATGGCTCGCAGCGGCATGTGCGGGAGCGTTCATGTCGCGTGCCAGCAGAACCGGTGTACGGGTCTGGGACGGGATGGTCTATCTCTTCTTGATCCCCAATTCCTGCAGCTTCGCCACCATGTCTTCACCGGACGTCCCCGGCTTCACCTGCTTGTCGATGTAGAGGAGCTTGCCGTCGGCGCCGATGTAAAACGTCCATCGAGACGCGAAGCCTCTCTCGGTGAGCACGCCGTACGCGGTGGCGACCTGTTTGCCGGGGTCGCTCAGGAGGACGAAGTCCGCTTCGGTGGATTCCGCGAACTTCTTGTTCGTCTCGGGGTCATCGACGCTCGCCATGAAGTACACGACGTCGAAGTTCTTGAGGCTGGATCCGCTCGCCCGGAGCGATTTGCATTCGGCGGTTCACCCACCGGTGAACGCCTTGGGGAACCACGCGAGCACCACGGTCTGGCCGCGGTAGTCGGCGAGCGAATGGGTCTTGCCGTCCGAGCCCGGCAACGAGAACGCCGGCGCCGGATCGCCGGTCTTCAGGTCGTCGGGCGCCTTGCCGCGCGGTGCACCGGCCATTGCGAGGCCGGCGACGCCCAGTACGATTACCTTCAGCATCTCAATCCCCTCCGATCGATTTTGCGAATTGGTGAATTCGTGGATTTGTGAGTTGGTGAATTCACCAGTTCACCGATTCACCAATTGCGTCGTCGTCTTCCGCTGTCCGAGTTCCTTGAGCAGCTCCTGGACGGCGGTCTCGAGCTGACGATCGCGTCCGGCCAGATTGTCCTCGGGGCTATTCTCCACCAGAATGTCCGGCTGCACGCCGTAGTTTTCCATGTTCGTTTTCTGCGGATCGGCGAGGAACACGCCCGTCCCCGGCGTCCGAACCGTGGAGCCGTCGATCAGCGAATAGCTGCCGGTGCCGATGACGGCGCCAAACGTCGGCGTGCCGATCACTTTCCCGAGCCCGAGCGCGCGGAAGCCGGCGGGGAACATCTCCGCGTTCGACGCCGACCGCCAGTTTTGCAGCACCACTTTCGGACCGAAGAACCCGGCAAACGGACGCGGCGACGGCTCGGTGCCGCGGGGCTGCCAGATCTGGTATTCACGCTGCACGAGGATCGCGAGCAGCTCCTGCTCGATGTTGCCGCCGCCGTTCCAGCGCTGGTCGATCACCAGCGCTTCCTTGTTCCGGTTCTCGCGGATCTCCTTCTCGAACTTCAACAGCGACGGCTGGTCCATCGCCTGAATGTGCAGGTACCCGATCCGTCCGTTCGACAGCTTGTCCACCTGCTGGCGGCGCTCTTTCACCCAGCGTTCGTACCGGAGCTGGTTCTGCGCGCCCTGAGTGATCGGCGCGATGCGCGTCTTCCACGCCCCCTCGTCCGCCGCTTTGCCGTTGAGCGTGACCTCGACCTTGCGATTCAACCGGTAGTTCAGCATCTGCCAGTAATCGTCGCCCGCCTTCACGGGCTTGCCGTCGATCGCGAGCAGGTAATCGCCGACGCTCACCGTCACCCAATCCTTGTCGGCCGGGCCGCCTTCATAGATGTAGGTGACCTTGTAGCGGCCGGCGCGCGAATCCGGCTCGAGATCGAGACCGAGATATCCGGTGGACACGCCGGCGCCGCCGCCGCGCCCCGCCGGCGGGGGCGCCGCGCCGGTGTGCGACGCGTTCAACTCGCCGATCATCTCGTTGACGATGTTGAGGAGTTCCTGGCGGTCGCCGACGTAAGGCACGAGCGGCTCGTACTTCGCGCGCATCGCGTCCCAGTCCTTGCCGTGCATCTTCGGATCGTAGAAGCGATACTTCATCGTCCGCCACGCGTCGCCGAACATCTCGGACCATTCGGCGGGGCGGTCGACCTTCACGCGCACGTTGAAGCTGACGCGACGGCGCGTCGCTTCGCGCCCGGCGCCCGCGGCCGGGCCGCCCGGCGCACCGGCGCCGCTTCCCTGCCCGCCCGCGGGCATCGCGACGGAGTACACGCCGCGGCCCTCGCGGAAAAAGATCGAACGGCCGTCGCGCGGGAACGCGAGGTCCCCCATCCCGCCGCCGCGTCCCGCGGCCGCGGCGGGCTCTTCTTCATCCGAATCGCCACCCGCGCCGCCCGAGAGCACGCGCGACAACCGGCGGCCGTCCTGCTGAATCGTGTACAGCGCCGGCTGCGTCCGAGTCGCCCCGGGCTCCGTCGTCACGAAGGCGATCGTGCGGCTGTCGGGCGCGACCGCGTACGAGGAGACGCCAAACGGCATCCGAGTGACTTGACGCGTGCGGCGCTTGAGGCCAGCCCAATCGACACTGATCGCGCGCGGCGGCGCGGCGGCGGCGGCCTGACCGCGTCCACCCGGCTGATCCGCGCTGTCGGCACGCTCGGCGGGATCATCCGGGTCGCGATCTTCGCGCTCGAGCGCGATCGCGTACACCTGCGACCCGGCGCCCGGAGCGGCGCCGCGTCCGCCACCGCCGCCTTCGCCGGAGCGGACGAAGTACAACTTCAGTCCGTTCGGCGCGAAGCGCGGCGCGGTATCGTTCGCCGAGTCGAACGTGACCTTGTGCTCCTCGCCGCCGCCCGACGGGATCAAGCAGATGTCGTTCGTGCGCGTCTGATCCGGCCTGGCGTACGCGATCCACTGCCCGTCTGGAGACCACGCCGGCGCGCCGATGTTGCCGTAGCGTGACGAGGCCAGCTCCAGCGTGCGGCGGGAATCGACGTCGAAGCGGCGCAGCTTGTTGTCGGACGCGACGTACGCGAGCGCCTTCGAATCGGGCGCCCATGTGTACGAGAGCTTCAGCGCGTCGAGGTCGGTGATCTTCTGCGCCTCCCCGGCGCCGTCGGGCGTCGCGATGTAGATCTCCTCCCGCCCGCTCTTGTCGGACACGTACGCGAGGTGCTTGCCATCGGGCGCGTACTCGACGTCGCGGTCACGCGCCGGGCCGTCGGTGACCTGCGTCAAGTCGCCTTCCTCGATCGGCGCGGTGAACACTTCGCCGTGGATGGAGAACGCGATGCGATGTCCGACCGGCTCGAGGCTGAAGTCGTCCACCTCGGAGTTGAACGGACGGAACTCGAGATCGTTGTCCTGCAACTCGGCGGAGATCTGAAGCGGCACCGCCGCCGCCTTGCGCGTCGCGACGTCGAGCTTCCAGATGCCGAAGTCGTGCTCGAACATCACGACTTTGCCGTCGTCGCTGATCGACGGCCACCGGACGTCGCCGGTCCTGAACGTCGTCACCGGTTCCGCGTTGCCTCCCTTGTCGCTGACGCGCCAGATGTTCGTGAGGCCGTTGCCCTCGCGATCGCTGACGAAGTAGATGTTGCCGTCGCGTCCCCACATCGGCCAGGAGTCGAGGCCCTTGAAATCGGTCACGTCCTTGAACGACTTCGCCGCGACGTCCATGATCGTCACGTCGGTCTGGTTGGCGCCGCGATAGTACTTGCGCCAGTACACCTGGCCGTGACGGTTGATGGCGAGCCTCGATCCGTCGGGGGAGTAACTCGCCCACACGCCCATGTCGGCGCCGACGTTCTTCGGCATCCCGCCGTTGAGGCCGACGGTGTAGAGCTTGCCGGCCCAGTCTTCGGCGCGATTGCTCGCGAAGAGCACCGCCTGCGAGTCCGGCGTCCACGCGAGGACGGTGTCGTCGGCGGAATGGAAGGTCAACTGCTTCGCGGTCCCTCCCTCGGCCGGCATGACGAAGACGTCCAGGCTGCCGGCGCGGTCGCTCGAAAACGCGATCCACTTGCCGTCGGGCGAGAAGCGCGGGTAGACGTCGCGCGCCTTGTTGACCGTCAGGCGGCGGACGTTCTGGCCGTTCTCGTCCGCGGTCCAGATGTCGCCGACGTACGTGAACGCGATCTTTCCCGCACGGTAATGCGGGTAGCGAGCCAGCCGGGCTTCGGAGGCGCCGCGGAGGGGCGTCTCGACGAACGCGGCGAGGGCGATGACGACCAGGGCGGCGGCAGGCAGCAGCACGCGGCGGAGAGCCGGCATGGAGTGACCTCCTTGGGCGATTTCAGATCGCGGATTGTAGCGCGTCTCGGCGTCCTCCGCATTCTCGGCAGGCTGTATCATGCGCGCATGACTCGCCTGCTCGTCACGCTCGTCGCTTGTGCGCTGCTGACGACGCTCGGCCGCGCGCAACCGGTATTCACCGGCACCGAGATCTTCCCGCCCGACGAATTCGCCGCACGCCGCCTGAAGGTGATGGCACAGATCGGCGACGCCGTCGCGGTGCTCCAGGGCACGACGGAGCGTCCCGGCGAGCAGGCGTTCCGGCAGAACAACCAGTTCTTCTATCTGACCGGGGTCGTCGAGCCACGTGCGATCGCGGTCATCGACGGCCGCACGAAAAAGACGGCGGTGTTCCTGCTGCCGTACAACGAGCGCCGCGAGCAGCGGATGTTCGGGCCGGGGCTCCATCCCGGAGAGGAGGCGGCGCGCGCCGCGGGTGTGGACGCGGCGCTCCCACGCGACGAATTCACCAAAGTCGTCGCAGACCTGGATCGCGAGGGCCGGATCATCTACACGCCGTTCAGACCGGAGGTGCTCGGCGAGGCGTCCTCTTCGGATCCGGTCGCGCTATGGCGCGCCACGAAGGCCGATCCCTGGGACGGCCGGGTGTCCCGCGAGGAGCAGTTCGTCCAGAAGCTGAAAGCGGCGGCGCCGCGATGCGAGCTGAAGGACCTCGATCCGATCGTGGACGCGCTGCGCGCGATCAAGAGTTCGCGAGAGATTGCCGTCATCCGCGAAGCGACCCGCATCGCCGGGCTCGGGATCATCGAGGCCATGCGCGACGCGGCCCCGGGAATGACGGAATACGAGCTGCAGGCGGACGCGGAGTTCGTGTTCAAGAAGTTCGGCGCGTACGGACCCTCGTATTTCGCGCTGATTGCGACGGGACCGAACACGTTCTACTCGCACTATCACCGCAACACCGCGACGCTCGGTGACGGCGACCTCGTGCAGTTCGACTACGCGCCCGACTACAAGTACTACCAGTCGGACGTCACGCGCGTCTTCCCGGCCAACGGCACATTCACCGCGCGGCAGCGCGAGTTCTACACGATTTACCTGCAGCTCTATCGGGCCTTGATGACGTCGATCAGAGCGCACGCGTCTGCGCGCGACATCGTGGCGGACGCGGTGCCGAAGATGGACGCGATCCTCGGCGCGTACCGATTCACGGACGCGAAGATCAAAGCCGCCGCCGCGGCGTTCGTGGACCGCTACCGGAACAGCACGGCGAGCAGTCTCGGGCACGCGGTCGGCATGGAAGTGCACGACGTGACCGGCGGGCCGCACCCGACGCTCGAGCCCGGGATGGTTTTCACGATCGAGCCGGCGATGCAGATTCCCGACGAGCACCTCGGCCTCCGGCTCGAGGACATGATCCTGATCACCGAGAGCGGCTACGAGAATCTGTCGGCGTTCGTCCCTGTCGAGATCGCCGACATCGAAAAGACGATGGCCGAGCCGGGGCTCGGCGCTGCCATGCATCGCCGGGAATCGCAAAATCCCTGATCGGTTACAACTGCAGTCGTTCCCCTTCACTGGCCGTTTCCGTCGCGTCGAAGATGCGGCGCGCGTCGGTGCGGATCTTCACCAGCTCCTGATCGCTGCGCCCCGGTTTGTGATGGAACAGCCAGAGTCCGCCGACGTTGTTCGCGGCGGCGAACTCGGCGCACTGGCGCCAGTCGCTGTGGCCCCAGCCGCGATGCTGCGGCAGCTCTTTCGGCGTGAAGTGGGCGTCGAGCACGACGGCCGCCGCGCCGCGCACGCGATACGCGAGCGCCCCGCCCGGATGGTTCAACGGGAGCGCGGTCACCTCGAAGCCGCCGATATTCAATTCGCCCGCTCTCACCATCTGCAGCTGCGGCCGGTTCGGCAGATGTTCGTAGGGCACCGGGAAGAACGGCGACTTGAACATCGTGTCGAGCCATCCGCGCTCGTGCGACGTCAGCACCGGCGAGAAGATCGTCGTCTCCCAGCCGGGTTGATACAGCGTCGCGAAGAACGGCAGCCCTTGCAGATGATCCCAGTGGTAGTGCGTCAGAAGGACTGACACGGGGCGCGGCTCGCCGGTCAGCAGCGGCGAAAGTCCGACGATGCCGGAGCCGGCGTCGAGGACGAGGATCGCGCCGGTGCGATCGTCCACGACTTCGATGCACGGTGTGTTGCAGCCGTGGCCGATCCCGTCCGGCACGGCCCACGGAACGGATCCTCGCACGCCGCGGAATCGCACGCGCACAGCGCCGGATCATATCGCAGGCCACGGACCGCACGGAGATCTCGGCCACGAGTCGCACGGATCCAGGCCGAGTCTGATCCGTGCCTGTCCGTGTTGTCCGTGGCGAGAGATCCGTCCGCGACCTCCGTGGCCTATGCCCGTTGCACGTCGCAGAAGTGCGCGCGGCCGCCGGGCAGCCGGACGTAGAGACCGTTGCGCAGATCTTCACGATCCCATCGGTAGCTCTCGTCCGAAAGCTGATCCCGGAAGGTGAACGCCGCGCCGTCGGGCGGCGCGTCGATGTGCACGAGGCCCTGCGCTTCGCTGGCCGAGAGATTCGCCGCGACGACGACCCAGTCCCGTTCCCATCGCCAGGAATACGCGACGAGCGACCCGAAGGTGGCGTCCCCCGCGCTCGCGACGTCGTGCAGCGTCCACTCGCCGTCGTGCAGCGCCGGCATCGATGCGGCGCGCAGCAGTCGTTCGTACAGGTCCGCGACGGCGGCGTCCACCGGCTCCTCGCTCCACCGCGCCAGCTGCACGGGCGCGCGGACGCGGCGTCCTTCGAGCTGGCCGTCGAAGAAGAACCGCATGCCCGGGAGCGTCGCCGCGAGCGTCGCGGCGGCGGGGAGCCTCGCCCCGAACACCGCGGCGCTGCGCTCCTCGTCGTGATTCTCCAGAAACCGCACGAGCCGATCAGAGAACGCGCGATCGGTGGCCAGGTGGGCACGGACGTCGGCGGTGGACCCCTGGTGCAGCCGATCCAGCAGCCGTTTGTCGTACGTGAAGTGGAATCCCTGCTGCTGCAACGACCATTCGCGATCCCAGTACACCTCGGCGACGTAGAGCAAGCCTGGCACGCGCGCGATCGCGGCGGGCCAGAACTCGTCGCGCGGCGCCGCCCAGCGATCGCGCAGAATCGACCGCCACGTCCTCTCGAAGACGTCGTTGAGGACGAGCATCGCCATGTCGCAGCGCACGCCGTCGCAGCGCTCCGCGATTCCCGCGAGCGTATCGACCATCACGGCTCTGGTCTCGGGGTTGAAGTAGTTCAACTGCGCGACGTCGTGCCATGCGGGGAAGAACGGATCGCGGCCGCACGCCACGAACCTGACCCGGCCGTCGTCATCCAGCGGATGGAACAGTTCCGGCGAGTCTCGGTAGTCGTCGAGCGTGCCTTGCACGTACAAGTCCGGGCGCGAACGGACCCACGGGTGATCGAGCCCGGTGTGGTTGGGTACGAAATCGAGGATGAGCCGGATGTTTCGCGACGCGAGTGCATCACGCGCGCGCGCAAGATCGTCCCACCCGCCCATGCGTTCGTCCGGTTCGTACGCCTGGATCGAGTACGGCGACCCGCAGACGTCATCGAACGACCAGCCCGGAAGCGCGCGATCGTATTGATCGAGCCGCGTCCGGTCCGTCCGGGCCATGAACCGTCCGAGCGCGCTGCGGCGCCACACGCCCATCAGGAACACGCAATCGAACCCGAGCTGCGCGATGCGGTCCCACTCGGCGTCCGGCACGCTCCCCAGCGTGATCCGCCGTCCCTCGCGGCGTGTGAGCCGCTCGAGCCACGGCCACGTGCTGATTTCGAAGAGGTGAGGGTGAGGCCGCACGCAGACATCGTATGACGGATGACGGATGATGGATGACGGATGGCGGATGACTGAAGCGGGTAGCTGATAGCTGGAGGCTGTAGCTGGAACCTGATTCACGCCGACGCGCCGTGCACGAGCTTCAGATCGCCGCTGCGATGGGTCTGCGGCTCGTCGAGGTCGAGCGGCGCGGCGACGGACGTCGCGAGGTGCGGCGCAAGCAGATCGAGGACGCGCGCGTGGCGGTCGGCGAACGCGTTGGACGTCGTGGCGTAGAGCGCGAGCACCGCCACCACTTTCTCGTGCTGGATCAGCGGCAGCGCGAGCGCGGAGAGCAGCGGCGGCGTCAAGGTCTTCACGTCGGCCCCGAGATCCAGGGCGGCTTCCGCGTTCGGGACGCTGCGGCGGTTGACGGCGACCCACCCCGCGATCCCGGTGCCCATCGCCTTCCGCGTGCCTCGCAGCCGCGCGGCGTGGGCGCCGGCCGCGTAGCGCACGGCGAGGCTGTCCTGTTCCTCCTCCGGCACGAACAACGCCATGGCCGCGGCGCAGGGCAGCATCTGGCGGACGAGCATCCACACGAGCGCGCCCGCGTCCCGCAGGCTGGCCTCGCCGCACATCGCGCGTGCCAGACTGCCGACCGCCAGCGCTTCGTCCGCGATCGCGGACTCCCCCGGCGGTGGCGGCGCCTGCGCCTCCGGCGCGTCGCGCAGCATCGCACGCGCGCTCCCGACCGCGCGCGCAACGGGGTGAGGCGTCGGGTCCCCGGCGGGCATGATCCGCCGATGCGCGGCGACGAACGCGTCCACCACAACGGGGTCGTACATCGTCGCGCGCCGCTCGCGCAGGATGCCCAGCGCGGTTTCTTCGTCCATCCGGTTCCGGTAGGGGCGATCGGACGTCAGCGCATCGAAGCAGTCGACGACCGCGAGAATCCTCGCGCCGAGCGGAATGTCGGTGGCCTTCAACCCGTCCGGATACCCGCTGCCGTCCCAGTTCTCGTGGTGGTGGCGCACGATCGGGACGACGGGATACGGGAATTCGATCGACGACAGGATCTCCGCGCCGATCGGCGCGTGCAGCTTCATCTTCTCGAACTCGGCGGGCGACAGCCGTCCGGGTTTGTTCAGGATGTGCTCGGGGATCGCGATCTTCCCCGTGTCGTGCAGCAGCGCGGCGGCGGCGATCGCTTTCAGCGTCTCGTCATCCGTGACGCCAATCTCGCGTGCGAGCGCGAGCGCGGCGCCCTGCACGCGGCGGACGGCCGTGGCGAGCGTCTCCACCGTGGAGAGCTGGAGGCGATTGAGCTGCGCGACGTGATGGGCCGAATCCTCAAGGCGGCCGAAGTACGACTTCAACGTCAGATAGGAAATCAGCAGCAGCGGCAGGATGAGCGCGATGGCGCTCAGGTGCAGCTCGCGCAGCGCGACGACGAGCAGCAGCGAAACGGAGCCTCCCGCCAGGTAGCTCGGGAGAAGCGGAAGGAAATGCTCCCGCCACACCAGCCAGATCGCCCGCCGGCCCGACAAGGCGACGGCGGTCGCGGTCAGTCCGCTGTTCAGCGTGAAGTACGTCAGCGTCGTCAACGCGAGCGGAACGATCAGCCCCGCGTACGGCGCCGCGTGGTTGTAGAGAGGCTGCGCGCCGGACGCGAAGAAGAACAGCGTCCCCGACACCCAGACCGCCAGCCCCAGGCTGCCGAAGTTGAAGACGATCTGGGCGGCCGACATCCGGCATCGTATCGACAGCAGCGCGCCGTCGAGCGCCAGCGTGACCGCGCCCGCGGCGGGTCCGAACAGCAGGACGCAGGTCAGCGCGAACAGCTCGGAGACACACAGCCGCGAGTCGATGGCCGGAATCTTCAGCGTGAAGGCGCCGCTCGCGATCGTCAGCGCTGCGAAGAGCAGCCATTCCCAGGGCACGTCGGTGGCCGCGAGCACGAAGACACACCGCGCGACGACCGCGAGACCGGAGATCGTGACGATCGCGACGAACAGCCGGGCGTTGAGGGGCAACGCCGTATCGCGCGCGTTCATCGAGTCGAGCCGTCGGATCCGGGCAGCGAGCTGCCCCAGACGACGTAACTGCCGTCCGTCACGTCGCTGCTGCCCCAGACGACGTATTGCCCGGACGGATCCTGGATCGTGCTGCCCCACACGACGTAGTAGCTGCTGGTCCAGCCGGCGACCTGTCCCCACACCAGGTAGTTCGCGGGCTTCGAGGCGAGTGGATTGCCGAGCCCGAGCAGGTTCAGTACACCCCACTCCGCCGACTCCGCGGCGTCGAACAGCGCGCTCAGATCGAGAAGGCGCAGCAGCCGGATGCCGCTGCGGTCGTAGACGCGATCGATCAACGTGCCCGCGTCGCGGAACGCCGCGCCGCTCGACAGGCCGAGCAGGTTCGTGATCGACGTCAGCAGCGATCCGATGAGACCCTGGTTCGCGAGCCGCAGCGACGCCGCGAAGTCCACGCCGCCGGTGCCGGCGCCTATCAGGCCCGCGTCGGAGACATACCGCGCGCCCATCTGCAGGGCGATTTTCACCTGCGCCGGCGACAGCGTCGGCTGCGCGTTGAGCAGCAAGGCGACGCCCCCGCTCACGACGGCCGCCGCCATGCTCGTGCCGGTCATCCGCGCGTAGGCGTTGGACGCGCTTCCCGCGACGTGCCACGACGGATAGGTCGTGCTCAGATAGGAACCTGCGACTTCGAGCGACACGATCCGCGTCCCGGGCGCGACGACGTCCGGCTTCACCCCGAAGTCGTATTTTGTCGGTCCGCGCGAGCTGTACGGCGCGAGCTTGTCGTCGGACGTATCGACCGTCCCCTTTGTATCAATCGCTCCCACCGTGATCGCGAACGGCGAGTTGCCGGGCGACGTCACGCCGCCCAGGATCGTCGCGCCGGTGGACGTCTGTCCGTAGTTGCCGGCCGCCGCGACGACGACGATGCCGTTGGCGACCGCGGTGGCGACGGCCTTATCGAGCGGATCGCTCACCGACGATTCCGTCACCGGGTGCCCGAGCGACAGATTGATGATGCGAATGCCGCCGTACAGTTTGCGGTTCTGCACGACCCAGTTGATGCCGGCGATCACGTCGCTCGTCAGCCCGGAGCCGTTGCTGCCGAGGACGCGCACGTCGACGAGCTTCACCGACGGCGCGCTGCCGCCCGAGTACGGTGCGCCGATCGACGCGGCTGGACCGCCGTTGCCGCCGACAATCCCGGCGACGTGCGTGCCATGGCCGAATGGATCGCCGGCGACGGTCGGTTCCGTCGAGACGAAACTCACGCGCGCGACGACGCGCGTGCCCAGCGCCTGGTGCGACGCGATGCCTGAGTCGAGCACGGCGACGGTGATGCCGCTGCCCTTGTAGCCCGGCGTCCCGCCGAGCCCGAGCAGGCCCGACGTGCCCTGCCAGACGGTCGCCGCGTTCGTCACCTTGTTGGTGACCGCCATGTCGGCGTGCACCGGCAAATCGCCCGACACGTGGAGGACGTTGCCGTCGCGCGTGAGCGCGTCCAGCTCGGCGTCCGACACGTCGAGCGCCACCGCGCCGGACAACTGGCGACGCAGCACGCCGAGACGGCGTCCTCGCAGCGTTGACAGCGCTCCCTCATCAGCCTGCACGATGACGCGGTGACGATGCGGTCCCGCGGCGTGATGCGCCAGATCGGCGGAAACCGTCGGCCGCCGCTGGCCGTGCGGCGCGACGCTGAACCAGCCGGCGAGAAGCGCGAACGTACTGAATAAGGTGAGGAAGCGTTTGATCGTCATAGGGCTCGCAGACACAGGATCGAGCTCGACGCTTCGCAAGGAACGCTCCACACGGCCGGGTTTCCGGCGTCGTGACCTAAATGCTTGACCGGCCGTGCATTAGATCCTCGGCGGTGGCTTGCGCGAGGGCGTAACGGTTTTGTCGAAAGTTCCAGAAGAGAACACGACGCGGCGGCGGACGCCGCGGAGAAATGTCACAAGAGCAACTGTGTCTATTGGTTAGCTGGATCTGGCGCAGTACGGTACACCCGGTGTGGCATCTCGGCACACGCGATCGCCCTGCATTCGGCATTCGGCATTCGGCATTCGGTATTAGACCAATCCCACCTCCAACGTCGTCTTGATGCCGTGACGCGCGGCACCGAACCACTGGCCGTACTTGGTCCACGGCAACCGCGTCGTGATCAATCGCTCCAGGACGCCGGGCCACTTCTTCTCCATGACGGCCATGTCGTTGATGCCCATCGTGAAGTGACGCGCGTTCGCGTTGACGCTGCCGAACACGACGCGATTGCCGAGCACGAGCATCTCGTTGATCCGATCGATTGGCTCTTCCGCCTTCGTGCGGCCGCTCGTCACGCTCAACAGGCACAACACGCCGTTCGGACCGAGAACCTGCATCGCGTCGAACGCGACGGCCGACACCCCCGTCGCTTCGACGGCAAGATCGATCGGATCGATCTCCTTCTGAAGATCCTCCATCGTCCGATCCGCGGCGGACAGGTACTGCGCGCCGAGCGCCCTCGCGAGGCGGACGCGCGGGTCCGAGTCGGGCTCGCGGCTGATGACGACGGCGTCCAGACCGCGGATCCGCAGCACGGCGGCCGCGAGCAGCCCGATCGGCCCGGCGCCCAAGACGACGGCGGTCCGCGGTTTCCACAGGAACCGCCGCTGCAGCCGGAAGCTGTGATCGATTCCCTTTTCCACGATCGACAGCGGCTCGAGGAGGACCGCGACGTTCGCGAGGGCTTTCGGGATGCGGTGGAGGAACGCCGGCGACTCGGCGTAGTACTGCGCCATGTATCCGTGGCGCCGCCTGATCCCGCGCTCGGAGAACAGACCGCTCGTGCACATGTCGTTCTCGCCGCGGCCGCAGTTGAAGCAGCGGCCGCACGGGCGGCGCACCGTGGCGACGACGATCTGTCCGCGCCGCCATCCCCGGACGCGGCGGCCGACGTCCTCGATGACGCCGACGTTCTCGTGCCCGATGATCAGATGACGGTCGCCAGCCGGCGCTTCCCCGAACAACCCATCGGCGATCTCGGCGTCGGTCCCGCACAGCCCGACGCGGAGCACGCTGACCGCGACCTCGTGCGGCGCGGGCTCCGGATCCGGCACGTCGTCCATCCGGACCGTCCCGTGCTGCCCCGGCGTGACGACGATGGCCTTCATGGAAATGAGCAGTTCACCGTGCCACCATGCTCTTGAGGACGAACATCACGTTTGCCGGTCTTTCCGCGAGCCGGCGCATGTACCACGGGAACCAGTACTCGCCGTAGCTGATGAGCACGCGCAGTCGCTGCCCGTCGCGAGCGAGGCGCTGCTGCTGGCCGCGCTGGATCCCGTAGAGCATCGCGAACTCGTACGCGGACGCGGGCACGCGATGGTCCCGGATGAAGGCGCGCAGTCGATCCGCGAGCGCCACGTCGTGCGTCGCGATGTGCAGCAGCGCACCCGTCCGCTGCGCGTCGGCGCTCATCACGCGGCAGCACAGCTTGTAGAAGTTCTCGTCGACGTCGCTTTTCTTCGGAAACGCGACCTCCGGCGGTTCGAGGTACGCGCCTTTGACGATTCGCACCGCCGGTCCCAGCGCGAGCAGGCTCTCCAGGTCCTTCTCGGTCCGATAGAGGTACGCCTGCAGCGCGATGCCGACGCCGCGGTGACGTTCGCGCGCCTCGCGGAACAGCTTCAGCGTCGGCTCGACGTACGGCGAGCTCTCCATGTCGATCCAGACGGGGACGTTCGCGAGCCGTTCCGCCGTTTCGATAATCCGATCGAGGTTGCGCTCGCAGACCGCGGCGTCCAGATCGAGCCCGAGCTGCGTCGGCTTGACGGAGATCTGCCCGTCGAGCCCGCGCGCGTGCACGCGATCGAGGACGTCGAGGTAGTGCTGCGTCACTTCTTCGGCTTCCTCGAGCCGCGTGAGGTTCTCGCCGAGACGCGTCAGGATCGTGTTGATGCCCTCGGGCTTGAGCGCCGCCGCGGCGTCGAGCGCGTCGTCGATCCGCTCGCCCGGCATGAAGCGCGAGACGGAGCGGCGGACGAAGGCGCGTCTCGTCGCCTGCCGGCGGAGCCATGGGCTCGTCGAGCCGGCAAGCAGAATCTTGCGCATCACGCCCATGGCTTCAAAGGACGCACCGGACGAGTCCGCCATCCACCTGCAGCGTCGATCCGGTGATGTAGCTGGCCGCGTCCGAGAGCAGGAACGCCGCGGCGCGGCCGAACTCCGGCGGTTCCCCGTAGCGGCCGGCCGGAATCGAGGCAATCGCCCTGGCTTTTGCCTCTTCGGGGGACGTCCCCTGCTTCTTCGCGTTGATTTGATCCAGATGGCGGACGCGATCCGTATCGATCCGGCCCGGCACGATCTGGTTGACGCGAATCTTGTCGGCCGCGAGTTCGAGCGCGAGCGTCTTCGCGAGCGCCGACACGGATGATCGAAGGACCGTCGAGAGGCCGAGATTCGGCACGGGCTCCTTCACGGACGAGGACGTGGACATCAGGATCGCGCCGCCGCCGCGCTGCTTCATCGACGGCACCGCCGCGCGCACCATGCGGAGCACGCTGAAGAGCAGCAGATCCGCCGCGTCCTGCCACGCCGCGTCGTCGAACGAGAGCGTGGCGCCGGCGGGAGGGCCGCCGGAATTGGTGAACAGCAGATCGACGCCGCCAAACCGCGACGTCGTCGTCTCGGCCCAGCGCGCGATCTGATCGGCGCGCCTCACGTCCACGACCGACGCGATCGTCTCGCCGCCGCCGCGCTGAATCTGCTCCACCGCCGCCGAGATGGCTTTCTGATCCGTCGAAGCAATCGACACGCGCGCGCCTTCGCGTGCGAGCGTCTCGGCGACGGCGAACCCGAGGCCGCGGCTCGCGCCCGCGACCATCGCGACCTTTCCTTTCAGACCGAGATCCATTCGAATCCTTCCTGCCGTCGCGTCCATGCCAGCACGCGATCGAGCGCGTCGCGCGTCGGCTGGTCGAGGGCGCCCGCGGGGGCCCGCGTGGCGGCGCTCGCCAGCGCGCCCCGGCGATGCAGCACCGCTTTGCGGATCGCCATTCCAATCCCTTCCTGAAACTCGAATCGCATCAGCGGGACCGCCCGGTAGAACACCTCGCCCGCTTCGTCGGTGCGCCCCGCCCGGAACAGGCTGACGATCTTCACGAGGATCTCCGGGAACGCGAAACCGGTCATGGCGCCCGTCGCGCCCGCGAGGAGTTCCTCGAGCAGGAACACGCCGCCGAGGCCCCCGAAAATCTGAACCGGCGTTCCCGCGGCATGTTCGAGGATGCGCGCCGTCTTGAACGGCGTCGGCGGATCCTCGAGCTTGATCGTGCGCGCGGACGGGATCTCTTTCGCGATACGCGCGAGCAATGCCGGCTCCATCGCGAACCCGGAGATCGGCGGGTAATCCTGCACGACGATCGGCATCGAGACCGCGTCGGCGAGCGCCTTGTAGTGACGCACGACCGCGTCCGAATTCAGCTTCAGCATGCGCGGGGGGCTGACCATCACCGCGGCGGCGCCGAGTTCCTTCGCCTGCCGGCTGTAGGCGAGGCACGTCCGCGTGCCTTCGGCCGTCGTCCCCGCGACGACGCGGACGCGGCCCGCCGCCTGGTCGACGACGACCTCGATAATCCGCGCACGCTCGGGCTCCTCGAGCCTCGCGACCTCCCCCGTCACGCCGAGCGCGGTCAGGCCATTGACGCCGGCCGCGACGAACAGGTCGACGACGCGCCGGAGGCTGGATTCGTCGAGCTCGCCGGAGTCGGTGAAGGGAGTCGGCAGGACGGAATAGACGCCTTCGAAAGCCATCGCAGAAACGACGATTATATTTCGTCGCGCGGGCTTTCAAGCGAGCCGGGTATAGCCGCGCGCGGCATCGGCCGATAACGAGAACACCATGCGGGTTTCTCTTTCACGGCTTGCGCCCGTAGCGCTGACCGCCCTCCTGACGGCCGGCTGCGGACTGCTCAGCAGCAACAACGACAAAGGCTCCAATCCGACGCCAACGTCGCCGACGCCGACGATCGGCATGGACGCGTTCGCGGGGGTGTGGACGTCGGCGACGGCGTCCACGCCGCCAACGGGCTGCGGCAACGTCAAGTACATCGTGACGCCGGTCAGCGCCTCCGCGGCAAACGTGTCGTTCGCGGCCACGTGCGGCGGCGGGATCAACGTCAACGGCACCGGCACGGGCACATTATCCGGCTCGGCGCTCAACTGGACCGCGCAAGGGCTCGTCAGCCAGGGGGGCGTGAACTGCCCGTTCACGTTCACGAACGGCAAGGCGACGAGCGACAGCGCGGCGCAGATCGTCGTCACGTATTCGGGGACGGTATGCGGCATTCCGGTGAGCGGGACCGAGACCGTAAATAATTCGTAGCCCAGCCTTTGGCCCTGCGTTCGGCCAACCCCTCCCGCGTCGGCCGCGTCTAACGGCCAGCATCGGCGCGCCTGTCCGCCGATTGACGCTACGAAGCCTTTCGTAGATACTGCGCCGTCATGACCGATCTTCGCGACGCGTTCCGGGCCCTTCGAGCGACCCCCGTCGTCACCGCCGTGGCGGTCTTGTCGCTCGCGCTGGGCATCGGCGCGAACACGGCGATCTTCTCGATCCTCGATAGTCTGCTCCTGCGCTCGCTGCCCGTGCGCGACCCGGGTCGGCTCGCGTTCGTCTTCTGCGGGCCAACCCGGTCGTCCTGGACGAATCCGCTGTGGGAGGCGTTTCGTGCGCACGGGCTCTACGCGCGCACCCGCGACGTGGTGGCGACCGAGACCTTCGCACGGAAGTTCTTCCCCGGCCGGCGCCCGCTCGGCGGACGGGTCAGGGAGGTCGGACGTCCCGGCGCGCCGAACCCGGTCCTGGAAATCGTCGGCCTCGTGAAAGACGCCGTGTACGTCTCGCTGCGGACGCCCGTGCCGCCGACGATGTATCTGGCGGTGGCGCAGCAGAAGGAAGCGGGCTCGTCGATGAACGTGAGCGTTCGCGCGAGCGGATCGCCGTCCGCGCTGTCGCGGGCGATCGCCGCCGCCGTCACGTCCGTCGACCCGAAGGTGTCGTTCACCTTCCGGCCGCTCGCGGGCGAGATCGACGGCGCGCTGACGCAGGAGCGGCTCGTCGCCATGCTCTCGGGCTTTTTCGGCGCGCTCGCGCTGCTGCTGGCAGGTCTGGGCCTGTACGGCGTGATGGCCTATGCGGTGAGCCGCCGGCGCACGGAAATCGGGATCCGGATGGCGCTTGGCGCCGCACCCGCCGGCGTCGTCTGGATCGTGCTGCGTCGGGTCGCCGTGCTCGTCTGTGCCGGGCTCGTCATCGGCACGGCCGCGAGCCTCTGGCTGTCGCGATTCGTCGCGACGCTGCTCTTCGGCCTCGAGCCGCGCGATCCCGCGACGCTGATGGCGGCCGCCGTCGTGCTGTCGGCGATTGGCCTGCGGGAGTCGTAGATAGTCGGATCAGATGGTCGTAGCGCAGCCCTTCTTCAGGGCTGCTCGTGATGGATGGCTGTCGCAGGGATCACGAGCAGGTCTAAAGAGGCCCTAAAGGGCGCGCTACCACATTCGAGAGGCACGGAGCACTCCAGTGACTGATTTCCGCGACGCCTATCGCGCCCTGCGCGCGAGCCCGATCGTCAGCGCGGTCGCGATCCTGTCGCTCGCGCTGGGGATTGGCGCCAACACCGCGATCTTTTCCATCGTCAACGCGCTCATGCTGCGGACGCTCCCGGTGAAGACGCCCGAGCGGCTCGTGCTGGTGATGCCCGGGCCGGGGCGCACGTCGTGGAGCAACCCGCTGTGGGAGCAGCTTCGCGCGCGCGACCATGAGTTCCTCGACGGCGCCTTCGCGTACTCGACGCAGCGGTTCAACCTCGCGCGCGGCGGCGAGGCGGAGCTGGTCAACGGGGTGTTCGCGAGCGGCGAGTTCTTCGACGTGCTCGGCCTGCCCGCGATCCTCGGACGCACGTTCACGCCGGCCGACGACATCAGGGGAGGCGGGAAGGACGGACCGGTCGCGGTCATCAGCTACGCGTTCTGGCAGCGGCACTATGGCGGCGCGGCCGACGCGATCGGCAGCACGCTCGCGCTCGACCGCGTGCCGTTCACGGTCATCGGCGTGACGGAGCCGCGGTTCGCCGGCGTCGATCAGGGCAGGCGCTACGACGTCGCGATCCCGATCGCCGGCGAGCCGCTGATTCGCGGCGCGCAGGAGAGCCTGCTCGACGAGCGATCGTCGCGGTGGCTGCTCGTGATGGCCAGGCTGAAGCCGAACGACACAATCGATCGCGCGACGACCGCCCTGCGCGGCGTGCAGCCGCAGATGCGTGAAGCCACGGTGCCGGAGCAGCTGCGACCGCAGGAAGCGGCGAACTACCTGAAGGGCCCCTTCGAACTCCGGCCCGCCGCGAACGGACCCAACGCGCTCGGCCAGCAGTACCGGCAGCCGCTGGCGATTCTGATGGCGGTCGTCGCGCTGGTGCTGCTGATCGCCTGCGCGAACATCGCGAACCTGCTGCTCGCGCGGGCGACGGCGCGCCGCCACGAGCTGAGCGTGCGCGCGGCGCTCGGGGCGTCGGGCTGGCGCGTCGCGCGCCAGCTGCTCGCCGAGAGCGCGCTGCTCTCGGCGTCGGGCACGGCGCTCGGCGTGGCGTTCGCGAACTGGGGCGCGCGACTGCTCGTCCTGGAGTTGTCCGGCGCGCGCACGGCGACGGCCCTCGACGTCGGCGTCGACTGGCGCGTCCTGCTGTTCACCGCCCTCGTCGCCACCGCCACCACCGCGGTGTTCGGGACCGTGCCGGCGCTGCGCGCCGCGCGCATCGAGCCGGGGGAGGCGATCAAGGAACAGGGCCGCACGATCGCGGGGGAATCCCGCAGCGGCTTCGGCAGCCTGATGGTCGTGCTGCAAGTCGCGCTGTCGCTCATGCTGGTCGTGGGCGCCGGCCTGTTCATGCGGACCTTCTCGACCCTCGCGCACGTCCCCCTCGGATTCGACCCGGATCCGATCCTGCTGGTCGACGCGAACGTGAAACGCAGCGCGGTCGCGACGGTGGATCGGCCCACGCTGCTGGAGCGAATGCGCGAGGCGGTCCTCGCGGTCCCGGGCGTCCGGCACGCGGCGCTCGAGGTCATCACGCCGCTCACCGGCAGCGGATGGGACATTCTCATCGAGAATCCCGACGGCCTGTCGCTCCCCGAGACGGACCGCGACGTCTGGGTCAACGGCGTCAGCCCCGGCTGGTTCGCGACGCACGGGACGCCGATTCTCGCGGGGCGCGACTTCACGCATCTAGACAACGCGTCGGCGCCGCGCGCGATCCTGGTCAACGAGACGTTCGCCGGCCGGTATTTTTCCGGCGTGAACCCGATCGGCCGATCCGTCCGGCGGGTTCGACGTCCCGGCGTCGATCCCCCGTGGCTTCTCATCATCGGGGTCGTCCGCGACTCGGTCTACGTCTCGCCGCGCGATCGTATTCCCCCGACGATGTATCAGGCGTTGCCGCAGCTCGTCGAACGGCCGCTGCCGGGCGCGACGATCGTCGTGCGGTCGGCGTCGGGGTCTCCGGCCCTCCTCGCGCGGCCGATCGCGGCGGCGATCGCCCGTGTCGACGGCGACGCGACGCTGACGTTCCGTCCGTACCGCGAGCGCGTCCGCGAGGTGACGTCGCAGGAGCGCGTGATCGCGATGTTGTCGGGCTTCTTCGGGATCCTCGCGCTGCTGCTCGCGGGACTCGGGCTCTACGGCGTGATGTCGTACGCCGTCAGCCGCCGGCGGACCGAGATCGGCATCCGCATCGCGCTGGGGGCCGGGCCGTCGCGCGCCGTCGCGCTCGTGCTGCGCCGCGTCGTCGTGCTGGTCGCGCTCGGCATCGCGATCGGCGCGGGCCTGTCGCTCTCGGCGTCGCCGCTCGTCGCCGCGCTGCTCTTCGGCCTCGAGCCGCGCGATCCCGCGACGCTCGCCGCGTCCGCACTGGTGCTGACGGCCATCGGGGTCATGGCGGGATGGCTACCCGCGCTCCGCGCCGCGCGCATCGATCCTGCGCGGGTCCTGCGCGAGGGATAACGTGCCCGATCTTCGTGACGCTTATCGCGCGCTGCGCGCGTCGCCGATCGTCTCCGCCGTCGCGATCCTGTCGCTCGCGCTGGGGATCGGCGCCAACACGGCGATTTTTTCGATCCTCGACGCGCTGATGCTGCGGGCGCTGCCGGTGAAGGCGCCGCAGCAGCTCGCGATCGTCGCCCTCAACGAGGACCGCGACTCGTGGACGAATCCGATCTGGGAACAGATTCGTGACCGTTCGTCCCTCTTCGACGGCGCGGCCGCATGGTCGTCCAACCGGTTCAACACCGCGGCGACGGGACAGACCGAGTTCGTCAACGGCTTGTACGCGAGCGGACGGTTCTTCGACGTCCTGGGCGTCCCCGCCATCCTCGGGCGTCTCCTGACCGATGCCGATGACCGCCGAGGAGGGGGGCCGGATGGTCCCGTCGCCGTGATCAGCTACGACTACTGGCAGCGGCGCTACGGCGGCGCGGCGGACGCGGTCGGCAAGCCGCTGCTCCTCGATCGACTCACGTTCACCATCGTCGGCGTCGCGCCACCCGGATTCTTCGGGCCCGAGGTCGGCCAGCAGATCGACGTGACGGTGCCGCTCGCGTGCGAGGGCATCGTGCGGGGCCGCGATTCGATGCTCGACGAACGGTCGGCGTGGTGGCTGACCGTGATCGTCCGGCGGCGGCAGGACCAGACGCTTCAGGCGGCGACGGCGGCGCTCCGCGGCGTCCAGCCGCAGATCCGCGAGGCGACGATCCCGCCGCGGATGCGCGCCGAGGACGTGCCGAAATATCTGACCGAGCCGTTGTCCCTGAAGCCCGCCGCGAGCGGCGCGTCGTACTTGCGGTACCGGTATCAGCAGCCGCTGATGACGATCATGGTCGTGGTCGGGCTCGTGCTCGTGATCGCCTGCGCGAATATCGCGAACCTGCTGCTCGCGCGCGCGAGCGCGCGACGCCACGAAGTCAGCGTGCGCCTCGCGCTGGGGGCCTCACGATGGCGACTGGCGCGCCAGTTCCTCGCCGAGAGCCTGCTGCTCTCCGGATGCGGCGCGGCGATCGGCTTGCTGTTGGCGCAGTGGGGGAGCCGTCTGCTCGTGCGGCAGCTCTCCACGAGCACGAATATCGTGTTTCTCGATCTGACGATCGACTGGCGCGTGCTCGGATTCACGGCGGCGATTGCGACGGTCACTGCTCTGCTGTTCGGCACCGCGCCGGCGTTCCGCGCGACGCGCGTGCCGCCCAACGAGGCGCTGAAGGAGCAGGGACGCGGCATCGCCGGCGATCGCTTCGGTGCCGGCAACGTTCTGCTCGTCGCGCAGGTCGCGCTGTCGCTCGTGCTCGTCGTCGCCGCGGGACTGTTCACGCGGACGTTCGCGCGGCTGACGCACCAGACGCTGGGATTCGACGGCGATCGCGTGCTCGTGGCGAACGTCAACGCGACGGCTTCGCGCGTGCAGCCGGCCGATCGGGCGGCGCTGT
>QHWR01000063.1:0-16617 GCA_003223835.1 Acidobacteriota bacterium | reverse complement strand
AGATCGATATCGAGATCCCCGGCGCGCCGCCGCTCCCGCGGCGCGATCGGATCGTGTACGTCAACATCATCAGCGAGGGGTTCTTCCAGACGTACGGCACGCGCCTGCTGGCTGGACGCGACGTCGCGAAGACCGACGTGGACGGCGCGCCGCCGGTCGTGATCGTCAACGAGACCTTCGCGCGGCGTTTCCTGGGCGCGGGGAACCCGATCGGACGGCTGGTGCGGCAGCCGGGATCGCCGATGCGTCCGACGGTCACGCGCGGGGTCGTCGGATACGTTCAGGATGCGGTGTACCGCAATCTGCGCCAGACGGTCCCGCCGACGATCTACATTCCGATCGGCCAGCAGCCGCAACTGTTTCCCGCGATCAACATCAGCGTCCGCGCGGCGGCCGGCGCACCCGCGCTCCTCACGCGCGGCGTGGCGGACGCGCTGACCCGGTCGTCGCCGGAAGTGTCAATCACCATCCGTGTCCTCTCCGATCAGATCCGCACGTCGCTGACGCAGGAACGGCTCGTCGCGATCCTGTCGGGATTCTTCGGCGGTCTGGCGCTGCTCCTCGCGGGAATTGGCCTGTACGGCGTCACGTCGTACGCGGTCAGCCGCCGCCGGACCGAAATCGGGATCCGCATGGCGCTCGGCGCGGCGCCCGGCGGCGTCGTGCGTCTCGTGCTCCGGCGCGTCGGATGGCTGGTGACCGGGGGCGTGACAGCCGGCGTGGCCGTCGCCCTGTGGGCCGGACGTTTCGTGTCGGCGCTGCTATACGATCTCCAACCGGGCGACCCCGTCACGCTCGGCGGGGCCGCGATCGTCCTCGTCGCCATCGGCGGCCTTGCCGGCTGGTTTCCCGCCTGGCGCGCGTCCCGTATCGATCCGGCTCGAGTATTGCGGGAGGGCTGACGGCGTTCAACGGCGCTTGCCCGCCCCCGGCCATCGTCCTAGAATCTCGCAATCGCTGGTTCGGTCGGCCAGCCGCGTCTTCCTTTTGCGGAGGTACAGTGATGCCCCCACGTCCTCGCGCGTCGTTCGCGTTGACTGTCCTGGCCTGCCTGCTGGCGCTCGGCGGAAACGTCCTCGCGCAAACAGGGCAGAACTTCGGTGAACTCGTCGGCAAAGCGGTCGACGAGCAAGGCGGCGTCCTGCCCGGCGTCACGGTGACGCTCGGCGGACCCGCGATGATGGGCGCGCAGACCGCGGTCACGAACGACCGCGGGCTGTATCGCTTCCCCGCGGTGCCGTCGGGCACCTACAAGATCACGTTCGAGCTGCCAGGGTTCACGACGCTCGTGCGCGAGGCCATCGTCGTGCCGGTCCGGCAGACGGTCACGGTGGACGCGGCGATGAAAGTCGCGCGGATGCAGGAGACCGTCACGGTGACCGGCGAATCGCCGGTCGTCGACGTCGAGAACGCGAAAGTGGGCGCGCGCCTCGATCAGAACACGCGGCAGTCGGTGCCCACGTCGCGCAGCATTTTCGGATCGACGACGGTGCTGCCCGGCATGGTCATGGCGCGGCAGGACCCCGCGGGCATCAACGCGGCGACGTCGACCGGCATGATCGCGCACGGGGCGTCGAACTACAACCTCAACTACTTCGGCGTGACGGCGGACACGCCGCAGAACTACGGGTCCATGTACTACATGGATTACAACGCGGCGGAAGAGATCTCGGTCGACACCGCCGCGATGGGGGCGGAGATCGGCGGCGGCGGCGGCGCGAACATCAACATCATCCCCAAGTCGGGCAGCAACGACGTCAAGGGAGAGCTCTACTACAGCGGCACGCGCAAGGGCCTGGCCGGGGACAACGTCGACGACGGTCTTCGCTCGCAGGGCATCACCGCGGGCACGCGTCTGCTGAAGCTGAACGACCTCAACGGCGACGCCGGCGGACCGTTCATCAAGAACCGCATGTGGTGGTTCGGATCCGGCCGCGAGTACACGACCTTCGAGCAGGTGATCGGGTTCCCGAAGGACTTCAAGTCCAACCTGCGCAACTACACCGCGCGCGTCAACTATCTGCTCTCGAGCGGCAATCAGCTTTCCGGCTTCTGGACCTATAACCGGAAGTTCCAGCCGAACCGCGGGGCGGGGCTGACGCAGCCGAATCCGGTGTCGACGATCAACCAGCAGTCGCCGAAGAACCTGTTCAACCTGAACTGGACGTCGGTCATGTCGCAGAACCGGTTCCTCGAGGTGTCCTCGAGCTACTTCCACATGCACTGGCCGAGCCGGTACTCCGACGAATTCTTCGCGCTGCCCGACAACGAGAAGACGGCCACGATGCAGAACCTCACGACCGGCATCTTCTTGAACGGGCCGGAGCCGACCGGCGAGCGGCTCCGCGACGCGTACCGGTACCAGACCAACATCGCGTACACGCACTACGTCGACGGCTTCCTCGGCGGGAGCCATCAGTTCAAGACGGGATTCGAGCAATGGATCGGGTGGGGCACGGACGGCTTCGACGTCTTCAACGACACGCGCCTGCAGTTCCGGAACGACACGAATGGCGTGGCGCAGCCGTCGCAGATCCTCGCGTATAACACGCCGCTCGTGCAGAAGACGCACATGCGCAACTTCGCGGCGTTCATTCAGGACCGCGCGTCGTACTCGCGGATCACGTTCAACCTCGGGCTGCGCTGGTCGTTCTACGACGGCTATCTGCCGGAGCAGAGCGGCGGCGGCGGCCGCTGGTTCGCGCAGACGACGTATCCGAAGCTCGACGCCGGGTTCAACTGGAACACGCTGGCGCCGCGCCTGAGCGCGATCTGGAAGATGACGGCCGACGGCCGCAACCTCGCGAAGGCGAGCTACAGCCGCTACTACGAGGTCATGTACACCGGCGAGTTCGCGGATGTGATCAACCCGAACACGATCAACACCACCGGCCTCGCGACGTACAAATGGTTCGGCGATCTGAACGGCAACGGGGTCGTGGACGACAACGAGTACGATCACACGCCGCTCAGCACGGTCCAGCCGAAGCTGAATCAGATCAATCCGAAACTCAAGGATCCGCGCGACGACGAGATTACGGTCGGCTACCAACGCGAACTGGCCGCCAACCTCGGGTTGAGCGCATCCTGGATCCAGCGGTGGTTCAACGACGCCACAGTCGACCAGGAGATCGGGATTCCGGTCACGGGGTACGGCGCGCAGGTGCTCAACGACCCGGGGCCCGATAATCTCGTCAACACTGGCGACGATCGTCCGATCACGCTCTACAACGTGCTGCCGCAGTACAAGGGCCAGAACGTGACGTTCCACACCAACTTCCCGGGAACGCAGCGCTACCGGGGCCTCGAGCTCGCCGTGACCAAGCGCCTGTCGAACCGCTGGCAGTTGATGGGATCGTACGTGTGGTCGCGCCTCGGCGGCGACCTCGTCGTGGATCCGAACAACCCGAATCAGACGATCCCCAGCAACGCGGTCGGCCGGGGATCGAACGATCAGCCGCATGCGTTCAAGCTCATTGGCTCGTATCAGGCGCCGTGGGGCGTCAACCTCGGCGCGAATTACCAGGCGCTGAGCGGGCTGCCGACCGATCGCACCTTCCGCGCGACGCTCGCCCAGGGATCGACGACCGTCCGGGCGGAGGCGCGGGGGACGTATCGCGCCGACTTCCTCAACCTGCTGTCGATCAAGGCCGATAAGACCTTCGTCCTGCGCGATCGCCGCCGCGTGTCCGGGTTCCTCGAGGTGCACAACCTGCTGAACTCGAACGCGGCGCAGAACAGCATCGGCACGCTGACGCAGGCCTTCACGTCGCAGGCGGCGTTCGATGCCGCCAAGGCGACGACGTCGTACTTCGGCAGGGTGCAGGAGATTCTGGCCCCGAGGATCCTGAAGCTGGGTGTGAAGTTCGCGTTCTGACCACGAGACTCGTCCCGGCGCCGTTCATCGTCGCGTACGGGCTGTCGGGGTCCGCGGCGTTGATGTACGAGGTCGTCTGGACCCGTCTGCTCACGCAGCAGATGGGTCAGGCGGTCTCGGCGGTTGCCACCGTGCTGGCCGCCTTCATGGGCGGAATGGCGGCGGGGGCGGTCATCGGCGGATCGTTGGTCGCGCGCCGATCCCCCGCGCAAGCCGCACGACTGTACGGCTACATCGAATTCATCGTCGCCGCCTGCGCGCTCGCGGTGCCCGCCGGTCTCGCGTCGCTCCATCCGCTGCTCGCGGCCGCGTACGCCGACGGCGAGGGCGGGCTCTCCTTTGGAATCGTTCGCGCCTGTTCGGTCGTGGCGCTGCTCGGCGTGCCGGCCGCGGCCCTCGGCGCCACGTTTCCGGTGGCTTCGCGCTGGGCGATCGTCGACCCGCGGCGGCGCGCTGGCGCCGCCGGCGGGTTGTACGCCGCCAATACGCTCGGTGCCGCAGCCGGCGCCGCGCTCGCGTCCTTCATCCTCCTCCCCGCGCTCGGCTCCCGGCTGACGACGATCTCCGCCGCGTCCATGACGGTCGCGGCGGGCGTCATCGGCGTGTGGGCCGGAACCCGAACGGAGCGGCCTGTCACGACGCGCCGTCGCGCGCCGGATGCCGGCCGGCGCAGGCCGCAGAACGTCCCGGCGGCACGAGTCGGCGCATCAGCCGCGCCGGCGGCGTCCACGCGGCCGCTGGCTGCCGCATTTGCCGTCGCGATCACCGGCTTCGTCGCGCTCGCCCAGGAAGTGGCGTGGACGCGCGTGCTCGCGCTCGCGATAGGCCCGACGACGTACGCGTTCGGCGCGATGCTCTCCGTCTTCATCCTTGGCCTCGCGGCGGGATCGTGGGCGAGCGCGGCTGTCGTGGATCGCCTCAGGCGGCCGCTACTCGGCCTTGCGTTCGTGATGATCCTCATCGGCGCGGCATCCGCCGCGACGCTGCCGCAGGTCCCGCGCCTGCCGATACGCGTCGCGGGTGTGGTAACGGAACCGGGCGTCCGGTTCCGTACGGTCCTCGAGGGCCAGGCGATGATGTGTGCGGGGCTGCTGCTGCCGCTCACCATCGGCCTCGGTGCCGCGTTTCCGCTCGCGCTGCGCGCGGGCACCGCGGACCTCGAGCGCGCGCCGCGCGACATCGCCTGGATCTACGCCGCCAATACCGCGGGCGCGATCGCCGGTTCGCTCGTGGGCGGTTTCGTCCTGATTCCCGCCCTGGGTCTGGAGCGCACGCTCGTGACGACGTCGGTCGCCTGCGTCGCCGGCGGGTGGATGGTGCTGCTCGCGGCGCGCGTGTCGCGCATCTGGCTGGCAGCCGGCGCCGTCGCCGCGGCCGCGATCGCCGCCATCGCCACGTCGATGCCGCCGTGGGACCCGGCCGTGATGACCAGCGGCGCGTATAAATACGCACCCTACGTCGAGGCGCCGGATCTCGAATCGGCGCTCGCGGCCGGCACGCTCCTCTATCACCGCGACGGGGCGGCCTCGACGGTGACGGTCAGGCGGACGGCCGGCGTCACCTCGCTCGCGATCGACGGGAAGATCGACGCGTCGAACGGCGGAGACATGCTGACGCAGAAGCTGCTCGCCCACGTCCCCCTGCTGCTGCATCCCCGCGCGCGGCGCGTCGCGATCGTCGGGCTCGGGAGCGGCGTGACGCTTGGCGCCGCGCTCGCGCATCCCGTCGAACGCGTGGACACCATCGAGATCTCGAGGGAGGTGGCGGACGCCGCGGCGCTGTTCCGCGTCGAGAACCATGACGCGCTCGCCGATCCGCGTGCGCGGCTCATCATCGGCGACGGCCGGTCGCATCTGCAGCTCACGCGCACGACCTACGACGTCATCATCTCGGAGCCGTCGAATCCCTGGATGGCCGGCGTGGCGTCGCTCTTCACGCACGAGTTCTTCGAGGCGGCGCGGCGCGCGCTGTCGCCCGACGGTGTGTTGTGCCAGTGGGCGCACACCTACGACATCACGGACGGCGACCTGCGATCGATCGTCGCGACGTTCGCCTCCGTGTTCCCCGACGGCACCATGTGGCTCGTGGGCGGGGGGGACCTCCTCATCGTGGGATCGCCCCAGGGGCCGGTGACGGCGCGGCTGGACGGCATCCGCGCCGCCTTCGCGGACGCGCGGGTGGCGGCCGACCTGCGCGAGGTTGGCGTCGACGATCCTGCGCCGCTCCTCAGCCTGTTCGCCGGCGGACCCGCGGAGCTGCGGACCTACGCGGCGGGCGCGCCCGTGCAGAACGACGATCGCACGGCGCTGGAGTTCTCGGCGCCGCGCGCGATCGTCGGACGCAGCAGCGCGAACAACGCGGCGGTGCCGGCTACCGTAAGAAACGCCGCCGGCGCCGCACCGGCGGCGGCGTTGCGGGGCCGCTGCAGGATGGAACTCCAGGCGGGGGCGGTCGACCTCGCCTACGACGCGTGCGCCCGTGCCGTCGCCCTCACGCCCGCCGACGTGGCGGCGCTCGACGGGCTGATCGACGCAGCGTCCGCCACCCGGCGCCAGAATGCCGCGGTCGCGTTGCTCTCGTCCATCGCCGGCCGCCAACCGTCGAACATCGCGGCCCGGGTCGCGCTCTCGCGGCTCCGCGCGGCGTCCGGCGATCCGGACGGTGCCCTCGAAACCGTGCGTCCGCTGATGGCGCTGGATGACCCGCGCCCCGCCGAGCAGATGGCGTCGGTCCTGGCGGATGCGGGCGATCTCGACCGCCTCCGGCCGCTCGCGCAGCACCTCCAGCGGCGATGGCCTGAACGGCCGGGATCGATCTATTACGCGGCGACCGTCGCGTTTCTCGAAGGGCGTCCGTCCGATGCGATTCAGCTTGCTGGTCGCGGCGTCGCCGTGGCTCCGCACGATGCCCGTTTCCGCACGCTGGTCGGCGCGTCGTACGCCGCACTCGGCCGCCGCGACGACGCGCGGCGCGCCTTCGAAGACGCCCTGCGCGAGAATCCACGCGATCCGGTCGCGTACGCGAATCTCGCGCAGCTCGACCTCGAATCGGGCGACCCCGACCGCGCCGCGAGCCGGTTCGCCGAGGCCTTGATTCTGGAGTCGCGGTTCGCGCCCGCCCTGCGCGGGCTGGCGGACGCGCTCGAACGCGGCGGCTACGCCGAGCGCGCGGCGCGGGTGGCGCGCGCCGCCGAGCTGCGCAAGTAACAGGGCCGTCGATATACCTCACGACCAGTCTCGTCGCGGGCCGCGCGACGGTGAACGACGGCGTCGCGGAGCCTGACGTTGACGGTCGGGAAATAATCTCCGATGTGCTGACCCGCTTCGCTCCGGCGCCGACCGGCTGGCTGCACTTCGGCCACGTGCTCAACGCGGTTTACGTGTGGGGCACCGCGAAGGCGATGGGCGGGCGGGTCCTGCTCCGGATCGAGGATCACGACCGCGTCCGCTCGCGCCCCGAGTACGAGGCCGGAATCCTCGACGACCTCGACTGGCTCGGGTTTGCGGCGGACGTCTTCCCCACGAGCGCGTACCGCGCGGGCGCCTGCGAGGGACGCCAAAGCGAGCGCGACGCCAGCTACCGCGAGGCGCTCCTGATTCTGCAGCGTCAGGGTCTCGTCTACGCCTGCGACTGCTCGCGCCGGGCGCAAAACACGGCGACGTGGGGTCAGACCCCGGAACGGCCCTACGACGGGCGATGCCGGGACCGCGGGCTGCCGCTCGTGGACGGCTGCGGCTGGCGCGTTCGGATGGACCCCGGCGTCGAACGATTCGACGACGCGTGGCTCGGCGAGCAGGAGCAGGAGCCGGGCGCGCAGTGCGGCGACGTGCTCGTGCGCGACCGCGACGGCAACTGGACGTATCAGTTCGCCGTGACCGTGGACGACTGGCGGCAGGACATCGGCCTCGTCATCCGCGGCGTCGATCTCCTCGCGTCGACCGGCCGTCAGATCCGGCTCGCGCGGCTGCTCGGACGCGAACGTCCGCCGGTGTTCCTCCACCATCCGCTCATCGTCAAACCGGACGGCCGCAAACTGAGCAAGTCGGACCGCGACACCGGCGTCCGCGATCGGCGCGCGCGCGGATGGACGGCGCATGAGGTGATCGAAGCCGCGGCCCGGCGGGCGGACCTTCGAGGGATCGACGCCTGAACGGATTGCGCGAATGGCGCGTCGAGCAGCGTCCCGCGCCTCTTGCGTGAGTTCGTGCGGCCGCCGCGCGATCTATAATTCGCGACGTCATGTCCGCGCGTCGCCACGCTGCCGTTCTCGTGATTGTCGCGGGTGCGCTGGCCGCGGCCGCCGCGTCCGCGCAGCGGGACGTCGACGCCGCGTTGCTGGCGGACATCGAGGCGATCAAAGCCATCGACAATCACGCGCACGTGATGCGCCCGGTGCCGGACGATCGCGGGTTCGACGCGCTGCCGCTCGACGCGCTGGATCCGTCGCCGCTGCCGGTCGGCCTGCGCGACGACAACCCCATGTTCGTCCGCGCGTGGAAGGCGCTCTTCGGGTACCGCTACGACGACGCGTCGGAGTCGCACGCGCAAGAGGCGGCGGCGGCGAAGCAACGGGCGATGGCCGAGCGAGGCGCGGCCTATCCCGCATGGGTTCTCGACAAGCTCGGCATCGAGACGATGCTGGCGAACCGGATCGCGATGGGCCCCGAGCTGACGGCGCCGCGCTTCCGGTGGGTGCCGTATGCCGACGCGTTGATCTTCCCGCTCGACAACGGCGCCGCGGAGGCCGCGAACCGCGACTACGCCGCGTTCTACCCCGCCGAAGAGAAGCTCCTGCAACAGTACGTCGCGGAGTCCAGGTTGAGCGCGCTGCCGGCGACGTTGGACGAGTACTGCCGCGCCGTGGTGAGCGCGACGCTGGAGCGCCACAAGCGCGGCGGCGCCGTCGCGGAAAAGTTCGAGATCGCGTATCTGCGATGGCTCGACTTCGGTCCCGCCGCCGGCGACGCGGCGGCGGCCACGTACGCGAAGTTCGTGCGCGGCGGCCGGCCGCCGGCCGCCGAGTACAAGACGCTGCAGGACTATCTGTTCGCGTATCTCGCGCGCGAGGCGGGCCGCCTCGGGCTGGCGATTCACATCCACGTCGCGGACGGCGGCGGAGGCAACTACGATCAGCGCGGGTCGGACCCATTGCTGCTGACGTGGCTCTTCAACGAGCCGTCGCTGCGCAAGACGAACTTCGTCATCGTCCACGGCGGCGGCGCGCCCGGCGCGAAGCACGCGGGATCGCTGCTCAGCAAGTCGAACGTCTACGCCGACTTCTCGTCCTGGTCCTTCACGATGTCGCCGCGCCTGCAGGCGGCGGCGCTCCGCGACTGGCTATCCACCTACCCCGAGCACGTCCTGTTCGGCACGGACGCGACGCCGGTGTCCGACCGCATCAACTGGGAGGAAACGGGCTGGGTCGCGACGACGACGGCGCGGCAGGCCCTCGCGATCGCGCTCTCCGGAATGATCAATGATGGGGAGATCGATCGCGCCCGCGCGAGGGACCTCGCGCGCCGGGCGCTGCACGACAACGCCCGGAAGCTGTACGGGTTGGGGTCCGACCCGGGAGACCAACGATGAGCGATACCAGAACGGCCGGCGCGTCCGCTCCCACCGACACACGCGCCGCTGAAGCCCTGTCGAATTTCATCGGCGGACGGTGGGTGCCCTCCGCCGCGCGCCAGTTCGTGGACGTCCACAACCCCGCGCTGGGGACGGTGATCGCGCGTACGCCGCTCTCGAACGCCGAGGAGGTGGACGCGGCCGTGCAGGCGGCGGCGCGGGCCTTCCGCGGGTGGAGCGAAACGCCGGTCGTCGTGCGCGCGCGCGCGATGTTCCGCTTCGTGCGCCTGCTCGAGGAGCACTTCGAGGATCTCGCCCGGACCGTCACGACCGAACACGGCAAGACGCTCGACGAGGCGCGCGGCAGCGTGCGCCGCGGCATCGAGTGCGTCGAGGTGGCGTGCGGGGCCCCGTCGCTGATGATGGGCTACGGGCTCGAGAACATCGCGACCAACATCGACTCCGCGGTCGTCCGTCAGCCGATTGGCGTCGTGGCCGCGATCGCTCCGTTCAATTTTCCCGCGATGGTGCCGTTGTGGTTCCTGCCGTTCGCCGTCGCGACCGGGAACACGATCGTCGTGAAGCCGTCGGAACAGGTGCCGCTGTCGCAGCGCCTCATCTTCCGCCTGCTGGAACGCTGCGATCTGCCGCCGGGCGTCGTCAATCTCGTGAACGGCGGCCGGACGGTCGTCGAGGCGATCTGCGATCACCCGGGCATCAAAGCGGTTTCGTTCGTCGGATCGACGCCCGTGGCGCGGGAGGTGTACCGGCGCGCGACGCACGCAGGCAAACGCGTCCAGGCGCTCGGCGGCGCGAAGAACGTCGTCGTGGTGATGCCGGACGCGAACATGGAGAAGGCGATCGAGATCATCACCGAGTCGTTCTACGGCTGCGCGGGCGAGCGGTGCCTGGCGGGCAGCCTCCTCGTGCCGGTCGGCGCGGCGCACGCGGAGGCGCGCGACCGGCTCGTCGCGAGCGCACGGTCGCTGAAGGTCGGCGACGGGCTCGTGCCCGGCGTCACGATGGGGCCCGTCATCAGCGGCCCGCACCGCGACCGCGTGAGATCGTACATCGACAAAGGGGTCCACGAGGGGGCGGCGCTCGTGCTCGACGGCCGCGGCGCGACCGTCGGGGATCGTCCCGACGGATTCTGGGTGGGGCCGACGGTGTTCGACGACGTCTCGCCGTCGATGACGATCGGACGCGAGGAGATCTTCGGGCCGGTCGCGTCGATCGCCGCCGCGAAAACACTGGACGAGGCGATCGCGCTGATGGAAGCGCATCCAAACGCGAACGCGACGTCGATCTTCACGTCGAGCGGCAAAGCCGCGCGCGAGTTCGCGCACCGGGCGACGGCGTCGATGGTCGGCGTGAACATCGGGGTCGCGGCGCCGATGGCGTATTTCCCGTTCGGCGGCGCGAAGGACAGCTTCTTCGGCGACCTCAAGGTCCACGGGCGCGACGCGTTCGAGTTCTATACGGATAAGAAGGTAACGATTACCCGGTGGCTCTAGTCTCCTGACTAGCGCCGCGATCACGAATGCTGAACGATCTCGACAAGCTGCAGGGCACGTGGCACATCACGTCGCTCGAAACCGACGGGGCGAAGATGCGCGCGAGCCGGTTCAGCGACGCGACCGTCGTGATCGCGGGCAGCCGCTTCATGTCGCTCGGCATGGGGCAGACCTACGAAGGCACCGTCGAGCTCGGCCGCGCGAAAAAGCTGAAGACGTTCGACCTGGTGTTCACCGCGGGCCCGAAGCGCGGCACGCGCAACCTCGGCATCTACGCGCTCGACGGCGGCCGATGGAAGCTGTGCCTGGCGACGCGCGGGGACAAACGTCCGGAGCGGTTCGCGACGAAGAAAGACTCGGGGCTCGCGCTCGAGACGCTGGAACGGCGCGCCGTCGCACGCGCGAAGACGCCGCGTCAATCCTCGCCGCCGCATCCCGAGGAGCCTGAGGCCGTCTCGTCCGCGCCCGCGACCGAGCTCGAGGGCCAATGGGCGATGGTCTCGGGTGTCTTCAACGGCGCGGCGATGGACGCGAGCATGGTGAAGTGGTGCACACGCGTCACGCGCGGCGACATCACCACGGTCATGGCGGGCCCGCAGGTGATGGTGAAGGCACGCTTCACGCTGGACGGTTCGGCCGCGCCTCGGGCGATCGACTACGTGAACCTCGCAGGCAAGACGAAAGGCAAATCCCAGGCAGGCGTCTTCGACGTGGACGGCGCGACGCTGCGCATCTGCATCGCGGAGCCCGGCAAGCCGCGGCCGCGGGATTTCGCGTCGAACCCCGGTGACGGCCGCGCGCTCACGACGTGGCACCGCATCGATCGCTAAAGCATTCCCCGTCGCGGGCGCTGCTTCGCCGATACCATTCGAACGATCACGCGCCGCCGTCCTTTCGTGAAGGGGGCGTCGGCGTGCTCGACGGCTTCGCGAATCAACGCGCGGACCGTCGCGTCCTCGAGGTCGCTCGCGCGCTGCAGCCGGATGTGCCGAACGAGCTTGCCGTCCCCGGCCAGGCGCTTCTCCGGATCCGGCAGCTCGATGCCGTTCAGGAACGCGACGCTCACGTGCCGCGGATACGCGACGATGGACAGGATCGCCTCGGACGGGCGCTCGGTCGGGCCGAACCCGATCACGAGCGCGTAGTAGTTGTCGTAGATCATTTCGACCGCGCCCGGGAGCTGCTGCCGCAGCTTCGTGCGCGCGGCGCGCGCGAGCCGCGCGATCGGTGGCGAGAACCTGGCGAGAAACCCCGCGAGCTGCTTTTCCGCCGAGTCGGGCGGCATCGCGCCTCTCTTTACGAGGGGGCCGCGGCGGCCTTTCGCGCCCACTCCTGCTTCCGCTGCTCGACGGCCGCGCAAAAATCACTCGCGTGCTTCTTGAACAGCGTCGCCAGCTCCGGCGAGTGTCCGAAGACCGCCCACGGCACGCGGCTGGCGGCAAATGCGAGGAGCTCGTCCGTCTTCTTCTCCGGTGCCCGGACCGTGGCGGTCCCGCCGTCGCAGACGAGGACCGCGGCGTACGTCTTCCCCGTCGGGATGAAGTTCACGCTGTGCTTCGTGACGCTCTTGTACGCCCAGAGCAGATCGCCGAGGCGCAGAACGTCGAACGAAAAGAATGTTGACGAGATCAGATACGTCTCGCCCACAGACCAGCCGCCGCCGCGGAACGCCGGCGATCGGAATTCGCGTTCGGCCTGCACCGCCGCCCCCAGCGGATCCCCCCACGACGCCGCCCTCGCGACCACCGGATGCGAAGACGGATCCTTGAGCCGCCTCCAGGCGGGCAGCCCCGTGCGAATGGCGAGGAAGCCGAGCACGAGTCCGACCGCAAGCTGGATGTACGCGCCGAGCCGGAACGAATCGTTGTCGACGTAGAACGGATAGAAGCGTGCGCGGATCGCCTGCATCTCCGGGTCGGTGAACAAGCGCTGGCTCAGATCCGCGGACAGCGGTTCGAGACCTCCCTCGACCGTCGTCTTTGCGGCGCCGCTCTGTTTCGTCACGAGCAGTCGATCCCCGACCACGAGCACGTAATAGCCGGCGGACACTTCGCGGCTGGTTTCCACGCCGGCCCGCCTGCGAACGGTGACCTGCTGAATGCCGGTGTCGACGGCCTTGGAGCCCGTCACGCGAACGTAATATCTCGGCGCCTCGGACAGCTCGCGAATCCGCGCGAGCTCGTCCGGACGAAGATCGAATGGTCCTTTGAGGCAGTTGGTCAGATAGCGCCGTTCGGCGGAAACGCCGATGGCCACCGCGCCGAGGACGACGAGCCAGGCGACGACGCGCCGCCGGGACGCGCGCGCGGCCATCGTGTGGATCCACGTCTCCATCGCTACACGACCTCGGGCTTCGCGGCGACCTGTGGCGAGGCGTAGCCTTCGGGCGCCTCGTGGCCACCGTGATAGTCCTTCGCGTCCGGCCGCTTGATCCGCGAGTGCTCGACGATGCGATCGCGGCGGAGGCCGCAGAAGTCGTCGAGCGATCGCCAGCCCTTGTCGGCGTGGCGCTCGAGAAACGCGGTCATGCCCGCGATCAAGCCTTTGATCACGTTCGGGCCGATCGCGTGGTCGAGCATCGCGGCCGTGCACACCTGCACCGTGCCGCAGCCGAGGAGGAAATAACTCAGCGCGTGGCTGAACTCGCCGATGCCGCCGATCCCCGAGAAGCTCCTGGCGGGGTGCGCCTGCGTCATCTGCGCCATCTTCGCGAGCGAGAGCGGCAGGATCGCGGGGCCGCCGAGGCCGCCGTACGACACGAGGCCGTCGACGTTGACCTCGAACTCGAGCGCGTTCGGATCGATCAGCGGCAGCGACGTGAACGTGTTGGACGAGGAGATCGCGTCGGCGCCCGCCTTGAAGGCAGCGCCTGCTTCGCGCGCGATGTCGGTCGTGTTCGGCGTCAGCTTGACCCAGACGGGCACGCGCGCGACGGCCTTCACGACCCCGACGACGGTTTCGATGAGCTCGCAGTTCTTGCCGATGTTCGAGCCCATGTCGTCGCGGTCCATGTGCGGGCACGACAGGTTCAGCTCGAACGCGTCGCACCCCTCGTCCTGGCACGCGCGCGCGAGCGCCTGCCAGTGGTCCAGCTCGCGATCGTCCTCCGAGCCCGCCATGATCGACGCGACGAGCACGTGGTCCGGATAGGCTTTTTTGATCCGCCCGAGCCGCGGGACCCACCAGTCGAGCGGCTTGTCCGAGATCAGCTCCCAGTTCCACGACGAGTGCAGCGCCGCGTCCGGCTGTTTGTCCATCGACAGCCGGTACGACCCGCTGGCGGCGCGCATGAACTTCGTCTTCGGTCCCTTCACGTTGACGACGGGGTGGAGGCCGATCGTCTTCGTCACGACGCCGCTCCAGCCCGCGTCGAACGCGCGCATGATGTTGATGTCGGACTCGGTCGGCGGCGCCGACGAGAGCAGAAACGGGTTCGCGAAGCGAAGGCCCGTAAAGACGGTCGAAAGCTGCGGTGCCATATCAGGTTCCTCGGGGGGAGAACGCGCAGTATAGCGTAGGCCCTTCGTGCGGGGGGCTGGGTGCTGAGTCAGGGTGCTGGGGGAGCACCCAGTCCGCAGCACCTGCCTTTGCCGAGCACCCTGACTTAGCACTCAGCCCGCAGCACCTGCGCGAGCGCGTGCGCTTGCGTTCCCTGTGTCCCGGTTGTACCTTGCGACTCATGCCACGAAACATTCGCGGGGGATTGATCCAGGTCAAGGCGGACATTCCGCTCGACGGCGGGGCGGCCGACGTCAAGAAGCGGATGATCGACAAGCACGTGCCGCTCATCGAAAAAGCGGGACAAGAGGGGGTCCAGCTCCTCTGCCTCCAGGAGCTGTTCTACGGCCCGTACTTCTGCGCCGAGCAGCACACGCGCTGGTACGAGATGGTCGAGCGCATCCCGGACGGCCCGACGATCAAACTGATGCAGGAGCTGGCGAAGCAGCATCGCATGGTGATTGTGGTGCCGATATACGAAGAGGAGATCACGGGCGTCTACTACAACGCCGCGGGGGTGATCGATGCCGACGGGAAGTACCTCGGCAAGTACCGCAAACACCACATCCCGCACGTCGCGCCGGGGTTCTGGGAGAAGTTCTATTTCCGTCCCGGCAACACGGGCTATCCGGTCTTCGACACCGCGGCCGGCAAGGTCGGCGTCTACATCTGCTACGACCGGCATTTCCCGGAGGGCGCACGCATCCTCGGGCTCAACGGCGCCGAGATCGTGCTGAACCCGTCGGCGACCGTCGCGGGCCTTTCAGAATACCTGTGGAAGCTGGAACAGCCGGCGCACGCGGTCGCCAACGGCTATTTCGTCGGCGCGATCAACCGCGTCGGCGTCGAATCGCCGTGGAAGATCGGCGAGTTCTACGGCCAGAGCTACTTCTGCGATCCGCGCGGGCGCATCATCGCCGAAGGCAGCCGGGACAAGGACGAGCTCGTCGTCGCGGATCTGAACCTCGATCTGATCCAGGAAGTGCGCAACACGTGGCAGTTCTATCGAGATCGCAGACCCGAAACGTACGGAACGATCACCGCCTTGTGAGGCGACTGTCAATGCCGGCGAAACGCCACTCAGTTCGTCGCAGCCCGCAGCGCCACGTATTCCAGCCACCCCGCGGACCGCGGGTGACGTCCGATCGTCGCGTCGTGATACGCCTGCTGCAGCTCGCGCGTGACGGGACCCGAGCGCCCTTCTCCGATCGGGCGCATGTCGATCTCGCGTAACCCGATGACTTCCGCGGCCGTGCCGCACACGAACACCTCGTCGGCGCAGTAGAGATCGTCGCGCGTGATCGGCGCCTCGGCGACGGTGTAGCCCGCGTCCTGCGCGAGGTCGAAGATGGAGTCGCGCGTGATGCCCGGCAGGATCGCGGACGCGGGGGGCGTCCTGAGCGCGCCGCGCGACACGACGAAGACATTCTCCCCCGTGCACTCGGCGACGTAGCCCTGCGGGTCCAGCAGGATCGCCTCGTCGAACCCGAGCCGCATCGACTCGGTGCGCGCGAGGACGGAGTTGGCGTAGTTGCCGGCGATCTTCGCCTTCGTCATCATCACGTTCGGATGATGGCGCGTGAACGACGAGATGTTGGCGCGCACGCCGTTCTCGAGCGCGTCGGCGCCGAGGTAGGCGCGCCACGGCCAGACCGCGATCCCGGCGTGCGGGCGCCCCGCGTCGACCGTCAGGTTCCAGCCCCCTTCCGCCAGATAGATGAGCGGTCGGATGTAGCACTCGTCCAGACGATTCGCCGCCACCGTCTCCTTCGCCGCCTGCGCCAGCGTCTCGCGGTCGTACGGCAGGTCGCGGAAGCCGAGGACGCGGGCCGAACCCATCAGCCGCTCGATGTGATCGCTGAGACGGAAGATCGCGGGTCCGTCGGGCGTCGCGTAGCAGCGAATCCCTTCGAACACCGCGATCCCATAGTGCAGCGCCGGCGTGAGGAATGGAACGTTCGCATCGCGTGACTCGACCAGCCGGCCGTTGAGCCACACGTAACTATGATCGGCGGTCATACCGGGACCCCATCAGGTTTGATCGTCACGGGTTTGACGAACGGCATCATCCGCCGCAGCTCGGCGCCGACTTTTTCGATCGGATGCTCCTGCTCGCGCGCGCGGGTGTCGCTGAACCACGGACGGCCCGCCTGGTTCTCC
>QHWR01000062.1 GCA_003223835.1 Acidobacteriota bacterium | reverse complement strand
CCCCCGTATCCGGGATCGTCGGGGTCAGGTTCGACGAGCACGTGCCGTCGACGAACGAGGACATCGTGCCGGCGCACTCGCCGGGCCCGCTTGAATTCGTCAGGATGTCGTTCCAGCGCGGAATCAGCAGCAGATCCTGGACGATCCGCTCGACCGCGGCGTCGGCGGCGTACAGACCTTCCTGGCTGTTCCGGTAATTCGAGGAGATCTGCATTTCCGTGTTGCTCAGGAGCATCAGCGTCATGCCGAGCCCCGTCAGCAGCATCGTCGCCATCAGCGCGATAATCAGCGCGACGCCGTCCTCTTTGCGCAGCAGCGTGGTGGTGGTCGTCACAGCGTTCACCGGGTCAGATTGACGTTGCGCGGGGAGACCTCGAATCGCGTGATGAGGTCCGGCACGAACCGTTGACCGCTCTTCGCCGATCCGGGGTTGAGGAACAGGAGCGGATCGGTGCCCCGCAACACGGCGTTCGGGGTCTGGATCCGGATCGTCACGCGGATCTTGCGGACGCGGAACAGATCGGCGTCGAACTGCGTATTGCCGCCGCCGCACCAGGGACCGTCGCGCAGCATGCTCAACGGCAGCGGCGCGAGCGATCCATCGCCCGTCGTCAGCGCGGTCATGCCCGACGCGATGTAGGTGCCCGTCGCGTCGTATAGACAATTGGCGATGCCGAGCGCGGGTTTCGGCAAGATCGGCGGGTTCGGGTCTCCGAAATACTCGAACGTCAGACCGACCACGTTGTCGGCAATCGCCTGCGCCGGGTTGTCGCTCCCGTCGTAGTGCATCAACTGATTCGTCGTGGGGTCCCGGTAGTAGGTGTGGCTTTCCACCTGCGTCACCGATGCGCCGGAGGCGTACGAGTAGCTCAAGTCGTCGCCGCGGTGCTGCAGGTGCCCGGCGGATGCCTGGACCTCGGTCACGGTGAAGGTGTCGAAATGGCCGGAGGTGTCGAAGATGATCAGCTCGTCCTTCACGTGAAACCCGCAGAGCGGATTGTTCGAAGGATCCGGGCAGTTGGGCTGCGGGTTCACCTTCAGCTCCTCGGAACTCGGCGGCATCGGATCGCTGATCGTCGTCTGTGAGTACGTGTTCGGGATGTAGACCATGCTGATGGTGGAGGCCACCGCCGTGCCGGACGTCACGCCCCCCGCCGCCGTCGGGCACGCGTTCCCCCAGCAGTGTGGCAGGATGGGCGCGAAGAATCCCATCAGCGACCCGGTGACCGGACCCTGATAGGGTCCCGCGCCGGCCATCATCAGATCCTTGAACAGCGTGTCCGTGGCAACGCGCATCCGCTGGTGCATGTCCTGCACTTCGGGCTGCGTCTGCGTCGCGGCGTTCCCCGGATCGACCAGCGCAAAGATGGCGCCCGTGACGGTCACCATGATGCCCATCGAGACGAGCAGCTCGACGAGCGAATAGCCCGCTTCACGTCCGCCGCGTCTCCTGTTTCGTGACCGCGTCATGGCGCCTTCCTCGTGAGCACGCTGACGAGCATCGAATCCTCGACGAGCCGCGTGCGGCCCGTCGGATCGTGCGCCTGTGCCCGAATCGTTTCCTTCGCGGTCGGCGTGACCACGACTTCCAGAATGAGCGTGTTGTTCGGGTTGGTCGGCAGCGGCCAGATCGCCCAGCGGCGCGTATAGACGGTGCCGGCCGGCGGCGCCGGGTTGGCCGTGCTCGACATGTCCAGGCAGTTTCCCTGCCCGTCGAGATAGTCCACGAACCCCGCCGTGTCGCGCTCGAGCACGTCGGTCGGCGCCGGGTTCAGCCCGTGACCGCTCGTATCGGGCGTGCACTTGCTCAGGTTCGAGCTCGAGTCCGTCACCGGGAGACCGAGGCCCGACGCGTCGTACGCGAAGATCAGCCCGCGCAGCTGCTCCATCTTCTGGGTCGCGAGCATCGTCGTCGAAACCTGGCCCTTCGCCGCGAGGTTCTTCGCGGTCGCCAGCGCAAACATCTGCGCGACGCCGAGCGACACCACCGCCAGCATGCCGGTGGCGACGAGGACCTCGATCAGGCTGAAACCCCGCTCACTGGAGCAGGATCTTGCCCATCGGGTTGACCGTGATATCCCTGCTCTTGCCATTGCGCGTCACCGTGACGGTTACCGAAGTCGAAATCGCGGTCACCACGCCGGAGCCGTCCACCTGCCACGCCGTGCCGTTCGGACGGAACTCGACGTTCAGCGTGGTGACGGTCGCCGCGTTGATAAGCATTCGCACCGGCCCGTCGAAATTCGGCGGCGTGGCGAAATCCGGCGCCACCGTTTTCCACGGGTACGTAGTCGGATCGCAGCGCGTCGTCCCCGCGTCGGCGCTCGTGCCGAGCACTTCGACCGTGCGGACGTAGCCGGTCGAAGGGCAATTCGTGCGGAAGCGAAGCACCGTGTTCGTAGAAACGGATTTGAGACGTGCCGTTTGCATTTCCCGCTCCACCTTCTGCGTTTCCGTATTCAGCTTGGTGGAATCGCTCACGGTGTTCAGGATGGGCAGCGCGATGGCCGCAAGGGTGGCAGCGATTGCCACCGTCAACAGCAGCTCGATGAGTGAAAAACCGCGCGCCGGCGCGAGAACCCGGGATCGCATGTGCCGGCTATCGAGCAATGGCCGGGCCACCAGCAGAGGCGGCTCTGGCGGGATGTCACGATTTGTTACCGTTGGTAACAACTATGGAAGCGCCGCGCCGGCCGCCAGGGGGAGCGTGACGACGAGGCGAGTGCCCCCGTTGGCGTCGGTGCTGGCCGCGACGCGCCCGTTGTGCGTGACGACGATCTTCTGGACGAGGGCGAGCCCGAGCCCCGTCCCGCGCGCCTTCGTGGTCACGAAGGGGCGGAACATGCGCGGGGCGACCGCGGCCGCGACGCCGGGACCGTTGTCGATCACGCTGACGCGCAGCACGCCCTGCGCCGGATCGACGGCGCCTTCGATCGCGATGCGCGGCTTGATGTTCGCGTCGGAACACGCCTCGAGCGCGTTGCGGCACAGATTGCTGAACGCCTGACGCAGCAGCACCTCGTCGCCGTCCACGCGTCCAAACGATCCGCGCACCGCCACTTCACCGCCGCGCGCGCGCGCTTCCGCGCGGATCTCCTCCGCAGCCCGCTCGGCGATCGCGGTCATATCGACGGGCGCCAGCGTCAGCTCGGTCGGGCGCGCGAAGTTCAGGAAGTTCGTCACGACCTGCCCGAGCGCCTCCGTCTCGTCGCGGATGCCCTGCACGTAGGGCCGGAAATCGTCCGGGAGCCGCTGCAGATCGAGGAGACGCGAATAGCCGTGGATGGTCGCCAGGCCGTTGCGGAATTCGTGCGCGATGCCGGCCGTCAGCTCGCCGAGGCGCGCGAGGCTGTCCTTGAGCCGCAACTGTTCTTCCAGTTCGACGATGTCGCTCAAGTCGCTGAACAGGCAGATCGCGCCGTGGACGCGGCCGCTGCCCTCGCGGATGGGCGAGACGGTGACGCCGAGGTGCGACGTGGCCGTGCCGGCCCCCTGCAGCTTGAGGGCGCGCCGGACGATCGGCTTCGCCGTCGAGAGACACTCTTCGATCGCTTCGGCGAGCGGCGGCGCGCCGGAGAGCACCTCGCGCACGTGGCCGGTCCAGTCCGCGTCGGGGAGCGAGAGCAGCTTGCGGCCGGCCGGATTGAGCGTGCGGACGTGACGGTCCTCGCCGACGACGAGCAGGCCCGACGTCATGCTCGCGATGATCTCGCCGCTGAGGCGCTCCGACGCCTCGGCGCGCGCCTTCATCGCGCGCTCCTGGTGGCGCAGCTTCTGGACCGCCTCCTCCATCGCCGCCGCCATGAAGGCGGTCTCGGTGCCCTGGTCGCGCCCCGACCGGGACGTCGCCCGCGCCGCCGCGAACAGCTTCAGCACCGCGAAGGCGAGGACCGCCGCCAGCGCCGCCACGATGGCGGTCAGGCCGAGCAGGAGATAGCCGCTTCGGGTCATCGCCTCACTCTCGAACGGGCTCCTCGCACGCGTTTGGCGTGCTCGCCGCTGATTCGATCACACGTACAGCGATCGATACCAGGCAATAATGCTGTCGCCACAAACGCTCGCAATGAATGCCGCCAGCGAGAGGAACGTGCCGAACGGCAACTGACTTCTCATGTTACCCCGCCCGGTCAGCAGCACCAGTACTCCGACCAGCGAGCCCAGGAACGAACCCAGGACCAACGTCAACACCGTCAGCTTCCAGCCGAGAAAGACGCCAACCATCGCCATCATCTTCACATCGCCCAACCCGAGCGGTTCGACTCCACGAAAGAGAACCCACGCGAAGAACAGCAACAGAAGCACGCCCGCGCCGACGAGCCCACCGATAGCTGCATCGGTCGGTCCCGGGCGCAGGCCAAAGGCGCAGACAAGCCCTACGAATATGCCGGGTATCGTAATCAAGTCCGGCAGGATGAAGTGCTCCAGATCGATCGCGAACAGCACGATGAGCATCGCGGCGAACAGCAGCCGCACGGCGAGCAGCGGCGTCCAGCCGATCGCAAGATAGTCCACGGCGAAGGCGGCGGCGGTCACCGCCTCGACGATCGGATACCGGAGCGCGATGCGGGCGTGGCACGTGCGGCACCGTCCGCGGAGCGCCGCATAGCTGACGAGCGGGATGTTCTCGTACCACGCGAGCGGACGGTCGCACGCGGCGCACCGGGACGAGGGCCAGACGATCGAGCGTCCGCGCGGCAGCCGGTGGATGCACACGTTCAGGAAGCTGCCGACGGCAAGGCCGATCGCGGCGAACACGACGATGCCGACCGCGTCCGTCACCGCGGACCTTCCGGCCGCTGGCCCGGCATCGGAAAGAGCTTGGAGCTGCTCGACACGGAGATGGCGCCGGTGGCGGGATCGATGTCGAATGGCGTGCCGGACGGATCGACGGGCAGCCCGCGCAGCAGCCGCGCCGCGATCAGGCGTTCCCAGGCGATCGGCTGTCCCGGATGCGTACGGCGGTACGCGTCCACGTATGGCGCGAGCTGATCGATCTCGTCGAGCGCGTCGAGCTGGGCGAGCCGGTGCTGCGCCGCGTCGCGCAGCCACGCTTCGTCGGCCTGCGAGATGTGCAGCCACAGCTCCCGCGCCGAGGCGCGCTGTCCCCCTTCCGTCAGCGTGACGGCGGCGAGCGGGCGCAGCCAGTTCGGCGCGCCCGGCTGCTCGGACGCGCGCTGAAACCAGTCCGCGGCGGCCTTGTAGTCCTGCAGGTGCCAGTAATACACGAACCCGAGATCCTGCATGAACTGCCATTTGTCCGGCTGCGACGCGAGCCCTTTCTTCAGCAGCGCGACCGCGAGATCGGCGCGCCCGGGGCCGCCCGGAGACGGCTCGCCGAGAAAGATCGCGCCGAACCGGTACGCGATGCTGAAGTACGGATCGAGCGTCGTCGTCAAATCCAGCAACGGGTAGAGGAGCGCGTACGTGCGCACGTGCGGCGGAGGCGCCAGCCGCCGCATCGTCGAGGCCGAGCGCACGTACAACACCGACTGGACGTCGGGCGACGGCGGCGTCAACCAGGACTCCGCGGCCGCGTGCACGATGACGGAGCCGGCGAGACACAAGACCGCGCCGGCCGCGGCGGTTCCGCGCGTCATTTGAAATCCCGCCGCGCGAAGAGCGCCGCGGCGCCGCAGACGAGCGCCGCGATATACAAGAGCGCGTACGCCGCCGTCGCGGCGACGTAGGCGACCGGCACGGGCTGCCCGTGGACGACCGCGAGCTTCACGTCGAATCGCGCGAAATCGGGCAGCAGGTAATACAGACCCTTCGCGAGCGCGACCGCCGCCGGCGCGCTGACGATCCGGTCGAACTGCTTCAGGTCCGCGTTGAATTGACCGATGACGTAGATCCCCAGCGTGAAGATCGCCGAGAGCAGCGGCGACGAGTAGCTGGAGAAAAACAGCGCGACCGCCGTCACCGTCGCGAGCTCGAGGTAGATGAGCGCAATCGCCTTCAGGAGGGCGGGGTCCAGGGCCGGCGCGTCCCAGGCCTGCTGGATGTTCGGGGGGACGCCGCGCGCCAGGTAGAACAGCACGAGGTAAATCGCCGCGGTCATCACGGCGACGTTGACGAGCAGCGTGAGCAGCAGCCCGAGGTACTTGCCGACGATCAACTCCGAGCGCCGTACCGGCTTGGCCAGCAGCGGGTACACGCTGCGGCGGTCCACTTCCTTCGAGACCAGCCCGATGCCGACGAAGATCGCGATGCAGAGGCCGAACAGCGACGTCGCGGCCAGGCTCAGGTCCTTGATGATCTTGACGTCCTGTCCCGCGGTGAGCTGCCCGATGAGGAGCGAGGCGGCGACGAGCAGCACGGCGAAGAGCACGAGATTGTAGAACACGCGGTCGCGGACCGACTCGCGGAAGGTCGCGAGCGCGACGAAGCTAGCCGCGTGCATGGCCGCCTTCCGCGCGCGCCCCTTCGCCGACTTCGGCGACGCGGCGCACGAACAGGTCCTCGAGCGTGTCGCGAAGCGGATTGAGCGAGACGAGCGACGCGCCGTCCGCGATCAGCTCGGTGAGAATCTGCTCCGGCCGCGACTCGGTCCCCAGCTCGATCGCGTAGCGGGCGCCTTCGATGCGCGTGATCCGGCGCGCGCGGCCGCGGAGCCGCTGGACGATCGAGTCCTCGACGCCGTGCACGATCAGCTCCCACCCGCGGACGTGAAACGCCTGCAGGTCCGCAATCGTCCCCTGTGCCGCGAGCTGCCCTTTCACCAGGATGGCGACACGGCTGCACAAGACCTCGGCGTCCGACAGAATGTGCGAGCTGAAGAAGATGGTCCGTCCCTGGTCGCGCAGCTCGAGGATCAGGTTGCGAACGTCGCGGCGTCCGAGCGGATCGAGCCCCGACATCGGCTCGTCGAGGAAGATCACCTCGGGGTCGTTCAGCAGCGCCTGCGCGAGGCCGACGCGCTGGAGCATTCCCTTGGAAAAGCGCCGCAGCTGCAGCCGCCGCTCGGCGCCGATCCCGAGGCGATCGAGGATCGCCGACACGCGCCGGCCGCGCTCGCCGCCGGCAATCCGGAACAACCGCCCGTAGTAGTCCAGCAATTCTTCCGCGGTGAGGTGGTCGTAGAAGTACGGATTCTCCGGCAGGTAGCCGATGCGACGCCGGACCGCGATGTCGCCCGCCGGACGGCCGAGGATCTCGGCCTCGCCCGACGAGGGAAAAATCAGCTGCATCAGCAGCTTCAGCGTCGTGGTCTTCCCCGCGCCGTTGGGACCGAGGAAGCCGAAGACGTCGCCGGGGGCGACGTCGATCGACAGGCGATCGAGCGCCCGATACGGCCGTTTGCGCCAGAAGCCGACCGCGAAGTCCTTCGTCAGATCGCGCGTGCGAATCGCGGCCTGCACGATTACTTCTGGGCGCGCTTCAATTCGAGATCGATGATGCCCTGCATGACAACGGGCGCCTGCCCGCCCTCGAGCTTCCGCCCGTTGATGAAGAACGTCGGCGTCTTGCCCACGCCGAGCACGCCGCCAATCGACGCATCCGTCTTCACCTGCTGAATGGCTTTCGCGTACCGCGCGTCGAAATCGGCGATGCCCGCAACGTCCCGCGCGGCCTCGCGGACGACCGCCGGGCTCAGCCGGTCCTGGTTCACGAAGAACCAGTCGGTCAGCTTGTCGAACGTCGCCTTGCTCTTCTCCTGCGCCACGACCGCGGCCGCAGCAGCGTCGCAGGCAGCGGGATGGACCATTTGCGTGACCGACGAATTGCACTTCGGATCGAGCGGGAAATGCTTCATCAGGTACTTCACGTCCTGCGGCCGATCCTTGTATTGCGCCAGAATCGGCTCGTAGGCGAAGTACGTCTGCCGGCACGGTGGACATTGATAGTCGTTGAACTTCACGACCAGGACCTTGGCGCCGTCATTGGAGAACGGCATGTCGACTTTCGGCTGCAGGTCCCACCAGCGCTCCAGCTCCGACTTCTGCGCATCGCTCAGGGGCGGCGGCTGTGCGGACGCCTGCCGCGCCTCGACGACGGATTCGTGCGGGAACAGCAGGATGCCCGCGGCGGCCGCCCCGAGATACAGCAGGGCGATGACGAACGCGATCGGCGACATGACGAGGGCGCGCACGTCGCGCGCGGCGCGCCCCGGCAGACTCTTCATGGGCAAGGAACTCGCTCCCCCGGAAATGATGAAAACGCCGATGACCGCGATATATGTCGTCGCGCAGAACAGGCAGACAGTCTTGAGAATGAAGAACGACGCGTACGCCAGATACAGAACGACGGCGAGCGCGATCGTGGACAACGCGAACAGATAACCTGCAATGGCCTCCGCCTGGGCGCGGCTCGCGCGGCTCGCCCACAGCAGCACGAGGACGAGCGCGAAAAACAGCACGCCGCCGAGCGCCACCGGCACGCCGAACAGCGATCCGTAACGGCTCAGATATGCCTCCGAGCAGCTCACACCTTTGGAAACGTCGCAGAAACTCGTGTAATCAGGGTTCGTGAGCAGGTGATAGTGCACCCACGACGACGCGAGCGAGGCCGCGAGCCCGAGCAGGGCGAAGCCGAGCAGCAGCTTACGAGCGAGTCCTGACATTGAAGATCAAATTATAGTCGTTAACGGATTTCCGTTCCGTGCTGGGGCGCGCCGCTTTCCTCGAACCCCTCGGTGAAGGTCTTGGTGTCCACGTAGATGACCCGCTCGGCGTTGACGCCGTAGAAGCGGGTCCCGCTGATGCCCGGCTTGACGGGGTCGGCCGTCGCGGCATAACCAGCCGATACCGGCGCCCCGTTACAGGCCGCGGGGGCGTTCTCGAGCGGCTGCGCCTTCACCTGAAAACGATAGCCGCTCTTCTCGACCTCCTCGCCGGTCGTCAGATCGGGGCTGAGAAATGCCTCGCCCGTCGCCGGGGCCGGCTGGCCGAGCGCCGGCAGCGACGGCGCGTAATGCTGGTGCCCGCACGTCTGCGCGAACGACCATTCGGCGGCGGCAATCGTCCGCACCGACGCGAGCGCCGACGCGTCGTCGCCCGCCGCCTGCGCGTGGCGGTACTGCGCGAACGCGATGGACATCACGATGGCGATGAGCGCCATCACGATCATCAGTTCCATCAGGGTGAAGCCGCGCTCGCGCACGGCCGCCGGACGGGCGGGCGGGCCCGCCATCGAGGTCGAACGCCGCGAGCGGACCGCGAGCGCCGTCAGCATCAGAGCCGTGATCATCGTAATCGTAAGACCGGCCGTCAGCTCGCGTGGTCTGTACCGAAACCGAACCACATGGCGGCCGTCGGGAACGAACACCGCCCGGAAGAGGCCGTTGGCGCGGAGCATGGCGGCCGGACGTCCGTCAACGCCGGCGGTCCAGTCCGGATCGAACGAATCGCGCAGGACGACAAAGCCGCCGGTCCGCAGATCCGCCTCGACCTGCACCTCGTTCACATCATCTTTGATCAGCCGCGCCGTGCCCGACGCGGCGGAAGCGCCCGTGACGGTCCCGGACGGCGCGTCGAGCCGCACGAGGTCGTCCGGAAGCGCCGGATCGAACAACGCGGCGCGCTGCCAGTCAGGCGGACCGCCCGCTTCCACACGTCCCGCGACAATCACGCGCGCGGCGCCCGGATCGCAGTCGTAGACGCGCATCGACCAGTGCGGCACGTCGGCGATGACGGCGGCGCCTGGCAGCGGGGCCGGGAGCACGCACCACCGCACGCCGGCGCGGCGCAGAAACGCGCGGCGCTCGGCCGCCGGGGCCCGTTCGAACAGGCGCACGACCGATTCGTACGCCGACGGCCACAACACCGGGAGATCGTACGACAACGCTTCGCGCACGCGCCATCCGGAGGCCGCAAGCGGCAGTTCCGCGTTGAGTTCCTGCCGTCCTTCGACAGCCGTCTGTTCCGCCGGCACCTGCCACTCCCGCGTCGCGTCGACGTCGCGCGTGTTCATGAAGCCGCGGAAGTACCCGCCGATGTAGACGCGCTGCGACGACGCGAGCGCCCGGTACCACGACGGCGCGGCAACCTTCGATGCCTCCGTCGTCAGATTGATCTCGCGGTTGGTGATCGCGAGATCGGCCGCGACGGCGGCGAACAGCACGATCGCCGCGAGACGTGACGGCCGCACGCACAGGAGCCACAGCAGCGCCGCGCCGATGAGAAACAGCGCGGCGGCGCGGGCGACGAGCGGCGGCGCCGTGCGGAGCAGCCAGTCGGCGCCCGCAGCCGGATCCTGCAGATGCGCGCGGAGCGCCAGCGCATGGACGGCCGCCCAGGCCGCGCCGGGCAACGCCAGCGCAGCCACGACCGCGACGAGCGCGAGGACGGCGGCAACCACGACGACGCGCGCGAGCGGCACCAGCTCCGATCGGTATTCACGCGCGCCCCGTTCGATCGCCGCCCATCCCTCGGCGACGAGCGCGGCGAGGGCGAACGACGCGATGACGGCGTACTTCACGGGGAAACGGAAATACGCGAGCGGCGGGAAGATGCGCCGCGCGAACGGATACAACGGCGTGTAGCCGCCGGCCGCGGCGACAACGGCCGCGACGCCGACCAGGGCCCAGAACCACGAGGACCGCGGACGCGCGACGAGCCCCGCAGACGCGATCACCACCGCGAGCGGACCGACGTAGAGCGAGAAGTAGAACGGCTCACGGCCGCTGTTGAGCGCGCGCATCCACGGAAGACTGACGAAGAACGCGTCGTAGTAATTCCCGAACAGGTGCGGCGCCACCGTCTCGTAGAGCATCAACGGGTGCAGCGACCAGAAGTCCGGCGTCTGGAGCGCCGCGCGATGCGCGCGCACGCCGGCGAGCACGAGGGGCACCAACTGGACGGCTGCCAGCAGCACGCCCGCGACGAGCGCGCCCGCAATGATTCCCACGGCCGCCGGCCGCCGGGACGCGACGTACGCGACGGTGACGGCGAGGCTGGCGGCGAACGTCACCGGTTCTCCCGACAGCGCCTGCAGCGCCACGAGGATCGCGAGCGCGATGCTCCGCCTCCACGCGGGACGATCGAGGACGCGATCGGTCGTCCACAGGATCCACGGGAGAAACGCGACGCACCAGGACAGGTTCGGGAAATTCAGCGTGGACACCATCGGCCCGCCGAGCGCGAAGACGATCGCACCGAGCGCGCTCCCCGCGGGGCCGTGCGAGCGCCGCAGGAAACAGAACGTCCCGAGCGCCGCGATGGGGAGCGGCAGCGCCACCCACAAGTTGAACGCGACGACGTCCGGCGGCAGGAGCCGGATCGCCAGCGTGACGGGCATCAGCAACTGGTTCAGCGCGTCCGCGACCGCCGACTGCCCCGCGCCCATGTAGGGATCCCAGAACGGCAACTGCCCGCTGAAGACGACATGACGAAGCCAGACATGACGCGATCGGAAGAACAGCGCCAGATCGCGGACGTAGAAGATGCGGCTCAGCGTGAAGACGCCCGCGATGGGCACGATCGACAACGCGGCGACGAGCGCCGGCCATGCCCACGCCCGGCGCCGCTGGCCCGTCACGAGGCGGGCTGCTCGTCCGCCGCGGGAGCGCGGACCGCCGCCACGCGCGCCCGCCGCCGATCGACGGCGCACCACAGCACGAGCGCCAGCGCGGCGGCGCCGCTCACCGCCGCCGCGGCGGCGACGGCGGCCGGACGATAGGTGAAGGTCACGACGTGGCGGCCGGGATTGAGGTGCACCGCCCGATACAGACCGTTCGCACGCATGAGCGGCGCGGGAGCGCCATCGGCCTCCACCCGCCACGACGGATCGTAGGAGTCGAGCAGCGCCAGATATCCGTCGCCCGGGAGATCCGCGTTCACGACGACACGATTCTGTCCGTCCTCGACGATCACGGCCGACGCGGGCACCGGCGCGCCGGAGATCCCGGACGGTGGCGGCGGCGGTTCGCTGACGAGGACGCCGGCCGACGGGTTGTAGCGCGGCTGGAACAGGCCTTCGAGCTGCCAGCCGACGTCGCTGCCCATCAACGCGTCGGGCACGATGTAGGCGCGCCGCGCGGACGGGAAGCAGTCGTACAGCTTCATCTGCTCGATCGTGGACACCGCCGCGAGCGGCACCGCGCCGGGATAGGGCGGCGTCGGCAGGATGCAATAGCGGACGCCGACGCGGCTGAGGAACCGCAGCCGTTCCTCGCGCGTCGCCACTTTGAAGCGCTGCGTCGTACGCGCGTAATCGAGCGGCCACAGCAGCGGCAGGTCGTACGTCAGCGCCTCGCGGACCTGCCAGCCCGACGGATTCATCAGGAGCTGGTTGATGCTGATCGCCCGCGTATCGAACATGCTGTTGGCCGGGTCCGGATTGGTCCACTTCGGCGCGTCCACGTCGAAGACGTTCACCCAGCCTTCGACGACGCCGCCGATGTAGGTGCGCGCCTCGGGATGCTGGCGCACGGCGTCGATCCATGAGGGACGCGACATCAACCGCTCCGGCATCGTCGGATTCACCGATGCGTTCGCCGCCGCCAAGTCGATCGCGCAGATCGCCCCGAGCGCGACTCGCGCGAACTGCCGCTCGCGGCGGGCCGACGCGGCGACCCACAACAACACGCCCGCGCCCAACAGCTTCAGCAGCAGCGTGGTCAGGAGCGGCCGTACGCGGAACAGCAGGAACTCCGCGCCCTGCAGCGGATACGGGACGTGAAGCGATTCGCCGAGATGGAAGATCATGTACGTCGGCAGGCGCGGAGCGAACAGGATCCACGCGAGCGTCCCGTAAATGACGCCCGCCAGCACACCGGCCGCGACGACGACCCGCGCGATGCGGCGGCGCTCGAGCGCGCCGTCGCCCAGCGCGTCCCACGCCATCACGGCGAGCGCGGCGATGGCCCACGACACGAGCGCCAGATACTTCACCGGGAAACGGAACGGCTTCAGGATCGGCACCATCGCCTGCAGTGCCGGATAGAACGGCGTGTGGCCCCCGAACGCCGCGAGTACGGCGACGACGATCGCTCCCGACCAGAACAACGCTTCGCGGCGGCGCGGCGCGGCGGCTGCGGCGGCCGCCGCCAGCATCACGATCGGTACACCGACGTAGGTGGAGTAATAGAACGGTTCACGCTTGCTGTTGAGCGCGTACATCCACGGCAATTCGCGCAGCGGCGAGTTGAGGTGGTTGCCGTAGA
>QHWR01000061.1:17805-32075 GCA_003223835.1 Acidobacteriota bacterium | reverse complement strand
CGTTGCTGGCGATCGTGGGGTTGGCGGGAGCGTTGACCGGCGGCCACCGGTACCGTCTGCGCCGGCTCGCGCGCCGCAACGTGGAACTCGAGCGGCGCGTCGCGGAGCGCACCCGCGACTTGCACGAGGCGCGGCTCCGCGCCGAGGATGCGAGCCGGGCCAAGAGCGAATTCGTCGCGAACGTCAGCCACGAGCTGCGCACGCCGATGAACGGGATCCTGGCGATGACGGAGCTGGCGCTCGACGGCGACCTGCCGTCCGAGCAGCGGCGGCGGATTTCGGTCGCGAGATCGTCCGCCGACTCGCTGCTGCGGATCATCGACGACCTGCTCGACTTCTCCAGGATCGAGGCCCGCCGGCTCGAGCTGGTCGACGAGCCCTTCGACCTGCGCGCGCAGGTCTCGACGTTGATCAACGCGCTGCAGCCCCGCGCGGCCGCGAAGGGCCTCACCCTCGACGTGCAGTTCGACGCGCGCGTGCCGTCGATCGTCGTTGGCGATCCGGATCGGCTCGGGCAGGTGTTGTTCAATCTCGTCGGCAACGCCGTCAAGTTCACCGATCGCGGCGGCGTGATCGTCGTCGTCGCGCCGGAACCCGGCGAGCGCGAGCGCCTGCGTTTCAGCGTGACGGATACGGGCCCGGGGATCCCCGCCGACAAGCACGCGTCGATCTTCGAGGCGTTCACGCAGGCGGACGGATCGAGCGCACGCCGGCACGGCGGCACGGGGCTGGGACTGACGATTGCGGCGCAGCTCGCCGCGTTGATGCACGGACGAATCTGGCTCGAGAGCGAGGTCGGCGCCGGCAGCACGTTTCACGTGACGCTGCGCCTCTGCCCGGGCGCCGGCGGGGCGGCGCAGCCGGCGGCGGCGCGTCGCACGCTTCAACGGTCCGAGCCGCTCGAGATTCTCGTCGTCGAGGACAATCCCGTGAATCAGGAGGTCGCGCGCGCCCTGCTCGAGCGTGCGGGGCATCGCCCGACGTTTGCCGGCGGCGGCCCGGAGGCGATCGACCTCCTCAACCGGATGCGCATCGACGTCGTCCTGATGGACGTGCAGATGCCGGGCATGGACGGCTTCGAGACGACGGCGGCGATTCGCGCGCGCGAGCGTGCGGGCGGCGGCCACGTGCCGATCGTCGCGATGACGTCGCATGCGATGGTCGGCGACCGCGAGCGGTGCCTCGCCGCGGGCATGGACGGCTACCTCGCGAAGCCGATTAGCGGCCCGGTCCTGGAGGACGCGCTCCGCGCGGCGACCGGCCGCGCGATGGAGTTCGCGGCCACGCCCGCCGGCGCGCCCGCTTCCGCGATGGACGGACTCGAGGGATTCGACGCCGCCTGGCTGGAGACGCGCGCGGGCGGCAGCCGCGGCGTCGCGGCGCGGTTGGTCGACGTGTTCGTGCGGTCGTGGCCGGCGCAACTGGCGGACGTGAAACGGGCGATCGAGGGCCGCGATGCCGCGATGCTGCGCCGGACGGCGCACCGGCTCAAGGGCGCCATCAGCAATTTTCCGTACGCCTCACTCGAGTCGCACGCGGCCCGGCTCGAGGCGCGTGGCGCCGCGGAAGATTTCGCCGACGTCGATGCGCTCTACGATGCACTCGCCGAAGGCCTGCGGCAGGTGACGTCGTCGCTGTCCGCCTGGACGGCGGCCGGCGGTGACGGCATGCGCCGCTAACCCTGCGTCTCGTCCAGATTGGCGCCGATCACGTCCTCGCAGATCTTGTCTCGGTCGGCCGGCAGGCCGTTCTCATCGAGCGCGGGGGCGTTGGGATTGGAGTTCTGCACGTCGTCGGGCCGATCTCCCTCGACCGCCCCTTCGTGCTGGTCCGCGTCTTCGCGTTGCTGACCTCGCGTCATGATCGTCTCCTCCACTCTTCCGCCTGAAAGCGGAAGCTCTATATAATCCGTCAGATATGCCGACCGAGCGTACCCTCGCCATCGTCAAGCCGGACGCCGTGCGCGCGCGTCATGCGGGCCACATCATCCAGCGTATCGAAGAGGCGGGGTTCCAGATCCGTGCCATGCGGCTCGTCCATCTCACCAAGAGGGAAGCGGAGGGCTTCTACGCCGTCCACCGCGAGCGGCCGTTCTTCGCGAGCCTGACGTCGTTCATGTCGTCCGGGCCCGCGATCGTGCTCGGGCTCGAAGCGCCGGACGCGATCAGGAAGTGGCGCACGCTGATGGGCGCGACCGACCCGGCCAAAGCCGATCCGGGGTCGATCCGGAAGGAATTCGGCACGTCGATCGAGAACAACGCCACGCACGGGTCCGACGGGGCCGACACGGCGGCGTTCGAGCTGGGCTATTTTTTTCCGGGCATTCAGTTTGCGCGGTAGGCCGGTATGGGCAAGCTGCTCGTCGTCGTCGGTGTGGTCATCGCGGCCATCGGCCTTCTCATGGTCGCCGGCGTGCCATTCGGCCGGCTGCCCGGCGACATCTCGTACCGGCGCGGGAATTTCAGCTTTTACTTTCCGCTGGGAACCTCGATTCTCATCAGTATCATCCTCACGCTCCTGTTCTCTCTTTTCCGCCGATAAGGGCGCGGACTCGGGACGCGGGACCCGGGACGAGGGACTCGGGACGAGGGACTCGGGACGCGGGACCCGGGACGAGGGACTCGGGACGCGGGACCCGGGACGAAGGACCCGGGACGAGGGACGAGGGACGAGGGACTAAGACATGGCCATCAAGTCCGACAGATGGATCAAGCGCATGGCGCGCGAGCACAAGATGATCGAGCCCTTCGAGGACCGGCAGGTGCGCAGCGGCGTCATCTCCTACGGGCTGTCGTCGTACGGCTACGACATCCGCGTCGCGGATGAGTTCAAGGTGTTCACGAACGTCAACAATGCGCTCATCGATCCGAAGAACTTCGACCCGCGGTCGTTCGTGGACATCAAGGCCGACACCTGCATCGTCCCGCCGAACTCGTTCGCGCTCGCGCGGACGATCGAGTACTTCCGCATCCCCCGCGACGTCCTGACGGTCTGCCTCGGCAAGTCCACGTACGCGCGGTGCGGGATCATCGTCAACGTCACGCCTTTCGAGCCTGAATGGGAAGGGACGGCGACGCTCGAGATCTCGAACACCACGCCGCTGCCGGCCAAGATCTACGCGAACGAGGGGATCGCGCAGGTGCTCTTCTTCCAGAGCGACGAACCGTGCGAGGTCTCGTACGGCGACAAGAAGGGCAAATACCTGAAGCAGCTCGACGTCACGCTGCCCAAGGTCTGAAAACGGTCGAGCTGCTGTCGTCGCCTGCACGCGGCGCTACCGATATGTGCATTATGTGCGGACAGAGCTCGCACGTGGCGCGCGGGCGTCCTGGCCCATAAATACCAGCAATATAGGCCGTTTCGGGAAGTCGCCGGCGGAAGAGCTCGAGGGCACGTCCGTTGCTTAAGCGCTCGCGAATGCGCAAGACGGCGTGTCTCGTACTTCTGGTGGCGCCTCTGTTCTTCGTTGCGGTCGCGCAGTCGATCTCCCTGACGCAGCTGCCGCCGCCTCCGACGCCGCCACCGATCGACTGGAGCAAGCTCGATCCGGTGTTGCGCCAGCGCGCCGGGCTCCTGACGGGACGTTCGCGCATCGTCCTGCGCGCGCCGAGCGCCGCGGCGCTGCCCGCCGCGCTTTCGCTCGTCCAGCAGCTGGGCGGCTCCCTCGGACGGCCGCTGCCGATCGTCATCGGGCAAGCCGCGGAAGTCCCGAACGTCTCGCTGCCGACGCTCGCCGCGAGCGGTCTCGTCGAGCATCTCTCGGTGGACCGGCTCGTCGCCGGCGCCCTCGAGCGAACTGGCTCGACCATTGGCGCGACGGCCGTCCGGCAGAATCTGGGCTATGACGGCTCGGGCGTCGGCGTCGCCGTGATCGACTCCGGCGTGTCGCCGTCGCACGATGACCTGACCGACCCGATCGCGGGCGTCCAGCGCGTCGATCAGTTCGTCGATCTCATCAACGAGCGATCGGTCGCGTACGACGACTACGGTCATGGCACGCACGTCGCCGGGATCATCGCGGGCAACGGCTTCGACTCGTCCGGGCGACGCTCGGGCATTGCGCCCGGGGCCCATCTCATCGTCCTCAAGGCGCTCGACGGTTCCGGACGTGGCCGCATCAGCGACGTGATCGCGGCGCTCGACTACGTCGTGTCCCACAAGACCGAGCTGAACATCCGCATCGTCAACCTGTCGATCGCGACAGGCGTGTACGAATCGTACACGTCGGATCCGCTCACGCTCGCCACCGCCCGCGTCGTGCGCGAAGGCATCGTCGTCGTCGCCGCGGCGGGCAACTACGGGCACAACGCGCAGGGCCGGACTCAGTACCGAGGCATTACGGCGCCCGGCAACGCGCCCTGGGTGCTGACGGTCGGCGCTTCGAGCCACATGGGGACGATCGATCGCGCCGACGATACGATCGCCGCGTTCAGCTCCCGCGGGCCGGGGGCGATCGATAACGGAGCGAAGCCCGACCTGGTGGCGCCCGGGGTCGGGATCGAGTCGCTGAGCGATCCGAGCAGTTCGTTCTACGTCACGAAGTCGCCGTACTTGCTGAGCGGCACCGTGCCGACCACGTATCTGCCGTACCTGAGTCTCAGCGGAACGAGCATGGCCGCACCGGTCGTCGCAGGGACCGTCGCGCTGATGCTCCAGGCAAACCCCTCGCTGACGCCGAATGCGGTGAAGGCGATCCTTCAGTACACCGCGGAGGTCTATCCTTCGTACGACCGCCTCACGCAGGGAGCCGGCTTCCTGAACGCGAGCGGCGCTGTCGAGCTGGCCCATTTTCTTGCCGCCCCCGACACTGCGGAGTATCCGTCGTCCTCGAACTGGAGCGGCCAGTTGATCTGGGGCAACTACCTGATTCAGGGAGGCCGCTTCACGGCGCTTGCGAATGCGTGGAGCGCCGACGTCACCTGGGGCGACACCACGACGGCGACGGGTCAGACGGTGGAGTGGGGCGTCATCTGCACGCTTCAAAGCTGCACCGACGGGATCGGCTGGGCGCCGTGGCAGGCGCCGGCGAACGGCCAGAACGTCGTCTGGGGATCCACGTGCGGCGGCGCCGACTGTTCGCAGACCTGGACGACGAACGGGACCGAGGACGACACGGCCGTGTGGAGCACGACGAGCGTTGACGACGGCGACATCGTCGTGTGGGGTACGACCTGCAGCGATCCGAGCTGCGACGTGAGCTGGAACAATCCGTGACGACGGCGGCGTCGGTCGAGCTGGCATGGTCCCGGCAGTCGCGGGCGCTCCGACTCTACGTCGTCGCTGTAACAGCTGCCGGCGCGTGGACGCTCGTTGCGTGGTTTCCTGCGGCCTATCCGCGGCCGTTGCTCTTCGCGGTGCTGCTGGTCGTCGCCTGCCTGACCTCGCTCTGGAAAGTCAATCTACCGATTTCCGCGGCGAGCGGTTCGACGCTCTCGGTGTCGTACGCCGCCGATCTGACCGCGCTCCTCCTTCTTGGCACGCCGCACGCGATCCTCGTCGCGATCGCCGGCGTCTTCGCGCAGTGCACGTTCCGGGTGCGCCGCCGATATCCGCTCTATCGCACGCTGTTCAGCGCGGCCGCCGAAGCGCTGACGATGGCGGCGACCGGCGCGGTCTACACAGGGCTTGGCGGCACCACGGGTTCGCTCGAATTCTCATCGCTGCCGAAGCCGCTCGTCGGGGCCATCGCCACGCAATTCGCGATCAATACCGGGCTGGTGGCCGGTGCGATTGCGCTGTCCACGCAGCGCACGTGGTGGAAGGTGTGGCGCGACGAGTTCTGGTGGAGCGCAGCCAGCTTCATGGTCGCGGGGACCGCGGGCGCCGCTGCTGCGGTCGTGGTCGATCGCGGCGAATACTGGCAGACGATTCTGATGCTCGCGCCGGTCTACCTCACGTATCGCACGTATCAGATCGTGGTGGGCCGTTTCGAGGATCAGCAGCGGCACGTCGCCGAAACGCGGAAGCTGCACGACGAAGCGGTCGAGGCGCTGTCGATGGCGCGCGAAGCGGAGCACGCGCTCGCGGCCGAGAAGGAGCGCCTCGCGCGTGCGCTCGCGGACATGACGCGGCTGGAGGAGTCGCGCAAGCAGCTCCTCGAGCGCGAGCACGCGGCGCGCGCCAGCGCCGAGGAAGCGAATCGCCTGAAGGATCAGTTTCTGGCGATGGTGTCGCACGAGCTGCGCACGCCGTTGAACGCCATCCTCGGCTGGGCCGACATGCTGCGCCGCGGCACCTTGCCGGCCGCGCGCCGCGAGCGCGCGATGCAGGCGGTCTTCGAGGGCGCCCGCCGGCAGTCGCAGCTGATCGACGATCTGCTCGACGTCTCCCGGATCATGTCGGGCAAGCTTCGTCTCGTGCGAACGATGGTGGACCCGCATGAGGTCGTTCGAAGCGCGATCGATCTGGTGCAGCCCGGCGCCGAGGCGAAACGCATCGAGCTGCGCCTGGAACTGGATCCCGTCGTCCGTTCGCTCTACGCCGACGGCGCGCGCGTTCAGCAGATCGCGTGGAACCTGCTGACGAACGCGCTCAAGTTCACGCCCGAAGGGGGCTGCGTCTACGTTCGCGTCCGGCAGATCGACGGCAGCGTCGAATTGGCCGTACGGGACACGGGCCAGGGCATCCCACAGGATTTCGTGGCGTCGGTGTTCGAACCGTTCCGTCAGGCGGACGCATCCACGACGCGCGCGTACGGCGGCCTGGGTCTCGGGCTCGCCATCGTGAAACATCTCGTCGAGGCGCACGGCGGCACCGTGACGGCCGAAAGCGCCGGTGAAGGGCAGGGCGCGACTTTCACGGTTCGATTACCGGCGGCGTGTTCGCAAGCAGCCGGGGCGGATGCGCCGGCCGCGGCGTCCAAGCCTTCGGATGCGATCGACGCCTGGTCGCCGGGGCTCGACGGCATCCGCGTGCTCGTCGTGGACGACGACGCGGAGAGCCGCGACGTCGTCGCGTCGTATCTCGAAGGACAGCGAGCCGTCGTGATCACGGCGGCGTCGGCCGCTCAGGCGCTCGAAGTGCTCCAGCGCGAGCCGGTGCACGTGTTGCTGACGGACCTGGCGATGCCCGGCGAAGACGGCTACGCACTGATCCGCCGCGTGCGCACGTTGAGCGGCCCGACCCCGCCGTCGATCCCCGCCGTGGCGCTGACGGCGTTCGCGCGTCACGAAGATCGCGAGCAGGCGCTCCAGGCCGGTTTCCAACTGCACCTGTCGAAGCCGATCGACGCGCCCGCGCTCGTGTCCGCCGTCGCGAGCCTCACGCGCGGCAGCCTCACCTAGCAAGATTGCGCTCGCTCGTGCGCGCCGGGCGTTTCGTGCGATGGCCGCCACGCTACGCCCCGTCCCGTGGTTCGTCGATCTCACCTGATGAGGGCAGCCACGCGCGGCGCGTCGTCTGAGATGGCCGGTCGAGGTTCTTCAGGTACTCGTTGAGCGCCTCCACTTTCTTAATCGTCTCGTCACTCGGAGGCACGCGGAGAGCAGTCGCCCACTCGACGAACTTGGGAAACACGCCATCGACGATCGCCTCGAACATGGCGCCGGCGGTTCGATGGGCCGGCAGCGAGACCTGATAGAACCAGAGCCAGACGAACAGACCGAACAGCGCCAACCACGCAGAGACCGCCGGTCCCGGCTGGATGTGGAAGAAGATGAGCGATTGGTTCAGCGCGCCAACACCAAATCCGATGAGTACGATTAGATGAACGAGAGCCACAATCGCGCCGGCGAACGATGCCAGCACCAGGCTTTCCGCGAACGCGTAGGCGTCGTCGAATGCTTTACGGCTGGTGTCGCCCGCTAGATTGAGGAAATGGTTCCAGAAGAAGGTGCCGTCGATGCCGTACCGGCTCCCCGCGTATAGCTCGTACGTCGCGATGATGTTTCCCAGCCGTGTCGGACGTTCGGCGAAGTGGCGCGCGACCCCGTCGTTTCCCATCGCGAGCGGAAAGTCGAGCAGGTCCTCATATATCTTCGTGACGCTGGCCTGCTCCGAGGGCTCGAGCGCGTCGAACTCGCGTTCGCCATAGATCTGATTCAAGCGTTCGTTAGAGCGCTCAACTCTCGCGCGCGCGATTCGTCCGGCCGGCGCCGTGATCCACTCGAGCCGAAAGCCTTCGTAAACGTAGTAGATCCACTGAATCGCGCTGCTGACACCAAGACCGAAGACAATGATTTCCGCAACGATCGCGGCGGTCGGACCGATGCCGTACAGGTTGGTGAGAGTCGGAATCCTGCCGGACACGAACGGGTGAAATCCGGCCGTGAGAACGATTCCAGGGAGGACAACCCGTCGGAACGCGTTCGACGAGAAGACGTCCTCGACGGGCTTCATGACTCGGACCGGTCTCCCGCGTTAACTCGAACGTTTCTTTGGCGGCTTCGGCGGTCGCTTTGGTGGCCGTGGCGGCCGATGTGCGCCGCCATTCTTCCTGCTGCCCTTTCTCTTGGCCATTCACACACCTCGATCGCGCGGATTCTGGTGGAAACGCTGCGTTCCTCGGCGTGGACTCACGTCGGAAGGGCCTTGTCCAATCCCCCGTCCGTGCTGAGCGCCAGGTTGGAGAAACCATGGACCTGCGCCGGCCGTGACTTCAGGGCATCGATAATCTGTTGCCCGATGGCCTTCGGGCTGAGGAGCCGGCGGACATCGAGTGCGGCATGCTCGCCGCGCTCGCGCGCCTCGACGGGATGCGAATACGCGTCGCGCATACACGCCGCCGCGTGTTGGATACTCGCCTCCGCCCACAGGCTGCCACGTTGAAAGGGCCCCTCGGGATACTCGACCTCGACCTCTCGCGCATCGACGAGGAACGAGTTCCGGTCCGTCATGAAGTCCAGATTGCCCGAATAGCGAGTCGCAATCACGGGCCGGCCGTAGGCCATGGCCTCGGCACAGGTGAGGCCAAACCCCTCGGCGCGGTGCAGCGACACGTAGCAATCGGCCGCGGAGATCAGACCGAGGATGTGCCGGCGTCCATAGTTCTCCGTGACGAGCTGCACTCGTGGTCCAAGCTCGTGGCACAGGTCGATGACGCGGTTGAGTCTCTCCCGGTGCGCGACGCGGTGGGAATTCGAGATCTTGAGGCAAAGGCGGACGGGTTCGTCCCGGCTGAACGCGCGGGCGAACGCCCGCAGGGCGGCCTCCGGATGCTTCCGCTCGATCGAACTATTCGCGTCGAACACGTACAGAAAGGTGAAACGGCCGTCCTCGAGTCCGGCCTGGCTCTTCGACACGGGGGGCGGCAGCGCGTCCGCGTCAACGACGCAATTGACCACGTGCACCGGCCGGTGGAGATGCTTCTCGAGGCTCTCGGCCGCGAAGCCCGAGATGGCCCAGACGTGGTCGAAGTCTTCGTACATTTCGCGCCAGTGCGCCCCCCCGTCGCGCTGCTCCCAGGCCAGATGTGCGATGTTCGTGTGCTCCTCCACCATCCACGCCGGGTAGCTGCGCAGCAGCATCGTGTCCAGGTGCGGATAGCTCACGAACACATTGAGCGACTGTCGATAATCAAACCGACGCACGAAATCACCCGGAGACAGGTCGGCATCCATCGCGACGTTGCCGACCACATTCTCCCGGACGTGGATTCCGACTGCCCGCATCGCGGTCGCGAGGCCGCGCGTGAACTCGCCAAGGCCAATCGAACTCTTGAAGTACCCGAAGACGTTCGCGCCGATGGGGAGCCCTGACGCCATTGAGACGATCCGTCCACGGACGGCCGCCTCGGGGCTGGCCACATGAGACGACTGATCGTTGAAGGTCGCCGTCATGACCTCCATCGCCGACGTCGTCCGCTGGTGCCCCGCAGCCCAACGGCGCAGCCACTGGCATTCCGCGACGCTTTCGGAGTCGGAAAATTGCCGTTGGCCGGCAGTCGCGACGAGGGGGATCGCGCGAGGTTGAACGCAAGCTCGATCGTCAGCTCCAGCCCCGCCCACGGCTTCTTCTCCATCGTCCAGAGATACGTGACGACGTCTTCGACGTCCAGTTCGAGACCGTCCCGGAGAAAGGTCAGGAGCGTGCGGGCGAACGCATCGCGGCCCTCCCCGACGAGGGCCAGCGGCCATTGCTCCATCAGCCATGGCGTGCGATTCATCACCGAGAAGATCCGCGCGAGCGATCGACCTTGGGCGCATCGGACGAAGACCTGCTCGACCTTGGGCGTCAGGACCAGCTCGTCGACGCCGTGCGTCGAGAGCCACCGTGCAAATCGTTCGGCGTCGGTGCCGAGCACGTCGGGAAAACTCGCCGTGAGATCGCTTCGCGAGTCATACGCGTGCAACAGGAATCCCATGATGGAGGTCACGAAGACCTCGCCGGGGCACGAGTCCAACTGCTGCAGCAGGTCGCGCCGCCCTGCGGCGAGCAGGCGATCGATGAGTTGCGCGCGGTCGGCGGTCAGGGGCCGGGACAAGCCGTCCAACCACCGCGTGTCCCACAGATCCCGGTGGAGCTGCGGCACCAGCCATGAAGCTGGCACCACCGGCCGATGCCGATCGAACAGCTGCGGGCAATAGCCCTCCCGGCGACCGTGTTCGACGAACCACTCGATCATCGCCTCGGGCTTGACGTCGGCGTTGGGATAGGTCGCCTGCAGATCCGGACGCTCCGCGCGGATGTGATGGAGGACGGCCGGCAACAGACTCGGATAGCAGGGTAACGGCGACAGAAGCGCCTGGCAGAAATATTCTTCTCCCTCGTCGGTGAACGGGTCGATGTCCGTCCGCAAACACGACTCGGCGTCCTTGAAGATTCTGCGCATTCGCTCATCGATCGGGACGCCCGACGGGAACCTGTCGAAGCCGTAGCGCAGCCTGGAGAATCGGCCCCATCCGTTTCGCAGCAGGCGTTCGGTGTACTCCTGAAGCAGACGGCTCACCGAGAAGAGCAGCGGCACGGAATAACGGCGGTCGAACCGTGAGAGCCTGAACGGTTCTTCGGGTGTGAAGCCGCTGAAGTGAAAGCAGACCAGCGGGCGTCCGTTGACCGACCACACGTGGTCGCCATCGTCGTCTCCATGCCCACGCACCGAACGGTCGTGCAGATTCCAGTAACTGACGTTGTACGCCGGGTCCCGCAGGATGACGACGCGCTCGACGAAAGCAAGAATCCAGTTGAACGCGTGCTGTTCGGTCTGACCGCCAAGGTTGGGGTCGAACGCACCTGGGCCGGTCACCAGCTCGGACCAGGTCGACAGAAACGACCGGCTGGCGTCGCCGCGGCGCAGCGAGAACACACCGGCGTTGAGGACGCCCGACATCGCGAGGTCGCCCAGACTCGGCCGCGTGGATCCGCCGAGCGAGGCTGGAAACGGGCTCAGGACATGAGGGGTGACGACGAAATCCGCTTGATCCAGCGGCTTCGTAAGAGCGTCGAGCCGCTCATAGACGAACACGTCCGCATCGAGGTAGATCAGGCGATCGACACCCATGTGCTCCAACACATGGCGGATCGCGAACGGCTTGAGCGCGCAGCATAGATCGGTCGCCGAGTACTTGAGCGCCAGGAAGGGAAATCTCGGCACGCACAAGGCGCTCGGCCGAACGATGGTCACGTCGGGCCAGTCGACGGCGACGCCCGGTTCGTCGTCGACGACGCACAGGAAGAGCGCCGCTTCCGGGTGGTGACGCCGGACGCCGTCGAACAAGGTACGGGCAAACGCCAGGTGGCTGGCCGTGCAGATCGACAGCACGCCCAGGTTGCCGGACGGATCGGCTGCCGGGCCGGGGGCTCCGCGCGACGGTGCCGGACAGAGTGCACTGGAGCGATCGGGCGGCCGCGGGTCAGGATCGGGGCGGAAGATTCGCGGCGTTCGGAATCCAAGCTGTGCGTCGCGGCGCCACCGGCGATCCGCGACGTACTTGCCCCAACGGGTTGCGGTCGGATCCGCCGCGCTCATACTGTCGGCCAGAGACGGCACCCGGTGTCGGAGAGCAGTCCAGTCCATTCTGCGGCTCACACGACGGAGCGCGACTCGGCACAGCCGCCAGCTGAGGTACTTCCGCACAAGCGCGGTAGTCTACCATTACCTGTTCTCGCCGACCCGCATTATCCCTGGCCCCTTCGGTACAGCCGTTCCGATTCGGGACGGTAGTAGTCCTCGAGCGATGCCGGGACGCGCGTGTACCAGCCGAGTAATTGTTGGGTTTTTTCGGGAAGGCCGAGCACCGTCTTGTCGCCGAGGGCCCGCACGTAGTCGATCTGCGGCTTGAGATAGGCTCGCGTGAACTGGTGGTTGATCGCGAGCCGATCCGCGCCGCTCCGGTTGATCCCGGCGGCGTGCCACAACGTCGAGTCGAACACGATCATCGAGCGGACCGGGCACTCAATCGAAACGGCCCGCCGCTCCAGGTCCGACAGGTCGGGGGGGTCGGTCTGCTGGTGGCTCGCCAGAACGACACGGGTGGCGCCGTTGGCGTTCGTGAACTGGTCCAACGCCAGCATGCAGTTAATCGACATGAGATAGCGGTTGAGGACCCGCGGGAAGTCGCGGTGGAACGGGGGCGCCGGCCTCGCGGCGGCCCGATCCGGATCGCGCTCGGCCGATCGCAGCAGCAGGCCGTTCTGCAGGTGGAGCGTAGCGGTGGGAGAAACCGTGCCGTCCACGACGGCCAGCATGGGCGTGAGTTCGAGCAGGCTGAAAAAGTGCGTGTCGAACTGCATCATCAGTCGCAGGACGCCCAGCTCTCCGGATCGCCGGAGACGATCCGCGCCGACGGAAGAGAAGATGGCGTCTCGCACCCGATACATCGCCGCGCGGGTGACTTCGAGCTGCCGTTCCGACAAGACATCCTTGACGACGGCGCAGCCGGCGTCGCGAACGGCTGCCAGCGTTCGGTCGAGCCAGTCCGACGACCGTGACGAAACCTGCACGATCAGGTCCTCGCTCGAACATCGATTCATGACGGACCGCCAAAGGAGGGTAAGACGCTGACCGGCGTCAACCCGAGCGCCGCGATGCGGCTCGCGGCGCGATCGTGGTACTGGGGACTCATCGTCAGGAACACGACGTCGACACCGAAGGCGGGCAGTCGCTCCGGCGTGACGATCGGAAATCCGAGCGAGGCGTACTCGTCGCGCTCTGGCTCGTCAACCGCGCCGCAGACGAGGGCTGCATCCAGCCGATGCGAGTAGCATCGGGCGATCCAGAAGGTTTCGCCAAGGCCGAAGGCCGCCGCGCGCCGGTTCGCCGTCCGGCAGGCGTCGAGCTGCCCATCGAGCAACTTCAGATCGCTGGACAGTTCCCTCGCGGAGCGGTCCACGCACGTCGCGGCGGGCGGGCCGACCCAGCCGCGGGTCGCGACGGGATCGACAGCGACTCTGCGCCAGAGATGCAGGCTGTACGTCGGCATCAGCGGATGCCCGACGGCGCATCTGATCTCCCGGAACCCGCACGCGCGGGCGTAGTGGCGGAGGTGCGCCGTGCCGAAGTGAAACAGATGATCGACGAAAGCGATGTCGGTGCTCTTCACGTCCTGGGTGGGCTGCGCGAGGATCAGATGTCCACCCGGACGCAGCAATCGGCGCAGTCCGCGGAGAAAGCGGGCCGGCGCCGCGACGTGTTCGAGGACCGCCACCGCCCAGACGACGTCGTAGGCTCCGTCCTCGCAGGCAGCGACATCGCGAGCCGCGCGCGCCCCGGACGCCGGCACGCGATCCGCGCGGTCCCGCCGGGGCTCAAACGCCTCCCCCGTCCCCGCCCCGCACTCGAGGCCGCGCCTGGCGCCCTCGAACGCGTCGCCCGCGGCCGCGAGGAACCAGTCGGCGAACGCGTCGCTGCGGGGGACGGGGCCGGCCGTCGTGTAGAACACGTGTGCGCGCGGCGCGCCGCCGCGGTAGTCTTCTTCGTACAGCCGCTCGAGGGCCTCCGGGTCGACCGTCGTCCCGCGGCGCCCCAGCCCGCAGCCCAGGCACACACGCTTCTCGAGATCCTCGGGCAGGATCGTGCGATCCGAGCGCAGCGCGCGACCGGTCCCGATCCGGCCGATCGAGCGCCACTCACGGCAGGCGCACAAATCACAGACGTCGGGATCGAACGCGTGTTGCTGACGTTCCGCAACCGGCGGTAACATCCCGGACCAAATCTAGTGGAAGGCTGAGATCGGGGCAAGCCCCGGGGCGCTATGTGTGGAGCGGACAGGATGTCGCGATGGGATCGGCGCGTGCTGTGGGCCGCGGTCGTGCTGAACCTCGTGCTGCTCGGCGCCTACGTCTTCGTCGCCTATCAGGTCGGGTTCAACAGCGACAGCGCCACAAAGAACCTG
>QHWR01000061.1:0-17791 GCA_003223835.1 Acidobacteriota bacterium | reverse complement strand
CACCGGGCTTCTACTTCTCCCGCGACCTCTGGATCCTCAACGGACATCTGGTGATTCTGCTGGTGGCACCGTTCGTCGGCTACGGGTTCCTGGCGCATGCCGTCAACGGGGCCGTGCTGAGCGTGCTGCTCCTCGTGGGGCTGTGGCGCCTCCTCCTCTATCTCGAGATCTCGCGTGCGATCCGGGCCCTGGTGTTGCTCGCCTGCTCGACCGGCTTCTCGCCTGAATGGGCCGAACACATGTTCGGCCAGACGTCGTACGGATACGTGTGCCTGCTGCTGGTCTGGACCCTCCTGGCGAGCGGGAAATACCTGATCGACGGGCGGCCGGAGCGGCGTCACGCGATCGTCGCGGTCGCCGTGTTTCTGCTGGCGGGCCTGAACGGGACCCGCGGAGTCCTCACCTACGCGATGCCCGTCGCCATTGGCGTGCTCGGGTCCGCGTGGTGGACGGGCGCCCCGGACTGCTGGTGAAATACGTGCTCGTATCGCGCCTCGTGTTCACACCGGCGACCGAGTCGTTCGCGGCCTGGACGTCCCCGCCGCCGATCTGGGGCGCATCAGCGCTCATCGGGATCTTTGGAGTGCTGCCCGACCGGCCGGTGCTCGCGACAGCCGGCAACGTGCTGCTGTACGGGTTGCGGTTCGTGTTCTTCGTGTCCGTGCTGGCGGGCAACGTCGCGGCGGCGTCGCTGCTGATCCGGGGCACGCGCCCGCGGGTCACGTTCGCGCTGCTGTTCCATTTCACGCTGGCGATATCCATCTGGTATTCGCTCTTCGCCGTCAGCGAGCTGGCCGGCCAGCCACGGTACCTGATTCCCGCCGTGTTCACCGGACTGATCGCCGCGGCCATCGCACTCGAACGATGGAACGCCCTCGTGCTCCGCGGCCGGGTGCTCGTGCCGGCGAGCGCGCTCGTGGCGCTGTCGTGGGTCGGCTACATTCAGCCTGCCGTCAACGCCGCGGAGGCGCGCGGGCTGGGTCACCTTCCTCCGCTGTCGCCGCTCGTCGAGTATCTCGAAGGCCACGACATCCGATATGGTTACGCTACGTTCTGGAACAGCGCCGTCGTGACCGTGCTGTCCAACGACTCGGTGCGGGTGCGCCAGATCCTGCTCGACAATGGCATACCGGTGCCGTTCCGGCATCTCGCCGACAAACGCTGGTACGGAGGGGAACCCTCGGGTCCGACAGCGCTGATTCTCGAGAGCGCGACTGAGGCTCCGGCATTCGAGGCGGCGCGCGCGTCGGGTGGGATCGATCCACCCGATCAGGTCGTCGACGTCGACAGATTCCGGCTGTATCTCTATCCAAAAAACGTATTCACGCGGCTAGGCACCTGGCAGAAAGAGAATCTGGAAGCGGGACTCACCAGGCAGGCATCGTTTGAACCCCGCTGGCTGTTGACGCAGCCCGGGGTGGGGCACCTGGTCGGCGGCGTGCTCGTCGCCACCGAGGGCGAGAGCCGACCGGGGTATCTGGCGTATGGGCCGTACGCTCAGTTGGCGCTGGGAGAATATGAATTCGCCGTGGACGTGGAGGTCTCCGGCCGCGCCGGGCGTACCCCGAACGGCGCATTCTGGGACGTCGCCGCCGATCGGGGCCACCGCGTGCTCGCCCAGGCGCCCATCAACGGCTCGGGCCGGAGCGTTCTCTCCCGCGTGCTCGCGATTGACGCGAGCGCGGCGCGCTCGCCGCTTGAAACGCGGGTGTTCTTCGACGGCAGCGGCACGCTGCGGCTGTTCGGCTCGCGCATCACGCGCGTGGGAGGCGGGCGATGACGGGTGACGGGAAGACGCGGGCCTCCGCCGTGCCTCGGGCGACCACGATCGCCCGATATGACGATCAGCTGTCGCCGCCGGCGCGAACAGTGGCGATCGTGCAATCCAGCTACATTCCGTGGAAAGGCTACTTCGACTTGATTCGCCACGCCGACCATTTCATCTTGTACGACGATGCGCAGTACACCAGCCGCGACTGGCGGAATCGCAACCGCATCAAGACGAAGGATGGCGTGATGTGGTTGTCGATCCCGGTGGAAGTTCACGGGCGGCGTACCCAGCGCGTCCGCGACGCCCGCGTCGCGGATCCGTCCTGGAATCGCCGGCATTGGAAGGCGCTCGCGACAGCGTATGCGCGCGCGCCGTATTTCACGACGTACGGCGAGGCGTTGGAGGACCTGTACGGGCGGGCCACATCGCCCTGGCTCGCGGAGATCAATCGGCGATTCATCGAGGCGATCTGCGGGTGGTTCGGCATCGCGACGCCGTTGTCGTCGTCGAGCGAGTACCCGCTCGTGGAGGGCCGGTCGCAGCGCCTGCTGGATCTGTGCGTTCAGGCCGGCGCCCGCCGCTACCTGTCCGGTCCGTCGGCGCGGGACTACCTCGACGCGGGTCTCTTCGAGCGTGCCGGCGTGGCCGTCTCGTTCATCGATTACTCCGGCTATCCTGAGTACGCGCAGATGTACCACCCGTTCACCCATACGGTCACCGCGCTCGATTTGCTGCTGAATGCGGGGACCGCGGCGGCGCGGTATCTGCTCCCGCTGCCGGCGAACGTCGCGGTGTGACCGCCATGACGCTGTCGGTCGTGACGACCCTCTATCGATCGGCTCGACACCTCGACGAATTCCATCGTCGGGTCACCGAAGCCGCCGGGCGGCTCACCAGCGACTACGAGATCGTGTACGTCAACGACGGTTCGCCCGACGATTCGCTGGACGTCGCGCTCGCGATCCACCAGCGGGATTCGCGGGTGCGCGTCGTGGATCTGTCGCGCAACTTCGGCCACTATGCCGCGCTGATGACCGGGTTGCGTCACGCGCGCGGCGATCGCGTATTCATGATCGATTCCGATCTCGAGGAAGCGCCAGAGTGGCTGAACGAGTTTCACGCGACGCTCGATGCAACCGGCTGTGATGTCGCTTATGGCGTGCAGCGAGCGCGGAAGGGCGGATGGTTCGAACGGGGGTCGGGGTGGTTGTTCTACGAGGTGGTGGCCAAGCGCCTGGGCGTGCCCCTCCCGCCCAACGTCGTCACCGCCCGGCTGATGACCCGCCGTTTCGTCGACGCGCTGACCAGCTTCCGGGAACGGGAGTTCGCAATCCTGCCGCTGTGCGCCATTGCGGGGTTCGTTCAGGAGCCGGTGGTGGTGCAGAAGATTTCGCGCGGTCGCTCGACGTACACCCTCGCGCGCCGCGTGGCGGCTTTCGTGAACTCGGTCACGTCGTTCAGCAATCGTCCGCTGGTGCTCGTGTTCTATCTCGGATGCCTCATCATGACCGCCTCCGGGACCGCCGCGCTCGTCCTCGTGTGGAGGCGCCTCACCGGCGGCGTGGGCGTGCCGGGTTATGCGTCGCTCGTCGTATCGGTCTGGTTTCTTGGCGGGCTGATGATCTTCTGCATCGGCCTGGTCGGAATCTACCTGGCCAAAGTGTTCATCGAAGTCAAGCGGCGGCCGTTGACGATCGTGCGGGCGGAGTACCCGGTTCGCGAAGAGGAGGTCCCCTGCATCGACAGGCGATTCTGACGCGGATCGGCGAGTACTACACGGCCACGCTGCGGAAGCACGGGTGCACCGCCGCGGGGGTCGATTGGTCCTCCGACGAATCGCAACGCGCACGCTTCGTGGAGCTTCTGCACCTCATCGGCGGCGAGCAGGACTTCTCGCTGATTGATTATGGATGCGGCCACGGGACGCTCGCCGACTACCTGCACGAGCGGGGGACGCGCTGTCGATTCATCGGGTTCGACGTGAGCCAGGAGATGGCCGTGTCGCTTCGCGACCGACCGCACCGCGCTCGCGCCGGCCGACTACGCGATGGCCAGCGGCGTGTTCAACGTACGGCTCGAGGTCCCAATCGACTGCTGGGCCGCGTACGTGCTCGAGACGATCGAGGACGTCGCCTCCCTCGGCCGGCGCGGTTTCGCCTTCAACGCGCTCTCGTCGCAGGTCCCGCGAGAACGTCGCCGGCCGCACCTGTACTATGCGGATCCGTTCGATCTGGTGCGGCATTGCGCCGATCGCTTTTCACCGCGCGTGGCGCTGCTGCACGATCGGTGGTCACACGAGTTCACGATCATCGTCAGGCGGACCGATGGCTGATGTCGTGGTGTTCGGCGCGGGGGATATTGCCAGCCTCGCGGACTACTATTTTTCGAGAGATTCGGCCCACAAGGTCGTGGCGTTCACCGTCGACGGTCCGTATCGGCACGCGTCGACGTTCCTGGATCGGCCGCTCGTGGATTTCGAAGACGTCCCGGCGCGCTATCCGCCGGACCGTTTCGCGATGTTCATCGCGCTCAGTTACGCGAAGATGAACACGGTGCGGGCCGGCAAGTACGACGCGGCCCGAGCGCTCGGGTACCAGCTCGTCAGCTACGTCAGCTCCCGGTGCACGCTGCTCACGGAGCTCCCCATCGGCGACAACTGTCTCATCCTCGAGGACAACACCATTCAGCCGTTCTCGACCATCGGCAACAACGTGACGCTCTGGAGCGGCAATCATGTCGGCCATCATTCAACGATTGGCGATCATTGCTTCGTGACGTCCCACGTCGTCGTCTCCGGTCACGTCGACATCGGGCCGTACTGCTTCCTCGGAGTCAACGCCACGATTCGCAACGGCGTGCGCCTCGCGCCTCGGACGCTCGTCGGAGCGGGGGCCGCCATCATGGGCGACACCGAGCCGGACGGCGTCTACCTCGGCGCGCGCGCGCACAAGGCTTCGCGGCCGAGCCATGACATCGATCTCTGACCGGCCGGGCCGGTGGGAGCGGATCGGCCGGATCCTCGCGGGTCCCGGCGACGTCGGTTGGGCGATCTCGCACGCCGCGCTGCCGTTTGCGGAGGTGCGTGAGGATGGACGCGTGCGGGTGCACTTCTGCGCACGCGACCGGACGAACTGCGCGCGGATTGGCTACGTCGATGTGGACCCCGAGCGCTGGACGACCGCCGGGCCGGTGTCGCCGACGCCGGTGCTCGACCTCGGCCCGCGCGGCGCGTTCGACGATCACGGCGTCACCAGCGCGTGGATCGTCACGCACGAAGGCCGGCGTTATCACTACTTCACCGGCTGGACTCTGGGCCAGACCGTGCCGTTCTACTTTTTTGTCGGCCTGGCGATCGGCAACGACGACGAAAGCGGGCCGCGCCGTGTCAGTCCCGCACCGATCCTGGACCGAAGCGCGATCGATCCGTATCTCACGGCTTCACCGTGCGTGCTGGTCGAGGGTGGCTGCTGGCGCATGTGGTACGTCTCCGGCGTCGGATGGAAGGTCGAATCCGATCCGCCGCAGCCGATCTACCACATCAAATACGCCGAATCCGCCGATGGGATCGCGTGGGACCGACGCGGCATCGTCTGCATCGACTTCGCCGCTCCCGACGAGCACGCGATCGCGCGGCCGTGGGTCGTACGCGACGCCGATCGGTACCGCATGTGGTTCTGCTGTCGGGGGCCGGCCTACCGCATCGGCTACGCGGAGTCCCCGGACGGGATCGTGTGGAACCGACGCGATGACGCCGCGGGACTCGACGCCTCGGCATCCGGCTGGGACTCCGAGATGGCCGCGTATCCCTGCATCGTCGATCATCGCGGCGTGCGGTACCTGATCTACAACGGCAACGGGTACGGCCGGACCGGGTTTGGCGTCGCGCGCTGGGTTTGCGGCTGATGGAACGCGTGCCATTCAACCTGCCGTACGTGACCGGTCGAGAATGCGACCGCATTCGCGAGGCGATCGCCAATCGACAGCTCTCCGGCAACGGCCCGTTTACCGCGATGTGTCAGGCGTGGCTGCAGCGCCGCGTGGCCTGTGCGAGCGCCTTCCTGGTGCAGTCCTGCACCGCCGCGCTCGAGATGGCGAGCCTGCTCGCGGACGTCGGCGCGGGTGACGAAATCATCATGCCGTCGTTCACGTTTGTGTCGACGGCCAACGCGTTCGTCGCGAGAGGCGCAACGCCGGTCTTCGTCGACATCCGCCCGGATACGCTCAACCTCGACGAGCAACAGATCGAGCAGGCCTTCACTCCCCGCACGAAGGCGATCGTGCCGGTGCATTATGCAGGCGTTGCGTGCGAGATGGACGCGATCCTGGCGCTGGCCGACAGGCGCGGCGCGATGGTAATCGAGGATGCCGCGCAGGGGCTGCTGGCGAGTTACAAGACGCGGCCGCTCGGGAGCCTCGGCCATCTCGGGGCCGTGAGCTTTCATGAAACGAAAAACGTGAGCTCGGGTGAGGGCGGCGCGCTGCTGGTGAACGATCCTCGCTTGAGCGCGCGCGCCGAGATCGTCTGGCAGAAAGGAACGAATCGAAGTCAGTTCGCGCGCGGCGAGGTGGACAAGTACACGTGGGTCGACGTGGGATCGTCGTTCCTGCCAAGCGAGATCACCGCCGCGTTCCTGTCAGCGCAGATGGAACAGGCCGATGAGATCGGCCAGTCTCGCCTGGAGGTTTGGGCCCGGTATCACCAGGCGTTCGCGGATCTCGAAGCGGAGCGCCGGCTGAGGCGGCCGGTCGTGCCGCACGAGTGCACGCACAACGCCCATCTGTATTACGTGCTGCTGCCGACCCGCCGGGCGCGTGACGCGGCGCTCGAGCGACTGAACGCCCGCGGCATCAACGCGATCTTCCATTACGTGCCGCTCCACAGCTCTCCCGCGGGCCGTCGCTACGGCCGTACGGCGGGCGCGCTGCCGGTGACCGATGACGTGAGCGGCCGACTGCTGCGCCTGCCGCTCTGGGCCAAGATGCCCGGCGAGGCTGTGGCGCGAGTGATCGCCGCCATCCGCGAGGTGCTGTCCAAGGGGATCTGACGAGCACAGTTGATTGACGGGTCCCGACCCTTCTGCTGTAATCAGCCGCGGTGATGCAGCCGCGGGTCGCGTCGCTCGGCTCGGCGATCATGGTGCCCGTTCTGGTCGCGGGCGTCGCGGCGCTCGCGTACGCGCGATGGACGCGTCCTGCGGCGGACGGCGACGCCGCCGTCGCGGCGGGGCACTTCGATCGCGCCCTGAGCGAGTACACGATCGCACGGGCTCGCTTCGATCGGGTCGCGCCGTTGCGCCAGGCGTTCGCGTCCGAATACGACCGCATCGCCGCGAACGAGCTGCTCGCGCTGTACCGTCTCGGCCGCTACGACGATGTGATCGCCCGCGCGGAGCGCGCGCCGGAAGGGGCGCGGCCGCATTTCTGGGCGGGCTGCGCCGCATTCGCAAAGGCGAACGCCGAGCAGAAATCGGACGCCCGGCTTGGCTGGCTCGGTCGCGCCGAAGACGAGCTGCACCGCGCCGTCGAGGCTGCGCCCGATGACTGGGACGCGAAATACGACTACGAGCTGGCCGCGCGCCTCGCCGCCGAGCTCCGCAAGCAACCGAAGAACCCGCCAAAGCAGATGATGCAGCTTCTGCGTCCGGACGCGCGGCCCGGCGCGAAGCCGGCCCGCCGCGTCGGATGATCCGTTTCCTTCGGCTCGATCTCATCAACTGGTTCTTCATCGTCCCGGCGCTGCTCGCCGGGTGGACGCTGCGCGGCCGCTATCTGAGCGCGGTGCGCCGCCGCGCCCCGATTGCGCCGCGATTCGCGCCGCTCTCGCGCCGGTCCACGCGGACGCGCTCCGCGGCGGGGCTCGGCGTCGCCATCGCCGGCGCGGGAGCGCTCGTGCTCGCGCTGCTCAGGCCGCAGGCGATCGTCACGCTGCGCACGCCGGAATACGAGCGCCAGGATCTCATCGTGATGCTGGATCGGTCGATCTCGATGCGGGCCCACGACGTTGCGCCGTCGCGATTCTCGCGCGCGACGCTGGAGCTGCGGAACTTCCTTCGCCACAAGCCCGAAGGGATCGACCGCGTCGGCCTCGTCGGCTTCGCGGACGCATCGGTGATCCTCTCGTATCTCAGCGGAGACGCCGACAGCCTGTCCTTCTATCTCGACTGGATCGACGCCGACCCCACCGTCTTCTTCGGGACGAACATCGGCGCCGCGCTGCAGAGCGCGCGCGAGGTCGCCGCGAAGGACCATCGCCGCACGAAGAAGCTCTACGTCCTCGTGTCCGACGGCGAGGACTACGGCGGCGAGCTCGACAGAGCGCTCGCGCGGTTTCGCGCCGACGGCGCGCGCATCCACTGCATCGGGATCGGATCGGACGCGAGCGTGCCGATTCCGGTTCCGCGGCCGGACGGCCGCGAAGGGTGGCTCCGCGACGACGATGGACGCCTCGTCCAGACGAAGTTCGACGAGTCGACGCTGCGCCGCGTCGCGCTCGCGACCGGCGGCCGGTATTTCCGATCGACGACGGGCGGCGATCTCGCTCGCGGGCTCGCGGATGTCGTCTCGAGCGAGCGCACGCTCGCCGGGTGGCGCACGACCGCCCAATACCGCGATTTGTATCCCCTCGCGCTCGGCGCCGGCGCCGTCGCGATCGCCTCGCTCTGGCTCCTGCTGTGAGACGTTTCGAGTCGACCGACGTCCGCGCGGATCGCTCGATCGAGGAAGCGCACGCCCTCGCGGAGGCGCTCGAAGCCGAGATCGGCAAGATTGTCGTCGGCCAGCCCGTGTTGATCCGCCGGCTGATCACGGGCCTCTTCGCGGCGATCCCGTTCGCCACCGCGACCGCTCACGGCCGCGCGGGATGCGGCCACGTGCTCCTCGAGGGAGTGCCCGGGGTCGCGAAGACGCTGACGGCGACGACGCTCGCGCAGGCGATCTCGGCGCGGTTCCAGCGGATTCAGCTCACGCCCGACCTGCTGCCCGCCGACATCATCGGCACGCGCATCTACGACGCCCACGCGGCGTCTTTTCGCATCGAGCGGGGGCCGATTTTCACGAACATTCTGCTCGCCGACGAGATCAACCGGGCGACGCCCAAGACGCAGAGCGCGCTGCTCGAAGCGATGCAGGAGCGGCAGGTCACGCTGGCCGACACGACGTTTCCGCTCGACGATCCGTTCTGGGTCCTCGCGACGCAGAATCCCGTCGAGCAGGAAGGCGTCTACAGCCTTCCGGAAGCGCAGCTCGATCGCTTCTCGATGATGCTGCGTGTCGGGTATCCGGGGCAGCCGGACGAAATGGAGATGCTCCGCGCGCAGAGCGCCGATCGCGGCGTCCAGGCGCGCGTGTCGCCCGCGGACGTCGTGCGCCTGCGCGCGTTGATCCGCGACACGATCTTCGCGGACGACAAGATCGTGGAGTACATCGTCCGGCTCGGCCGCGCAACGCGCGATCCCGGAGACGTCGGCCGCCCCGACCTCCGCGAGCTGCTCGTGCTCGGCCTGTCGCCGCGGTCGTATCAGCACGTCCTCGCGCTCGCACGCGTGACGGCGTTCCTCCACGGACGCCGGTACGTACTGCCGGCCGACGTGAAGGAGATCTTCTGCGACGCGGCGCGGCACCGCCTCGCGCGCAGCGTGCGCGCGCAGGCGGAAAACGTCGACGCGGACGCCATCCTGAACGACCTGCTGCTCGCGGTGGCGATCCCATGATCCCGGAAGCCGTGATGCGCGAGCTGCGCTACATCGAGGTGTACTCGGCGCGGAAGATCCGCAACCTTCGGGTCGGCGCGTACACCAGCCCACTGCGAGGTCCGGGATTCGACTTCGACGAGCACCAGCCGTATCGCCCCGGAGACGACGTCCGCCGGATCGACTGGAACGTGACGGCGCGGATGAACGCGCCCTACGTGCGGCATACGCACGCCGAGCGCGAGATGAACGTCATGATTGCCGTCGACGTGTCGCGATCCATGGAGCTGGGCTCGTCCGCGCATTCCAAGAAAGAGGTGATGACCTTCATCACCGCGTCTCTGCTGTTCTCCGCGGTCGCGGACCAGATCAACGCGGGCTTCATGGCGTTCGCCGACCGCGTCCTGCTTTTTGCGCCGCCCCGGCGGACGCGCGCCGCCGCGTGGTCCGTGCTGGAGCGGTGCTGGGCGCTGGCGCCGCGCCCGGGGCGCACCGCGCTCCTCCCGGCGATTCGTCACCTCACGAGCGCGCTCAAGCGAACGAGCGTCATCTTCATCGTCTCGGACTTCATGACGAACGAGGACCTCTTCGGCACTCGCGACCTGGCGATGCTCGCCGCGCGGCATGACGTCATCGCGATCGTGCCCGAGGATCCCGCCGAATCGGCGCTGCCGGCCGGGAGCGGCTACGTCACGATGCGCGATCTCGAGTCGGGCCGCCGCGCCGCCGTCGCGTTGACGTCGCGGACGAGAGCGGCGTTTACCGTCGCCGCCGGCGAGCGGCGCGCGGATCTGGCCCGCGCGTTCCATCGTGTGCCGGTGGACGCCGCGTTCGTGCGGACGGATCAGAATCCCGTCGAGCCCGTCCTGTCGCTGTTCGCGAGGAGAACTCGAACGTGAAGCCGCTTCTGCCGGCCCTCCTCCTCTTCTTCGTCGCCGCGGCAGCCGTCCCGCTAGCGCAGCCCTCCAACAAGGAGGTCGAGGTCCGCGCGTCTGTCGATCGAACCGCCGTCTGGGTCGGCGATCGAGTGACCTACACGATCGCGGTCGTCTGCCGGAGCGGCGTAGACATCCTGCCGGACGATCTCTCACGCGACAAGCTCCACCTCGATGGCCTCGACACGATCGCCGCGGACTCGGATCGCGCGGTCGAATCCGACGACGCGATCAGGTATCGGTTTCGTTACGTGTTGTCGACGTATCGTGTGGATCTGCCGTCGCTGAAGATCGCGCCGCTGACGGTGCGGTACTACGTCAGGCGCGCCGGCCAGCGGCTCGAAGACACCGCGCCCGCCGGCGAGGTCCAGGTTCCGGGGACGACGATCGCGTTTCGCAGCGTGCTGGCGGACGATCCGTCGACGTACGCGCTGCGCGACGCCCGTCCGCCCGCACCGCGTCTGCGCCGCTTCACCATGCTGCCGCTCGTTGGCGGAGTCCTCGTGCTGGCGTCCATCGTCCCCGCGGCGATCTTTCTCATCGCCAGCGCGGCCGGGGCGGCGCGGCGCCGGGCGCGCCGCGCGCCGCGGCGGTCGCGCGAGGATCGCCGCTCCGCGGTCGAGACGCTTCGGACGCTCGACGTCAGCGCGCCGGACGGACGGCGCGACGCGTACGCCCGCCTGAACACGCTGGTGCGCGAGCACGTCGGCACGCGGGCCGGGATCCCGGCATCGTCGATGACGTCCACCGAGATTGCATCCGCGCTCGCGTCGCGGCCCGCGGCCGTTCCGCAGGAGTCGGTCGTCGCGCTGCTGGCCGCGTGCGAGGAAGCGCGCTACGCTCCGCCGGAGGCGCTGCCGTCGGAGCAGTCCTGCCGCCGCGCCATCGATCAGGCGGCGGAGCTGTTGGGGGCGCACGGATGACGACCGTCCGCTTCCTGCACCCGGAACTGGCGTGGTGGATGCTCGCGGTCCTGGCGGCGTGCTTCGTGATCCGGCGCTGGCGCACGCGACGGCGGTACGTGGCGTCGACCGCCGTCGACCGCATCGCGGGCCGCAGTTACGTCCCCTCGGCGCTGCGGCGGCTGCCCGCGTTCTTCGTCGTGCTGAGCCTCGGCCTGATCGGCGGCGCGCTGATGGATCCAGTTCTTCCCTACGCGGACGCCGACGTCACGTCGCGCGGACTCGACATCGTGATGCTCCTCGACCTCTCGAGCAGCATGCAGGAGCCGATGGAGCGGCCGGCGCCGCTCGCGTTCCCGTCGTTCACGCCCGTCGCGCAGCGGGCCCCGGCGGCGCGCGCGCCGGGCAAGACGCGCCTCATCGCGACGAAGGACGCGATCAAGGAGTTCGTCAGACGCCGGCGTGAGGACCGCATCGCGCTCATCGTGTTCTCCGACAACGCGTACGTCGTGAGCCCGCTGACGTTCGATCACGACGCGCTGCTGCACTACATCGATCTCGTCGACGACCAGATCCTCCGGGGCGAGGGGATGACGGCGATCGGCGATGGGCTCGCGCTCGCCAACTACCTGCTCGCCCGGCAGGCGAACAGCGCCGGCCGCGGCAACCAGGTCATCGTGCTGTTCACCGACGGCGAGAACAACAAAGGACGCGATCCGATGGAGGTGCTCGCCGAATCGAACGCGGCGAACATCCGCGTCCACTTCGTCGGCGTCGATCTGGAGCAGGAAGTTCGCAACAAGCCGCAGGTGCAGATCCTGCTGCAGGCCGTGCGGCGATTCGGTGGACGGTACTTCAACGCGAGCACGATCGCCGACCTCGACGCCGCGTCTCGCACGATCGACGCCATCGAGAAGGGGAGCCTCGTCGAACGGGCGCGCGTCCACGACGCGCCCGTTTACGAGTGGTTCGTCATCCCGGCGCTCGTGTGCCTGGCGGCCGGCGTCGCGCTGCGCGCGGTCCCGTTCTTCATCGACCGTACCTGACCGTTTGTCGCCGGTCACGAGCAGGGCTGACCGCCTCCGCCCCGACTCCGCCAAGGCTTCGTCGAGGCCTCGCCGGAGCCCTTAGGGCGTAGGCGGGCAAGGCTACGGCGAGTCTCGCCGAAGCGCTTCGCGCGAAGGCGGAAGCCCTGCGCTACGACGGATGGGGCGGCCGTAGCGCAGGCCTTTTCAGGGCTGCTCGTGATGGACGGCCGTCGCGCGGATGACGAGCAGGGCTCGAGACCTGCGCTGCGGCGACCGATGCGATAGACTCGCGGTGATCGCGGGAACGCGCTCGTCATATGTCCCGGCTGCTCGGTTCGCAACTGCCTTCCGACGTGCTGCAGCGGCTGAACGGCCGCGATCTGGATCCGCTCGCGTCGAAGGTGATTCCGCTCCTCACGGTGGATGAAAGCGGATGGCCGCACGTCGCGCTGCTCAGCTATTGCGAAGTCGCCGCCAGGGATGCGCGTCATCTCCGGCTCGCCGCATACGGCGCGAGCGCAACGTCGGCGAACATGCGGCGATCGGGGAAGGCGACGCTCGTGGTGGTGGACGAGCGCCTGGCGTGCTACATCAAGGCGACCGCGACGGAGATCACGCCGAAGATGCGAACCGCCGACTGGAATGCCGCGTTCGACTGCCGGATCGAGCAGGTCCTGGTCGACGAGGTCGATGAAACGCGCGAGGCGGGCGCGTACGTGTCGAGCGGGATCACCTACGTCAACCCGCGCCGCGCCGCGGACCTCGAGCGCGGTCGGCGCGTCGTCGCGGAGCTGCTGGAGCGATGAGCGCGCCGCGGCGGCTGATCGTCGGCATCACGGGAGCGACCGGCACCATCTTCGGAATCCGCCTCCTCGAGATGCTGCGCGATACCGACATCGAGACGCATCTCGTCCTCAGCAAGTGGGCGGCGCGGACGCTCGTCGAGGAGACGACGTTCACGGTGGAGGATGTGCAGCGGCTCGCGACCGTCGTGTATCCCTCGACCGATCAGGGCGCCGCCATTTCGAGCGGATCCTTCGTCACGATGGGGATGGCGATCGTGCCGTGCAGCGTACGAACGTTGGCCGCGATCGCTCACGGCATCGGCGACAATCTGATCCATCGCGCCGCGGATGTCGTCCTCAAAGAGCGCCGGCGCCTGGTGCTGGCGGTGCGCGAAGCGCCGTTCAACGACATCCATCTCGAGAACATGCTGAAGCTGTCGCGGATGGGCGCCGTGATCTGTCCGCCGCTGCCGGCGTTCTACAACCGGCCGGAAACGATCGACGATCTCGTGAACTACTCGGTCGCGCGGCTGCTCGATCAACTCGACATCCACCTGAAGGTCGGAAATCGGTGGGGCGGGCTGGGGGAGGCGGCGCGGCGATCACCCGCCGGGACAAAACGGTGATGTAACCCGGGGGTACCCGCCGCGGTCTAAACCAGTGAGCGCCGGACCGACGTCCGGCCATGCCGGAGGTTCCATGAAGAGACGATTGCTCGCGGCGGCTGTCCTGGCCGCCTGCTTGCCGGCGAGCGACGTGCTCGCGTTCGCGCAGCAGGCCGCGTCCACGGCGCAGCCGCAGACGACGGCTGGTCGTCAGCAGAAGCGGCGGGCGCGGGTCGCGAAGCGGTTCGCGCAGCGGATCGAGCGGGTGGACAAGAACGGTGACGGCGTAATTTCGCGCGACGAGTGGCCGGCGCGGCGTTCGCGCGCGTTCGATCGGATCGACACGAATCACGACGGCGTCGTCAGCGCCGACGAGTTGCGCGCCGTCACCGCCGCGCGGCTGAAACACCGTCGCCGGTATCGCCGGTAGCGGAATCGGTGGCAGCCACCGATAGCCGCCTACAATGCCGTCGTGACCAATCCGTTCGCGCACGTGCCCGTCGTCGCCGGCCTCGCGTACATCGAACGCATCCACCAGTTGCCATCGCGCTTCACCGCCACGCTCGCGGCCGAGCCTGACAATCGATTCAATCGCTTCGCGGTCGCCGTGCTGGCCGGCGGAAACAAGATCGGCTACGTGCCGCCGGAGATCTCTTGCCACTACTTCGACCCCGTGCGGCGAGCCGCCGCGCCGGTCGAGTGCCCGGGACGTCGGGTGTCGGCCACCGACCTGCGCAACACCGGTGTCGCGGTCCTGCTCGACTTCAGCGCGCTGCCGGTCGCGCGCGCCGAGTGATCCGTCCGGCGTCGCCCGCCGTCGTCGCGCTGTGCCTGTCGCTGACGCTCGCGTCAGCCTGCGGCCGGCCGGCTGCGCCAGCGACCTTTCCCGCAGCTCCGCGCTTTTATCAGCCGCCTTCCGCGCCGCTTCCGCCGTCCGCCGAGCCGTGTGGTTCATGGATCGGTACTGGCGACTCGCGGGCAACCCGGGGTTCAACGCCTCGATCGACCGCATTCGCGATACGCTCGTGACGGCCGGGTTGTCGTCGCGCATCGACGAGTTTCCCAACGGATCGCGCGGCTGGGATCATCAGACGGCGACCGTCGCGTTCGCCGACAGCGGCGAGGTCGTGATCTCTCGCGAGCGCGATCGAATCGCGCTCTGCATCAATTCGTTCTCGACCCCTGACGGCGGCCTGACGGCCCGCCTGGTGGACGTCGGCAGCGGCGCGGCGCCGGCCGATTACGCGAACGTCGACGTCAAGGGCGCCGTGGTGCTCGGCGGCGCGGACGTCGGACGGCTCTGGCAGCAGGCCGTGAAGAGCCACGGCGCCGCCGGCGTGATTTCGACGAGCATCGCGCCCTACATTCGCCCCGAGAATCCCGCGCAGTTCACGTCGCCCGATCAGCAGGACGTCTTCCAGTGGAGCAGCGTCCCGTACGACGCGGCCGCGAAAGCGTTCGGCTTCAAAGCGAGCTGGCGTGCGGCGTCCCGTCTGCGCGAGCGTCTCGGGAGCGGTGCCGTCACGCTTCGGGTGGACGTCCGGTCATCGTTCTACGACGGTCCGTCGCGTTCGCTCATCGCCGAAATCCCCGGCGCCACGCGGCCCGCCGAACGCGTGGTCATGGTGGCGCACGTCCAGGAGCCCGGCGCGAACGACGATGCGAGCGGGTGTGGAACCCTGGCGGCGCTCGCGGCGGCGCTGGCGCGCGCGATCCGCGACGGCAGGCTGCCGCCGCCGGCGCGCACGCTGACGTTCATCTGGGCCGACGAAGTCCGCGGCAGCCGTCAGTGGCTGACGTCGCACCCCGATGACGCGAAAGGCGTCCAGTACATGTTTGCGCTCGACATGACCGGCGAGGACACGTCGAAGACGGGCGGGACGTTCCTGATTGAAAAGCAGCCGGACCCGAGCGCGGTCTGGCCCCGGCCGTCCGATCCGCACACCGCCTGGGGCGCGAGCCCGGTTGATGCGAAGATGCTGAAGGGGAGCCTGCTGAACGACGTGCACCTGGCGATTTGTCTGCGTCGCGCGAAGGACACGGGGTGGATCGTGCGGACGAATCCGTACGAAGGGGGAAGCGATCACACCGCGTTCGGCGCAGCGGGGATCCCGGCGCTGCTCAACTGGCACTTCACGGATCGCTATTACCACACGAACCTCGATCGTCCCGACAAGACGAGCGCCGCGGAGATGGTGAACGTCGGCGTCGCCGTTGCGACGAGCGCGTGGTTCCTGGCGTCGGCGGACGAGGATGACGGCTTGCGCGTGGTGCGGCTGATCGCGGAATCCGCGGCGTCACGTCTGGACCTCGAGCAGCGGCAGGGGGCCACGACCGAAATCCTCGAGGCGTGGCGCAAATGGTACGCGGAGGCGCTGGAAACCGTGACGAAGCTCCCGGTCAGAGAAGCATCGTCCCGTCTCATCGCATCGGTCGAAGCGGCCCGGCGTCGGTTACGGTGACCTTCGTCGTTCCTGCATGAACTGGTGCAGAACGGCGTCGAAATCGGGATCGCCGTTGAATCCGAGAGCCAGCGCCCGCGTGGCATCGAGCGCGCCTGGCCATCCGCACACGACCGCCATCACACGTCGATCGAGTTCGTACCGAACGCGCGATCGGGTGGCGGGCCCTCCGATGCGTTCCAGACTCTCGAGCATCTCGGCGGGGGTGACGGAGAGTCCGGGAAGGTTCAGCGCGCGCCGATTGTCGAGCGCCGCTGCAGGCACTCGGGCCGCGTGCACCAGATTGTGCGTGACCGCGGACGGCGAGCTGATCCACAACGGCGTGTCGAGCGGAACAGGGCAAACGCTCTCGAGGCCGGCGAAGGGCTCCCGGATGATGCCGCTGACGAATGAAGACAACGCGGAGCTCGGGAGTCCCGGGCGGATCGCGACGGTGGCGAGCCGGCAGCTGATTCCGTCGATGAACCCACGCCTCGTGTACTCGCTCACGAGCAGCTCGACGATCGCTTTTTCCGCCCCGTACGATGTCTCCGGCCGGAGCGCGATGTCTTCCGGCACGACGCGCGGCAGCGCGCCGCCGAAGACGGCGACGGTGCTCGCGAACACGAAGCGCGGCGCCTTTCGCAATCGGCGGCAACCGTCCAGCAGCCCGCGCGACCCGTCGACGTTGACCTGCATCCCCGCGTCGAAGTCCGCTTCCGCCTGGCCGCTCAGGACCGCCGCGAGATGAAAGATGACGTCGACGTCGGCCTCGACGATCGACCGGACGAAACTCCGATCGACGATCGAGCCGGTCAGACACACGACGCGCGCGTCTCGCACGGGACAAGGCGTCAGATCGACGGCGGCGACGCGAATGATGTCCGGCAGATCCACGGGACCGGAGAGCAGCGTTTCGATGAGACGGGTGCCGAGAAACCCCGCGGCGCCGGTGACGAGCGCGTGCATCGCGGCGTCATGTTACCGTTCCACGCGTGACCACACCATCCGGCGTCGCCGTCGTGACCGGAGCGGGCTCGGGGATCGGCAAGGCGGTCGCCCTCGGGCTGTTGCAGCGCGGGTATTCCGTCGTGTTCGCGGGCCGCCGCGCGCGGCTCCTCGAGGAGGTGGTCGCGGACGCCGGCGCGGACGCGGCGCGCGCGCGTGCCGTGCCGACGGACGTCACCGACCCGTCATCCGTGCGTCAGCTGTTCGAGGCGGCGGTCGCTGCCTTCGGGCGCGTCGACGTCCTGTTCAACAACGCCGGGACCACGGCGCCGGGCGTGCCCCTCGAAGAGCTGACGATCGAACAATGGCGGGGGGTCGTGGATGTGAACCTCACCGGGGCGTTTCTCTGCACGCAGGAGGCGTTCCGCGTCATGAAGCATCAGCGGCCGATAGGCGGCCGCATCATCAACAACGGATCGATCTCGGCGCACGCGCCGCGTCCCAATTCCGCGCCGTATACGGCCACGAAACATGCGATCACCGGGCTGACCAAGTCCACCTCGCTCGACGGGCGTCAGTACAACATCGCGTGCGGGCAGATCGACATCGGCAACGCCGAGACGTCGATGACGGCGAAGTACGCGGCGGGCACGCGGCAGGCGGACGGACAGTTGAAGCCCGAGCCGCT
>QHWR01000060.1:18029-18467 GCA_003223835.1 Acidobacteriota bacterium | reverse complement strand
CCGGCGGGTTCACGAAGAGGAAGAACTTCTCGCCGCGCGGCGCGCCGCTCTTCTCGACGAGCTCGAAGGGACGTCCGGTCAGTCCCTCGGCCAGGTCGCGTGGATTCGCGATGGTCGCGGACGAGCAGATGAAGATGGGGTCGGAACCGTAGTGCCGGCAGACCCGCTGCAGGCGGCGAAGAATGTTCGAGAGGTGACTCCCGAACACGCCACGATACGCGTGCAGCTCGTCGATGATGACGAACTTCAGGTTCTCGAACAGCTTCGCCCATCGCGGATGGTGCGGCAGGATCCCGGAGTGCAGCATGTCCGGATTGCTCAACACCACGTGCGCCTTGCCGCGGATCGCGCGCCGCGCGTCCGACGGCGTGTCCCCGTCGTAGGTGAAGACCCCGATCGGCGACGACCCGTCGTGCGCGACGAGCTCGACCAGCGCGT
>QHWR01000060.1:0-17928 GCA_003223835.1 Acidobacteriota bacterium | reverse complement strand
ACGACGTTGCGTCCGGCGAGGACGTGCGCGAACGCCTCCGCCTGGTGCGTGTAGAGCTGTTCGATGCCACGTGCCGCAAGCGCGGCGAGGAGCCGCGGCTCCGTCTGCTCCGGAAACGGCGCATATGCCGCCGTAACCGCCGGGAGACGCCGCGTCGTCGTCACGATTGCGTCCGCCTCGGGCCCGCCTGGTCCGCGCGAGACCGAGATCCGTCCAACCGCCTCCTGAAGCGAGCGATCCTTGTCGCCGGTGAGCACAGGCAGGGTCTGAAAGGTCATCGTGAGGTCCAACCGGCTGAGCCCGTGGGAATTGCGGAGAGATGGTAACAGGCGCCGCGATGGCGATCAAGAGGCGAAGGTGCGTTCGCGTGAAATGCTGAATGCCGAATGCTGAATGCCGAAAGAATCAGCGGGGCGAAGTACTCGTCGACGACGAGTTGAGCCGCTCCCACGCGACGCGCGCGACGAAGCCGCTCAGCCCAATCAGGCCGATGAGGTTCGGGAACACCTGCAGCGCGTTCATCAGATCGCCCCACGCCCAGACGGCATCCACCTTGGTCACCGCGCCGAACGGAATCAGCGCGCAGTAGATCCAGCGGTACGGCATCGTCACCTTGCGGCCGAGGATGTACTCGAAGAACTGCTCGCCGTAATACGCCCAGCCGATGAGCGTCGTGTAGCCGAAGAGGAACACGCAGAACGCGACGATCCAGCCGCCGACGGTCGGCATCGCGGTGTTGAAGCTCGCGGCGACAGCCGCGCTGCTGGTGAGGCCCGAGCGCCAGACGCCGGTCAGCAGAATCGTCATCGCGCTGATCGTCGACGTGACGAACGAGACGACGAACACCTCGATGATCGCGTTGAGTCCCTGCTGCACCGGCTGCGAGCTCTGCGCGGTGCCGTACGCGACCGCGGCGGTGCCGTAGCCGGCTTCGTTCGCGTAGATCCCGCGCGCGATGCCGTAGCGGACCGCGATGAACACGCCGAATCCCAGCGCCGAATGGACGGTGAGCGCTTCGCGGACGATCATCGAGAGCACGCCGGGGATTCTCGCGGCGTTGAAAAGGATGACGATGAGACCGCCGATCAAGTAGAGGCCGACTTTCAACGGTGACAGACGCTCGGCCGCGCGGCCGATGGACTTGATGCCGCCGATGATCACGAGCCAGGTGAGCACGGCGATCACGATGCCGGCCCACAGCTTCGGGATGCCGAAGACGCTGTTGATCACCAGCGCGATCGAATTCGGCTGCGTGAACGGCGTGGTCGTCAGCGCCGCGACCGCGGCGACGAGCGCGAACAGCCACGCGAGGAACGGCGATTTCAGGCCGTCGCGGAGGTAGTACATCGGGCCGGAGAGCACCGTCGTGCCGCGCACCTCCCGGAAGCTCAGGCCGAGCACGGCCTCCGCGAACTTGATCGCCATCGCGACGAAGCCGTACACCCAGATCCAGAAGAGCGCGCCCGGTCCACCCGAAACGATCGCGGTCGCAACGCCCGCGATGTTGCCGGTGCCGATCGACGCCGCGAGCGCGGTCATGAACGCCTGGAACGGCGTCAGCGCGCCCGACGCGTCCGTGCCGCGGCGCACGAACGCGACGCGCCACGCGTCGCGGAAGCGGCGCACCTGGACGGCGGACGTCCGCAGCGTCAGGAACAGTCCTGCCGCCAGCAGCACGCCGACGACCCACGGCATGAAGAGATGGTCGGCAACCGCCTCGATGCGATCGGCGAATCCGTTGATCAGCATGAACGGTCACGAGCAGGCCTGAAGGCCTGCGCTACGACTTCATGGAATGCGCTCATATATTCAATCGGCTCTGACAGCCGTCGACGACGATGCAGGCGCCGCTGACCCAGCTTGCGCGCGGCGAAGCGAGAAACGCGACGATGGTCGCGACCTCGTCGGGGCGCCCGAAGCGGCGGAACGGCAGCTCCCGGCGCACGAACTCGGCAATCCCCTGCGGGTCGGCCTGCTGGCGTTTGTGCCACGAGCCGCCGGCAAACAGGATCGATCCCGGTGCGACGCTGTTCACGCGGATGTTGGCCGGCGCGAGCTGTTGCGCGAGCGCCTTCCCGAGGCTGATCTCCGCGGCCTTGACGGCGTTGTACGTCATCCGGCCGCCGGCCTCGCGCCCGTAGATGGACGCGATCATGACGATCGCGCCGCCACCGCGCTGCTTGAGGTACGGGACGGCAAGCCGCGACGCGCGGATCGCGGGAAACAACGTCTCGTCGATCGCGGCCTGCCACTCCGCGTCGCTGGTGCCGAGCAGATCGGAGCCGCCGGCGCGCCCCACGTTGTTGACCAGCACGTCGAGGCCGCCGAACGCCTCGACGGCGCGGGTGATGACCAGCTCGATCCCCGCCGCGGTCGAGACGTCCGCCTGTACCGCGATCACCATCTTCGGCCGCTTCGCGATCGCCTCGACCTCGACCGCCGCTTCGGCGAGCTGCTCGGCGCCGCGCGCGCAGATGCACACGCGGCAGCCCTCCGCGACCAGCGCGCGAGCGCTCGCGAGCCCCAGCCCCCGGCTCGATCCCGTCACGACGGCGACTTTATCGGCGAGTTGGAGATCCAAATCAGCTTCCGGCTACCAGCTTCGAGATCGTTGAGGTGCCAGTCGAAGTCGAGGAAGGTGACCTTGAACTGATTCTTCTGCACGAACTCCTTTTCGAGCGGAAACAGGTTCGGCCGGATGAACGTGAGCAGCGCCCGCTCGATCGGCGAGCGCTCCGCGAAGACCTTGTCGACGTCCTTGTCGTACGCCGCGACGAACTCGCGCTCGTGCCAGCTCAGAATCGGCGTCGTCGCCATCTGATTGGCCAGGCGATCGATTCGGAACATTTGTGTGTTCGTGACGAACTCCGTCTGAATGCTCGCGAGCTGCTGCGCGAGGCGGTCGCCGGTGAACGCCTCGCTCTTCAGACGTCCGCTGCCGACGGCGCCGCGGCCGAGCGCGAGGTACAGGCGGGGCTCCTTGAACTCGGGCAGAATCGCCTTCTCGATCTGGTCCAGCGTGACGGTCTTGCCGGCCGCTCGCCATGTCGTCTGCTCGAACGCGCCTGGAATCTGGCGGATGCTGTTTCCGGGATAGAGGTTGCTGCGGCCGTGAATCGGATAATGGTTGATGACGGTCTCGAGGACGAACGCATTGTATGCGTTCACCCAGAACGCCATCTGCTGCTCGCGCGACCACTTCTGATAGAGGGACGGCGACACGTTCAACGACGCGACGTAGCGATCGAGCCGTCCGCGCTCCGTCTTCAGCGCGTGGTAGTAGACCAGGCCGTCGCGCACGAGCGTATCGAGCATCTGGTCGAGCGGCCGGTGCAGCAGCTCGACGCCCGGAGACGATTGAGACGGCGATTGCGGCGGCGCGCCGACGAGCGCCGTTGCGGCGCAGAACGCGAGAAGCAGAGCAACCCGCATAGACGACATTATTGAGCACGCCTTCACAGGTTCGCGCCCAGAAAATCCGCGAGCGCCGTCGTGAACTCCGCCGGGCGTTCGAGGCTGGACAGATGACCGGCGCCCGGGAGCACGGTCAGGATCGAGCGAGACGTCGCGGCCTGCAGGCGCTCGCTGTCGGCCACCGGTATCAGCTCGTCCTCTTCCCCGGCGATGACGAAGACGGGACATGAGATGCGCGCGAGATCCGCCGTCGAGTCGGGACGGTCCATCATCGCCGCGAGCGCGCAATCGATCGCCTCGGGCGGATTGGCCTCGATCAGACGGCGCACGCGGTCGGCGAGTTCCGGCCGTTCACGCTTCGTGGACGCGCCGAGCAGCGTCGGCAGCATGCGATCCGCGACGGCGGCGACGCCGCGTTCGCGCACGAGGTCGCGCATCTTTGCCCGGCCCGCGCGTCCGTCGGGCGTGTCCGGCTCCGCCCGCGTATCGGCGAGCACCATGCCGCTGAACCGCTCCGGCTGAAGACGAAACATCGCAAACGTCACGTAGCCCCCCATCGAGATCCCGCCGATGACGGCGCGATCCAGCTCGAGGACGTCGAGCAGCCGGCCGAGCCGCCGCGCGTAGTCGTCGAGCGTGCGCAGCGGCGGCACGGACGCGGCCGCGCGCAGCGGTGTGTCGGGACCCCGGAAGCCCGCCAGGTCCGGCGCGATGAACCGCCATCCGTCGGGGACGAGCTCGAGCTGCGGCCGCCACATGTCCGCGCTGAGGGGAAACGCGTGGATGAGCAGGACCGGCCAGCCCGCGCCGGCCTCGAGATAGCGCACCGGCTCGATGTCGATTTCGACCGTGACCTCACGCATCGGTCCATCTTAACTGTCGTTCGGCGGTGATGGGTGAACCACCGGCGCTGCGTCAATCAGGCGCACGCTGCCGCGCCTCCGCCTCGTCGAGCCATCCGCGCCGCAGATCCGCGGCCGGCACGCTGGACAGATATGGCTTGATGTCGAGGAGCGGCGTGCCGTCGAGCATGTCGACGCCTTGCACGATCAGCCGCCGCCCTTCGCGGCGCAGGAGCCGAACGACGGTCAGGCCGATCGGGTTCGGGCGGCGCGGCGATCGCGTCGCAAAGACGCCGTGCGCCCGATCGTCGCACGGCGGCCTCGCCACGAGGTCCGCGCCTTCCGATCGATCGAACACCCAGAGCACGAACAGGTGCGAGAAGCCGTCGATGTCGGCGAGGCCCGGCTCGAGGTCGGGACGAATCTCGAGCACGCCTTCCGCCTCGTGCCGTGCGCCGGGCCCTTTCGGAATGCTGGACGTCTCCGTGTACGCCGTCCGGATCGTGCCGATTGGCCGCATGGTGATGTCGCCGCCGTGTGTGATCATGATCGCAGTGTAAACAGGCTGGCCGCTTTCAGGTACGATGAATACGTGCCGGTCCGTTCCGTCGAATGAGCGCTGTCGATCTCTCGGGCACCATCGCCCTCGTGGCGGTCGGCCTGCTCACCGTCAATCTGCTGTTCGGATTGCTGCTCTCGGTCGGGTACAACCCCGTGCGCCAATGGCCGCGGCGGCGGTTCAAGCTCTTCAAGTTCCACAACTGGACTGGCTACATCGCGCTGACGGCCGCGGCGCTCCACGCCGCCATCCTCCTCTTCTCGTCGTCGCCGCGATTCCGCGTGATGGACGTGCTGCTCCCGTTCTGGTCTCCGGCGCAGCCGAAGTCGAACACGCTCGGAGCGATCGCGCTGTATCTCGTCGCGGTGGTCGTCATCACGTCGTACTATCGTTCGGCGCTCGGCCGGCACCGGTGGAAGACGATCCATTACACGACGTATGCGGCGGCGGCGGTGTTCTTCGTGCACGGCGCGATTGCCGATCCGGCGCTCGAGGGACGCGCCGTCGATTTCCTGGACGGCGAGAAGCTCTACGTCGAAGCGTGCGCGGTCGTCGTCGCCGTCGTCACCGCCTGGCGGATTCATCATCGCCGCGCCCGCCGGCGCGCGGAGCGGCTGTTGAAGCAATCGTGATCTCGAACACTCGGGGCCAGAGCTTCCCCGTCACGAACAGACGGTTGGCTTTCGCGTCGTACGCGATGCCGTTGAGCACGGCGTCGCGGCTGCGCTCGGCTGGCGGCAGCAAGCCGCGCAGGTCGATCCACCCCAGCACCTGCCCTGACTTCGGTGAAATGCGCGCGATGCGATCGGTCTGCCAGATGTTCGCGTAGACTTCGCCGCGCACGTATTCCAGCTCGTTGAGCTCCGTCACGGCGGTGCCGCCGTCCCGCACCGTGACGCGCCCCGTCTCCTTGAACGTCTCCGGATCGAGGAATCGGAGCGACGATGAGCCGTCGCTCATGATCAGGCGCGTGCCGTCGTGCGTGAGGCCCCAGCCTTCGCCTTTGTACGAAAACGTGCGACGTCGCTCGAACGACGTGAGGTCGTACACGAACCCGATCTCGGTCTGCCACGTGAGCTGGACGAGCGTGCCCTTCCACTCGGTGATGCCTTCGCCGAAGTACGGCGGCTCCAGCGCCTTGAACTGGACGACCTCGCCGGTGTCGATCTTCACCTTGCGAAGGCCGGAGCGTCCCACGAGGCCGGTGCCCTCATAGAAGTAACCGTCGCGAACGATCAGCCCCTGCGTGAAGGCGTCGCGATCGTGCGGGTAGGTGTGGACGACGCGGTAGCCGTCGACGCGGGCGGACCCGGAGCGGCGCTGCGGCGCGAAGAGGGCCAGCGCGATGGCGATCGTTCCGGTGGCCATGACGGCAACAGTCATTCGCATGGGCTCCGGGGTAGGATAGCTGCACCATGAGCGGTTTCGTACGAAGAATTGCCGCCGCGCTGGCGTTCGCGGCGCTCGCAGCCATCGTCGCGCACGGTCGCGCGCTCGGTCAGACGCCGGCGGCGACGTCGGGTCCGCGTCTGGAGATCTTGTTTTCGCGCGATGCGCGCCAGGAGCCGGTGACGGGGATGATCTACGTCGCCGTCAGCCGCGACAATCAGCGCACGCCGATCGAGCAGACGGATCCGACCGGCGTGCCGTTGTTTTCGCACTACGTCGACCGCCTCGCGCCGGGCGCGGCGGCCGCGATCGCCGGCGCCGACCGCGGACATCCGCTCGCCAGCCTCCGCGATCTCCCGGCGGGCGAATACTGGATGCAGCCGTTCGTCAACGTGTACACGCGGTTCCCGCGCGCGGACGGACACACGATCTGGCTGCACATGGATCGATGGGAGGGACAGAACTGGAAGCGATCGCCCGGCAACCTGTATGGCGATCCGGTGAAGGTCGCGTTCGATCCGTCCTCGAGCGCGCCGGTCCGGCTCGTCGCAGACAAAGCGATCCCGCCGGTCCAGGCGCCGCCCGATACCGACATGGTCAAGCACATCCGGATTCAGAGCCAGATCCTGACCAAGTGGTGGGGCCAGCCGATGTATCTCGGCGCGACCGTGCTGCTGCCGAAGGACTACGACACACATCCCGACGTGCATTATCCCGTCAACTACAGCCAGGGTCATTTCTCGCTCGAGGCGCCGGGCGGTTTCGGGCGGTCAAGCGACGTCGATCGGTTCTGGATGGCCGCCGGGACCCCGCGCTTCCTCTACGTCACGCTGCAGCATCCGTCGCCGTATTACGACGACTCCTACGGCGTGAACTCCGAGAACAACGGTCCGTACGGCGACGCGATCATGCAGGAGTTGATTCCGGCGGTCGAGACGCGCTTCCGCGCGATCCGTCAGCCCTGGGCGCGCATGCTCTCGGGCGGATCGACCGGCGGATGGATCGCGCTCGCGCACCAGATCTTCTATCCCGATTTCTACGGCGCGACGTTCGCGAGCTGTCCCGACGCCGTCGACTTCAACTATCACCAGATCGTCGACATCTACCGCGACCCGAACGCGTACTTCATCGATCGCGGGTGGATGACGATCGAGCGTCCGAACACGCGGCAGCCGGACGGCAACATCCGTTCGATGATGAAGGACGAGAACCGCTACGAGCTGACGCTCGGCGACCACTCGCGCTCCGGCGGGCAGTGGGACATCTGGGAAGCGACGTATTCGCCGGTGGGCCCGGACGGCTATCCGATGCGGCTCTGGGACAAGCAGACGGGCGTCATCGACCGCGCGGTCGCGGAACGGTGGAAGAAGTACGATCTCGTCGACGTGCTCCGCACGAACTGGGCGACGCTGGGGCCCCGCGTCGCGGACAAGATCAACGTCTACGTCGGCGACATGGACTCGTATTATCTGAACGACGCGGTCGAGAACCTGAACGAGTTCCTGTCGAAGGCGGACAACCCGAAGTGGACGGGGGAGATCGTGTTCCAGCGCCGCGCCCCGCACTGCTGGGGGCCGCGCGGGCCGGAGTTGCTGCAGAAGATGACCGCGCACATCGCGAAACACGCCCCCGCGGGCGCCGACCTGACGTCATGGAAATATCAGTGATGACCCTCGGCGCTCGTGCGATCGGTCCGCTCCTCGGCGTGGCGCTACTGTCGGCCGCGAGCGGGGCCGCGCGCAACGACGAACCGTATCGCGTCCTGCGCGCCGTCGGCGGCTTCTCGGCGTCGGAGCTCGAGGGGCTCGAGCGCGGCGAGCCGCTGGCCAAGGTGCTCGATACCGATCGGCGCGAGATCGCGATCGTTGGCGGCGTGCGCATCAACGCGCCGTTCGATCCGTTGTTCGAGGGTTATCGCGACGTGTCGCGGCTGCGCAGCAGCCACATCGTGCAGGAGGCCGGCGCGTTCGGCAAGACCCCGACCGCCGATGACCTGCGGAGCCTCACCTTCGAGGATTACGACTTGCAGACGATTCGCGACTGCCGGCCGGGGGACTGCGGCGTTCGCCTGCCCGACACCGCGATGCAGCGGATGCAGCGCGAAGTGGACTGGAACGCCGCGGACTGGCGCGAGCGGGCCTCATCGCTGTGGCGGCGGCTGCTCGCGGATTACGTCGCGGCGTACGAGGCGCACGGACACGAAGCGCTCGCGCAGTACCGAAACAAGGAAGTGCCGCTGAGCGTGCCCCAGGAGTTCGCGGTCTTGTTCGGGGAATCCGAGTTGTTCCGGTCTGCGGCGCCCGAGTGCTTCCGATACCTGCGGGAGTTTCCGCATGCGCCGCTGGACGGCGCCGAAGACCTGTTCTACTGGAGCAAGGAGGACTTCGGCTTGCGCCCGGTCGTCAGCCTGACCCACCAGACGCTGTACGCCGCGGCCTCGCGTGCATCCCAGTCGCAGCCGGCGGCGGTCATCGCGACGCAGCGGTTTTACGCGACGCACTATTTCGACGCGGCGCTCGGGCTGACTTTCGTGTTCAGCGACGGGCCGTCGGGCTTCTACCTCGTCGCGCTCGATCGCGCGCGCACGCGATCGCTCACGAGCTTCACGCGGGGTCTCGTGCGCGGCGTCGTCCAGCGCCGCTCGCGGGACGCGATGCAGAAGATTCTTCTGTCGACGAAGTCGGGCCTCGAGCGGCCGTCGCGCGGCCGTCCAAGTCCACGGCCCGGCGCGGCTATTTTCGCCTGGCGGTGAACACGCCTTCGGCCATGTCGCCGTAGGCGACGCTGCCCTTCATCGCGTCCTTCTCCGCCGTCCCCGCATAAACGACGTGGAGCGACGTCCCCTGGATGTCGAGGTCGAACGCAAAGGTGAGATCGGCCCCCTTGATCGTCCCCTTGAGCGGCGCCGTGCCGTACTGGCCCTGATACTCGCCCGTCAGCGTTTCGCCGTTCTGCTTCAGCACGATCGTCGGCGTCCCGCTCTGCGCGGACGTCTGCACGTTGAACTGCCACGTGCCCGAGACGTCCAGCTTCGCGCTCTCCTTCGACTCCTTTGCACCGTCCGGCTTACCAGCCTTGGCGTCCTTCGCGGGCGTCCGCGTTCCGGACCAGTCGCCCGCGGGACTGCCGCCGGCCGCAAACGATCCCTTCACCGAATCGCCGCTGACGGTGCCCGTCATCACGATCGGGATCGGGCCGCTCGACGCGGGATAGGTGAAATCGATCTCGACGTCGCTGCCTTTGATCGACGCTTCGACCGGCACCTCCCCTTCATCCGACGCGATCGTGCCCGTCAACTTGTCGCCGTCTTTCTTGATCGTGAGCTGCGCTGGCCTTGGCCCGTCCTGCGTGTTGAACAGGAGGTTCCACTTGCCGGTGATGTCGGCCGCCTGGACGGCCGATGCGCGCGCGGGCGCGGCGGCGCCCAGCAGCATCACTGCGACGAAACCGATCACGTGCTGCGATGCCTTCATCGTTCGACCCCTTCGATATGTCAAAGCTCTTCGGCGTTTCGATGGCCGGTAGCCGCTGAGCATGGCACAGCCCGGCCCGTCGTGTCATATGATTTTCGGCAGGAGGCTCGACATGAAAAGACCACTCGCGCTCGCGTTGCTGCTGACAGCCGGCGGGGCACTCGCGGCCTACTCGGCTCCCGCGCGCGCGGCACACGCGGCGGCGGCCCCCGTCAGGACATATCAGGTCACCGGGCCGGTGCTCGAGGTGAGGAACGATGCAATCGTCGTACAGAAGGGCAGCGACAAGTGGGAGATCGCGAAAGACGCCAGTACGAAGGTGACCGGCGATCCCAAGGTCGGATCGAAGGTCACGATCATGTATCGCATGACCGCCGCGACCATCGACGCCAAGCCCGAGACCGCCGCCCCAAAGAAGAAGAAGTAGCCCCGGGTCTTTAGACCCGGTAGTCGCCCCGGGTCTTCAGACCCGGCGTCCAGCCACGGCGCTTTTACGCCACTTCGATCTCGACGCCGCCCACCATGCCCGCGAACAGATTGTAGAGGGCAGCCCCGATGGCGCCGAAGATCAGCCCGCACACGCCGTAGAAGATGGGCGCGATGATGATTGCGCCCACACCGAACAGCGCGCCGAGACCCGCCGGCAGGCCGCCGCCCTCGCCCTCGCGCGCGGCGCTGGCGATGCCGGCGCCGACCATCGAAAACGCCGCGAACATCAGGCCGATCAACAGGCCCAGCGCCGCGTACGTCGCCCCCGCGATCTTCGCCACCGACCACACGCGCACACGTCGGATAACCATCCATGCCTCCAGGTCCGGCGCAGCCGGACGTTAGCGTTCACCCAGCCAGCGATCCTGCAGCACGCTCACGGGCTTGGTGATCTTCTTGCCCCCGACTTCGAGTGTGACCATGTAGGTACCGGGCTCGACCCCTACGCCGAACCCGCCGCGTCCGCCGCCTCCGCCGCCGAATCCGCCGCGCCCGGCCGCGCCCTGTGGCGGATTCGGACCCAGGTTCCAGATGACGCGGTTGATCCCGACGCTCTTCGTCCCCTCCAGCGTTCGCACGACCTTGCCTTCGACGTCCGCAATCGAGATCTTCACGTCGCCCGACGCGGCCGACTTCAGGTAGTAGCTGATGGCCGTGCCGCGCGGCGCGTTCTCTCCGACGAACACGCGCTGGCCGCCGACCTGCTGGCCGTGCTGCCGATCGTTCAGCCAGGCGACGGCCGGCCGGATGTCGAACAGGTACGCGTCCTGCGACTGCACCTCCGGCGTGAGCTGCTGCAGCGGCGTGATGTCGTCGGCAATCCAGACGCTGCGGCCGTGCGTCGCGACGATGAGGTCGTTCTCGCGCGGGTGGACGACGATGTCGTCGGTGCGCACGGTCGGATAGGTGTTCGAGAACTTCTGCCAGTGCTGTCCGCCGTTGATCGACACGTACAGCCCGAACTCCGTGCCGACGTACAGCAGGCTCCTGTTCTTCGGGTCCTCACGAATCACTTGCACGTTGCCGTACGGCGGCAGGTCGTTCGTGAGGCTCTTGAACGTGGCGCCGGAATCGTGCGTGACGTAGACGTACGGCTTGAGGTCGTCGCTGCGGTGTCCGTCGACCGCGACGTACGCGATGGCGGGATCGAAATGCGACGCGTCCACGCGCGAGATCCAGTACTGATGGTTCGCGGGCAGCCCCGGCAGGTTCTTGCCGACTTCCGTGAACGTTTGTCCGCCGTCCCGGCTCACCTGCAGGTTCCCATCGTCGGTCCCCGCCCACACGACGCCGGGCATCACCGGCGACTCGGAGATGGTGATGATCGTGCTGTAGGACACGACGCCGTCGTTCTTCGAGAGCTGCATGCGATCGCCGGGCACGCCCATCAGCGTGACCGTGTTGCGATCGACCTGCTTCGTGAGATCCGGGCTCGCCACCCACGTGTCGCCGCGGTTGTACGACTTGAAGAGGCGATTGCCGCCGAGCCACACGATGCCGGGAGTGTGCGGCGAGAGGACGATCGGCGTGTTCCAGTTGAACCGGAGCGCCTCGGTCGACGTCATCATGTTGATCACGTTCGGCGCGCCGAGGTTGAAGCCGCCCAACCCGCCCGTCTGGACGGCCGGAGGCTGCGGCGTTTCCGCCGCCGGCGTCGGCTCGGCCGCGCCGCCGCGTCCGCCGCCAGCGCCGCCGCGTCCGCCGCGTCCCGCCGCGGTGCGCGGACGAATGCTCTGACCGCGTCCGACCCGCAGGTCGTAGCGGTTCGTGTTGCCGTCCTGCGACTCGCTGTAGACGATGTTGTAGTCCGTCGGGTCGACGGCGGTGTAGAAGCCGTCGCCGCCCCCGATGCCGAACCAGTCGGAGTTCATGATGCCGCCGCGTCCGCGGACGGCGCTCGGCCCGCCCCAGCTCCCGTTGTCCTGCAAGCCGATGTAAACGTAGTAGGGACGGCGCATGTCGGCGGTGACGACGTACGCCAGCGCCGTCGCCATCGTGTTGACGTAGTCCCACGTCTTGCCCTGATCCCAGCTCACGTCGAGGCCGCCGTCGTTGCCGATCAGCAGGTGCTTCGGATTCTTCGGATCGATCCAGATCGCGTGCTGATCGACGTGGCCGGGCGACTCGTGGCCGCCGGCGTTGTCGAGCGTCGCGAACGTGCGCCCGCCGTCCAGCGATTTCGCGACGGGCAGTCCGGCGACGTAGATCGTCTTGTCGTTGCCCGGATCGACGCGGAGTTGGCTGAAGTACATCGGACGCGCGTTGCAGTTGCTGACGAGCGTCCACGTTTTTCCTTTGTCTTCCGAGCGCAGGATGCTGCCGCGCGTCCGATCCAGTTGCGGCGGCGTGAGGTTCGGAGGCGGCTCTTCGCCGCCGCCACGTCCGCCCCGGCCGCCGAATCCGCGGCTCGGCCCGCCGTTGTTGCACCAGTCGTAACCGCCGCGTCCTCCGCCAAACGCCGCGACCTGCGGCGGCGCGCCGGCTGCGCCGGGCTGGCCTGCCGGCTGTTCACCGCGTCCACGCCCCGCGCCGCGTCCGCTGCCCGTGGTCTGCGTCTGCGGCGGAGGCACGGCCGCCGCGCCGGGGGGCGTCGCCTCCGTCGCCGCCGTCTGCTGCGGTGCGCCCGCCGGCACGGGCGCCGGCGTCCCGGACTCCCCCGCCTCGATCTGCGCGTAGACGACGTTGGGGTTCGAGCGCGAGACGTCGAGGGCGATGCGGCCGTACGTGCCGGGCGGCAGTCCCGCGCCGAGCAGCCGTGTCCACGTCTTGCCGGCGTCGCTGCTCTTCCAGATCCCGCTGCCGGGCCCGCCGCCGTTGAAGCAGCAGCCGCTGCGCCCGGTGTCGTCGTCGATGAATTTGATCTTGTTCCAGGTCTTCCCGCCGTCGGTCGTCTTGTACACGCCGCGGTCGGGACCCGGACCGAAGAGGTGGCCCGGCGACGCCACGTACACGGTGTCGGGACTTCTCGGATCGATCGCGATGCGCGCGATGCTCTGCGTTTCCCTGAGCCCGACGTTCGTAAACGTTTTGCCGCCGTCCGTAGTCTTATAGATGCCGTCGCCGAACGACGAGGTCTGCCGGTTGTTGGCTTCGCCCGTCCCCACGTAGACGATGTTCGGGTTGGTCGGATGAATCGCGATATCGCCGATGGACGCGGTCCCGTACGTCTGGAACACAGGCTCGAACGTCGTCCCGTTGTTTTCGGATCTGAACACGCCGCCGACGGCGTAGCCGACGTAGATGACGTTCGGATCGCTCTCCGACACCGCGATGTCGTCGAGGCGTCCGCCCATGCTGGCGGGGCCGATCGATCGGAACCGGAACGTGCCGAGCAACGGATCGTCCGACTTGCCCTGAGGACTCACCGTGACCGACAGTGGAATGACACACAACGGAATCGACAGGAAGACAAGGCGGCGCACACGGCTGTACATGAACACATCCTCGCGGATGTCTGAAGGGAGAAACGGGGCGAGTCTCCCATCGCGGGGACGCGGTGTCAACTATAATTGGCCCCTCTCACGAAAGGATTTGCCGTGCGGATGTTCAGCCGACGCGTGACGATCCTGGCGGTGGCGCTGCTGGCGTCCGCCGCGGCGGCCGGTCCCTCGACTCCGCTCGGGACAGGCCCCCCGACTTCGGTCGGGGCAGGCCCCTCGACTTTGCTCGGGACAGGTCCCTCGACTTTGCTCGGGACAGGCCGGCAGACGCCGGGCGCGAAGCGTCCCGCCTCGAGCGCCATCAAGATCCCGTTCGAGACCTACACGTTGCCCAACGGCCTGACCGTGATCCTCTCGCCGGATCACACGACGCCGACCGTCGCGGTGGACGTCTGGTACCACGTCGGGTCGAAGAACGAGCTGCCAGGACGGACCGGGTTCGCGCACTTGTTCGAACACGTGATGTTCACCGGTTCGGGCCACGTGCCGTACGGCATCCATGACAAGCTCACCGAAGGGGTCGGCGGCAACAACAACGGCACGACGTCGAACGATCGGACGACGTATTACGAGACGATACCGTCGAATTATCTCGAGTCGGCGTTGTGGCTCGAGGCCGACCGCATGGGGTTCCTCCTCGACACGCTCGACCTCGCGAAGCTGAACGCACAGCGCGACATCGTGAAGAACGAGCGGCGGCAGGGCGTGGACAATCAGCCGTACGGCCGCGCCGGAGAAATCCTGTCGCACGCCACGTACCCGGCGTCGCATCCTTATTCATGGGATGTGATCGGCAGCATGGAGGATCTCTCGGCCGCGTCCGACGAAGACGTGAAGAACTTCTTCCGTCTCTACTACGCGCCGAACAACGCGTATCTGACCGTCGTCGGCGATTTCGATCTGACGCAGGCGAGGGGCTGGATCTCGAAATACTTCGGCGACATTCCGCGCGGCCAGCCGATTACGCGACCCGCCGTCGCGCCCGTCACGCTGGACGCCGAGGCGCGGCTGGTGTACGAGGACCGCGTGCAGGTGCCGCGGTTGTACATACAGTGGCCCACCGTCGGCGAGAGGAACGACGACCAGTTCGCGCTCGACGTGATGGGCGCGATCCTGAGCGGCCCGCGCACGGCGCGCCTGACCAAAGCGCTCGTCTACGACCAGCAGTCGGCCGCGAACCTCTTCGCGCGACAGAGCTCGAACGAAGACGTCGGCGAGTTCCTGATGGCGATCACGCCGCGGCCGGGGCATTCCCTGACCGACCTCGAGGCGGCGGCCGATGCCGTCATCGACAAGTTCAAGGATGAAGGGCCGACGCAGGACGAAATCCAGAAGGCCACGGCCGGTCTGGAACTGGGCTACGTGTCCGGCCTGCAATCGAATCTGGGCAAGGCGTTCCGCCTCGCCGACGGCGCCGGCTTCCACGGGACGCCGGGATACTTCCAGACCGAGTACCAGAAGTCGCTCGCCGTTACGCCCGCCGACGTCAAGCGCGTCGCCAACAAATTCCTCACGCGGGGACGCGTCGTCCTCAGCATCGTCCCGATCGGCAAAGCGGATCAGGCGTCGAAGCCGGATCAGAGCAAGAAAGTCGGAGCGCAGGGCTTCAGCCCTGCCGTCGCAGCGCGGGGCTTCAGCCCCGCGATCACCCCGCAGGAGACACAGCGATGACGCGCACTCTCCTCTCGATCGTCGCGCTCTCGCTGACGCTCGCCGGCCAGCAGACGCTCGATCGCTCGAAGATCCCGCCGCCGGGCAAACTGCCGGTCCTTCGCGTGCCGACGTGGACGAAGACGACGATCGACAACGGCGCCGACCTCATCGTCTCGGAGAAGCACGACCTTCCGCTGGTGTCGTTCACGATTACGATCGTCGGCGGCGCGGACCAGTTCGAATCCGCCGGCAAGCGCGGCGTCGCGAGCGTGACGGCGTCGATGCTGAACGAAGGCACCAGGACACGCGACGGCGAGGCGCTCTCGAACGCGCTCCAACTGCTCGGCACGTCGATCTCGGTGTCGGTCGGCAGCGAGACGGGGTCGATCGGATTTGTCTCGACCACGGGCAAGTTCCCGCAGACGCTCGACATCCTCGCGGACATGCTGGTCAACCCCACGTTCCCGGCCGACGCGCTGGAGCGCCTGCGCGGACAACGGCTCGTCGCGCTCGAGCAGGCGAAGGCGCAGCCCAACGCGATCGCCGGCCGCGTGTACCCGAGGGTCCTCTACGGCGCGTCGCACCCCTTCGGGCAGCCGATCACGGAAACGACGGTCAAGGCGATCACCCGCGACGACGTCGTTGCATTTCACAAGGCGTTCTTTCAGCCGGGACGCGCGGTCGTCACCGTCGTCGGCGACGTCAGCGCGGCGGCGGTGAAGACGACGATCGAGCACGCGCTGGCCGCGTGGCCGAAAGGGGGCGAGAAGCCCGCGTTCACGTATCCCTCGCTCCCGCCGCCCTCGTCGATGACGATCTACCTCGTCGACAAACCGGGCGCCGCGCAGTCCACGTTCGCGATCGGCAACCCGGGCCCGCCGCGGAACACGCCGGACTACTACTCCCTCCAGGTGATGAACACGATTCTCGGCGGCATGTTCCAGTCGCGCTTGAACGCGAACATCCGCGAAGAGAAGGGCTACAGCTACGGCGTCAACTCCGGATTCGCCTACGGCAAGGGCCCGGGCGCGTTTCGCGCCGGGGGCGACATCGTGTCGGCGAAGTCGGACGCCGCGCTCGTCGAGTTCATGAAGGAGCTGCGCGGCATCGGCGGCAGCCGGCCGGTGACCGATGACGAGCTGTCGATGGCGAAGGATTCCCTGATCCAGCGGCTGCCGGCGCAGTTCGCGTCGGTGCAGGGGATCAACGGCGCGATCACGACGCTCTGGACCCAGACGCTGCCCGGCGATTACTACCAGCAGTATGGCGCGAAGATCGGCGCGGTCACGAAGGAGGACGTCGTCCGCGTCGCGAAGCAGTACATCGACCTCGATCACCTCGCGATCGTGATCGTCGGCGACCGGGCGTCGATCGAAGCGCCCCTGAAGGCGACCGGCATCGCGCCGATCGTCGTCACGGATATCGAGGGCAACCGGTCGGGATCATAAAGCGAGGTCGCTCGGCTATCGCTGGGCAACTTTTCGCTTCCAGTACTCGACGTACCGTGCTTCCGAGTGTCTAAACTCGTCCACACTCGGCCGCCAGGTCTTATCGCCCGTGATCTCCGCCAATCCGATGACCGCGTAGTATCTGACTTCGAAGTCGGCATCATTGAGCGCACGGGCAAGTTCAGGGCGCGCGGCATCCGATCCGATATGCCTGAGGGCGGACGCTGCCGCCCGCCGCGTGTCGACATCACGTGACTTGAAGATACGGGAAATAGCGGGAACGGCAGCTTCGGTCTTGACGCCCTCGCTGAGCGCGTATCGAAGATTGTGAAGTATCGCATCAGAAGCTTCAGGTGTATCTCGTCGCAATGCGTCTTCAGCGATGTTCAACCCAGCGATATCATTAGCAGCCAGCAACAATGCCGCTGCCGTCAACCGAACGCTCTCGTCGGAATCTGCGAGTGCTCGACGCAGCAATCGGGTTGTGCTCTTCTCCTTAATGGTGCTGAGTTCGTAGAGCGCAGCGCGCTTGTCTCCTGCCGTCACCGCCGGGGACTCCACCATGGCGCCCAGAACGTTCGCGACTCTTTCGGCGGGTCCATTTCCCTCAATCGCTAAAGTCGGAATTACGGCGACAGAAGGATAGTAAGGACTGACGAACTCATAAAAGTCTTCGTGGCGCTTTAGAAAGATCATTCGATAATCAGATGCCGAGACCCTTTCATATCCAACCTGGCGATCTGGCACCATGAAGCGAAAGCGCACCAGGGGCCCAGGGTCACCTTTAAGCGTCTGGTCCACCAGCATCTGACCGGTAAACGCCTTGGCGGTGACCTGCGATCCTCCAACATCAATGATGGAACGTCCGTCTTCGACGACGGTTTGTACGGTGCCGATCGCAATCAGATCCGCCTTTGCGATCAGATCATCGAGGTCAAGAACGGGAACGGGTATCGCTGAGGCCGCCGTCCAGAGGGCACACCAGCCGACACCGGTCAGTAACGCCCGCAGTAACGGTCTCATTTGCATTCCTCCGTCAGAAGCATTGATTGTACGCCCGGTGCGTGGAACCCTAATAGCGAATATTCGAGTGTCGACCGAAGTCTAGATGCTGCTCAAGCGTGTTGGTCTGTACTAGCCTTCCGACGCCAGTCGCAAGGGATCCGACGCGCCACTCCTGCTCCCAGTGTCGTACGAGAGCCGCGTTGCCGCCACAACCGG
>QHWR01000352.1 GCA_003223835.1 Acidobacteriota bacterium | reverse complement strand
CCGAAGCTCTCGCTGTACGCATCCTTCCAGTAGCCACCAAACCTGAACGCGTGGTCGACGCCCGCGACGCCCGGCATGAAGTAGTTGCCGTTGAAGTTGACGCTGTTCACGGGGCGCAGGAACACGCTCTGGCCACCGGACCGCATGTTCAGACCGCTCGAGACGATGAGCACCGGCTGCACCGTGGCGAGCGCGGGATCATGGAAGTCGAGGATGAAGTTGTTGCCGACGTGCGCGTACTGCACGTCGAGCAGCAGCCGATCGTTCACGACCCACTGATCGCCGAACTTGTAGGTGGGGCTCGGCCCGGTGATCCAGCCCCACTGGCCGAAGCTCTTGTCCACCGCGCGCTGCGGCGTCGTCGTCTCGATCGGGTGCAGGTCGTCGGCGCCGCGGGCGTTGCGGACCTTCTTGGAGAAATTGTTGAACAAGGACAGCTTGTTGCCCTTGAACAACTGGACTTCACCCTTCAGGTTCGTCGTCTGCAGCAGCGTCTTGTCGGTCATCAGACAGCCGTTGACGTCCTTGATCGAATGCGAAAGGACGTTCGCGGCCTCGTCCGCCTTCATTGCCTGGCACGTCGCGTCGGACTTGTAGAAGTTGATGACGCCGACGTTGATGTCCTGCTTGCCGAAACTGCCCCACACCCACGCGCGGCCGCGCTGGATCGGACCGCCCATCTCGGTGCCGAAGTCCTTGATCCATTGAATGGGGTTGCCGGAGGTCGCGCCCTGCTGGCGCTGCGCGTCGGTGATGTTGTTGGCCTCGAACTGCTTGTCGGTCCGGTAGTAGCGCCCGGATCCGTGGAATTTGTCCGAGCCGCTCTTGGTCACCAGGTTGATGCCGACGCCGCCGGTCTGCTGCGTGACGTCCACGCCGCCGGTGTTGATCGTCATTTCCTGGAACGCGTCGAAGTCGTAGTACGTGGGCGACGCGCCCGTGGCCGCCATGTCCGTGATGTCCACGCCGTCGAGCGACCATTTGTTGTTGAAGGTGCCGGCCCCGCGCGACACGTAGTTGGACTGCTGGCCCGACATGTTGCCGCCGATGTTCTCGCGGTCCATCGCGATGCCGACGGTCTGCTGCAGGATGACCCAGGGGTCCCGTGCCGACGGGATGCTCTGGAGATGCTCGACCGTGAACGTCGTCTTCGTGCCGACTTCCTTGGTGTCGACGACCGGGCTCTCGCCGGTGACCGTCACCGTTTCCTGCACGCTCGAGACGCTCATCTGCGTGGTCACGTTGGCGTTGAAGCCGACCGTTACGCGGATGTCTTCTTTGACGACCGTCTTGAATCCCGGCAGCTCGAACCTCACCGAGTAGGTGCCGACCTCGAGCCGCGGGAACTGGAACGACCCCGTTTCGCTGGTCGTTGCCGTGAGAGGTTGGAGCAGAACGGGTCCGGCGACGGTGACCGTGACGCCGGGCAGTACCGCGCCCGACTGGTCGGTCACTTTGCCGAAGATTTCACCCGTCTGACTCTGCGCCCGGACGGACGACACGCCGGCCAGAAGAACCAGCGCCGCCAGCACGGCGGTCAAACGCAACTTCATTGCATCCTCCAGATGATTCGGAACGTGAGTACCGGGTGCAGGGGACGTAGCAGGCGCCGTGCCATAGAGTCAGGAATTGGCTGATTGCGAGGCTGGCAAACTGCCGTCCAGTAACTTACGCCTTGACAGTCATTTACCGCGCTCCTCTACCCTACGTGATACGGAGAACTCCTGACCTCTGCCGTCCTGAAGCGTTCTTTCGATTCAAATTCCAGGATCGTAAATCCACGACTGGTTGGGTCGTCCCGATCCCGGTCAGTTGAAGCCCGCCACCCTCCGGCGGAGGGCCTTGACGTGCTCCCAGATCCGGGCGTGTTCGCCCCCCTCGTCGGCGCCGTCCGGCGGCTCCTCTTCCGGCGGAGGCGTGTCTCCCCTGGGCACGAGCCGCAGATAGGCTTCGAGATCGCGCAGCGCGGCCCCGAAATCCTCCATGTGGTACGCGAGGAGCCCGCGATCACGCAGCTCGGAGAGCGCTGACGGATCGACGGCGAGGAGCAGGTCCGCGATGAACCGTGCCTGCGGAAACGATCGCATGCGCACGTACAGCCGCTTCAGGTTGACGAGCATGCGGACGACGATCTGCTGGCGGGTGGCCGTGGCGAGCAGCGCGCGATCGTAGGCCGCCTCGTCGCCGAGGTGCTGGCGAAGGAGCTGCCGGCAATCGATCTCGGAGAGCAGCGCGCCGCTGTGGAAGGGATCGACGATCAGGTCGTCGACGCCCTGCTCGCCAATCGCGCGAACGAGGAAATGGCCGGGAAAGTTGATCCCCTCGAGCCGGACGCCGGCTCGGCGCCCGATCTCGATGTAGATGACGGCGAGGCTGATCGGAATCCCCGTGCGGCGGTCGAGCACTTCGTGCAGGAAGCTGTTGCGCGGATCGTCGTAGTGGTCGCGGTTGCCGCTGAATCCCAGCTCCTCGTAGAGATAGGCGTTGAGCATCGCGACGCGCGCGTCGAGGCGCGCGCCGCCACGGCGCTCCAGACGTCCGGCCGCCGCCTCGCCCATGCGCTCGAGCCGGCGCACGTACGGCTGCGGATCGAGCACCGGGTATTCGACGCGCGCGATCGCGAGCGCCGCCGGGGCGAGCGCCTGCCCCGGCTCGTCGAGCGCCCGGGCCAGCTCCTCGGTCGCCTGCGCGGCGCGCGCGTGCAATGACAGCACATGCGGATTGTAACGCGCGCATCAACCGCGCGCGTGAGGCTAAAACGCGCGTGAGGTGCTAAAGGTGCTAATGGTGCTAGGGTGCTAAAGGTGCTGGTGCTAAGGGTGCTGAAGGTGCTAACGGTGCGGCTCGAAAAGTGCGACAGCCGCACCTTGGCCGTGCCCTATTAGCACTGTTAGCACCTTCAGCACCAGCACCGTTAGCACCGTTAGCACGTCTAGCACCTTTAGCACCTTACCGTCAGCGCCTCACCGTCAGAGACCGGCAATCAGCGTCTCCGTCAGTTCATCGAGCGACTCGACGATGGCGTCGGCGTCCGTGAGGGCTTCGCGCGGATAGGTATGGGTAATCGCGATTGTGCGGAGGCCCGCGCCGCGCGCCGACTGGAGTCCCCAGTGTGAGTCCTCGATCGCGACGCACGCCGACGGCGGCGCCTCGTGGAGCGCGGCAGCGCGGAGGTACGGTTCGGGGTCGGGCTTCGTTCGCTCCGCATCTTCCGCCGACACGATGAAGCGGAATCGATCGAGCAGATGCGCGGCGCGCAGCGGCAGCTCGATCTCGTGCCGCAGCGCGCCCGAGGCAATGCCGAGCGGATAGGCCGCGAGCCGGTCGAGGCATGCGGCGGCGCCGGGATAGAGCACGTCCGCCTTCAGGACCAGCGCCTCGAAGCGCCTGGCCTTTTCGGCCAGCAGCAGCTCCAGCTCCTCGTCGGCGAGCATCAGTCCTTTGTCGGCGACGATTTGCCGGAATGCTCCCTCGTCATCGAAGCCGAGATATCGCGCGTAGTACTCGTCTCGCCCGAGCGTGATGCCGGCCGGTCCGAGCACGTCCTGATACGAGCGCAGGTGCAGCGGCTCCGAGTCGGCGAGCACGCCGTCGAAGTCGAAGACGATGGCGGTGATCATCGTCGCTCGCCCGCGCGGACCGGCGTCTTGAGGCGATTCTCGGGCGGCGGGTAGGGGCAGTCGTACTTCGGGTTGAAGAAGCAGAACGGGTGATAGGCGCGGTTGAAATCGAGATCGTAGATGCCGGTCGCCGTTCTGTCGAGGTCGAGATAGCGGCCGCCCGGGTACGTCTCGGTTCCGTTCGTCAGGTCGCCGAAGGGCACGAACAGACGCCGCAGCTCGGCGTCGTCCGCTTCGACGAACGCGCCGAGCGTGAGCGGCTCGCCGCGAAGCGTGAATGCGAGCGTGCCGAT
>QHWR01000351.1 GCA_003223835.1 Acidobacteriota bacterium | reverse complement strand
GCGCACCATCTTCAGCCCTGCCGCCCGCGCCATCACGCGCGCCCTCGCCTGCACCGACAGCTCCAGCTCGAGCCGCAGCAGGCAGAACATGTCGACGACGACGGCGCCGGCGAAGCGGCGGCGGAGCTGCTGCAAGTACGCGGCGAAGTGCGTGCCGGCGAACTGCTCGGACATGACGAGCTGCAACAGCTCGACGTCGAGATCCAGTCCGCCGCCGATCCACTCGCGCGTCGCACGCTCGCTGCGCTGGAACACATAGACGACGAGCAGCGGCAGCACCGTGAGCAGCAACAGGGTCGTCACGAGCGGCGGCAGGAGCCCGTAGTTGAAGAACGCGTGGACGGCGACCGCGGCGGCGAACCCGGGAGCGATGTCGCGCACGAGACGATCCGGCGGAAGGTCCGACAGCGTCTTCGCAATCGTCGCGAACATGGCGGTCGCGCCGCCGTGCAGCATCGCGGTGCCGAGCCCTCGCACGATCCACAGCGCGACACCCGCGTTCGGCATCCGCTGCAGGTACTCCACGTTCTCCACGAGCGCGAAGCCGGTCCCGACCGCGAAACCGAGGATGGCGGCGTCGACGAGAAACCCGATGCGGCGCCGCGCGATCAGCAAGACGACGAACGCCGCTTTGGCGGTCTCTTCGGTCACCGGGGCGACGTAGCGGCGCAGCGTGGCGGCCGAAAGCCCCGCGTCGGTAATCTGCGCGTGCAGCAGAAGACACACGAGCGCCGCGACCGCGCCGGCGACCACCGCCACCAGGACCGCGGACGGCCGCACGAGCTTGAAGCTGTCCATCGCGACGAGCGCGAGGAGGAACAGCAGCACCGGCAACAGGGCGATGGCGAGGTCGATCACCGATGCGCTAGCGAAGGATTTTCAGCGACGCCATCAGCTCGCGCCCCACCGGCCGGTCCGGCCGCGACGCGACGGCTGCGCCCAGCGATACGGTCATGTCGAGCGCTGAAAGCACGCTGAAACGCAGATCGATTTGCGCGCCGGCGTCCGTCGCGGTGTGACGCGACGTGCCGGCGTCCAGGTTGGTCGCCAATACGCCGGTAAAAAGCGCCGGGCGCATCCATGCCAGGTAGAACCCCGGCGTCCCCGCGCGGCGGAACCGCCATGGCGGCAGATTCCATTCGATCGTGGACTTCGCGAAGTTGCGACCGGAAATCTCGTTGAGGTCCGCCCCGGGAAAACTGTAGTACGCGCGGTAGCGCTTCTCGTCTGAGTGATCGACCCAGTTGTTCCCGAACCCGCCGAAGTAGAAGTTCGCGAACGGTTGCGCGGGATCGCGCGGCGAGACGCCCGCGGCGCTGCGGATCCAGATCGACGCGTGCCCCGGCGCAATCGGCCATCCACGATCGAACGTCGCGTGGACGCGCGGGAACCACTCGCCGTTCACATAGTCGTTCTCGGACGCCGCCGTCCACCGCCGTCCCGTCTCGTCGTCCACGTATCCGAGCGAGTTGCGGACGTCGCTGTACGAGAGCCTGGCGTCGAGCGAGGTCAACCGCCGTACGTCGATTGCGACGTTCTGATATTGCGGCAGGCGATCGAGGTTGCCCGACAGGCTGGCGTCGACGTCGAGGTCGAGACGGCGCGGCTCGTCGAACACGAGCGTATTGTGGTGCCCGAGACCGGCGACGTAGCCTTTGCGCCCCGTCTTCGTCGGGCCGAAGATGTCGTAGAAATCTCCGCCGTTCAGCTCGAAGCGGCCACGCCAGTCGTAGCGCTGGTACGACGCCTTGAGATGCAGCCGCTCGTTCGCGGGGACGCCGGACGGACTCCACGCCATCGCCAGCGTCGCGCGATTGAGCTGCAGCGGGTCCGACAGGTTCACGCGCATGCCCACCGCCAGACTGTTCTTGTAGCCCTGCACGATCGGGTAGATCGACTCCTCGCGAAGGCCGCGGGCGAGCCGGTACGGGCCGGTGTGCTGCGGCATCGAGTCGAACGGAATGTCAGCGGGCGACCCCACGATCCACTGCCTGACGATCGGGTGCTCCGCGGCGAGCCGCTCGCCGAGAAACGTGATCGCCCCCACGTCGTCGAGCGGGCGGGCTTCGATGCGCGTCGGCACGAAGCCCTCGCCGGAATAGCGGAACACGATGAGGCGATCGTCGCCGAGCGGGATCGGCCGGAAGAATCCGGTGTCGGTATTGCTGACCGCGCGCAGCGTGCCGGTCGCGATCTCATAGCGGAAGATGTTCGCGACGCCCGTGTAATACGAGCTGCCGTACAGGAATCGCCCGTCCTGCGAGAACACGAATCCGGACGGCACGGACGTGCCGAAGCCGAAGTGGGCGACGGGCGCCGTTTCGCCGCGCATCAGCGCGTCCACCGCCATCACGCGCACGTCCTGCTGCCCGTCGATCTCTCCGAAGGATGCCGCCACCTGACTGCCGTCCGGGGCGACGTCGAGGTCGTAGACGACCGTGCCGTACGGCCACGAGACGACGCGCTCCCACTGGCGGTACGGCGCGGGAATGCGCACGAGCGTGCAGAGCCCGTTGAGGTGACGGATGCCCCACAGCGACCTGTCTTTCCGGTTGAACGCGAGGTCTCCGACGCGCAAATCCTTCTGCAGGAGGCGCGTGCGGCGTGTCGCCGGATCGAGCGACATCAGATCGCGGTGCGCGGCGTTGTCGGTCGTGTAGAAG
>QHWR01000059.1 GCA_003223835.1 Acidobacteriota bacterium | reverse complement strand
AACAGCCTCTTCTCGCTGTGGATGGCACGAGCTCTGCTTTGCCGGGGGTTCGTGGTGCTCAACTGTGACGTGCTCTTCCATCCGGTGCTGCTGGACGACCTCGTCACGTCGCGTCACGAGGATGCGGCGCTCGTCGCCTATCGCGAGGCGCAGCAGCCGCCGTTCGGCGACGAAGAGATGAAGGTGCAGGTGCGGTGCGGACGTGTGGTGGACATGTCCAAGACGATGGCGTCCGACGACGCGGATGCCGAGAACGTGGGAATCGTGAAGTTCGGCCCCGACGGCGCCGCGCACCTGGTGGACGTCATGGATCGGATCGTTGCCGCCGGCGGACTGCGCGAGTGGACGCCGAAGGCGTTCCGCGACTTCGCGCAGGCGAGACCGCTGCACGCCATCGGCACACGCGGGTATCCCTGGATCGAGATCGACTTCCCGGAAGACTACGAGCGTGCCGTCCGCGACGTGCTGCCCGACATCGAGACCGGCGGCTACGACCGCGCCGCGCAGGGAACGCGGGCGTGCGTGCCCGTAGATTTGGATGCGAGATGAGGCGCGTGATGTTGCCGCGCTCCGCCGCGCAATCCTCGGTGATCCGGTCCGACCCCCGCTCGGCGGCGGGCCCGCGCGTCGTCGCGATCGGCGGCGGCACGGGACTCCCGAACGTGCTGAGGGGCCTCCGCGGCGTGCTGTTCGCGGACCGCGCGGCGGAGGGAAGCCCCGAGCCGAACCGCGACGAGCGCGAGCGCCTGGTCGCGATCGTCACGACGTCGGACGACGGCGGCAGCTCGGGACGGTTGCGTGCGGAGTTCAACATGATTCCGCCCGGCGATATCCGGAACTGTCTCGCGGCGCTCTCGGACAACCACGCGCAGATCGCGGACATCTTTCAGTACCGCTTCGGATCGGGCGACGGGCTCAACGGTCATGCGATCGGCAATCTCGTGCTGGCCGCGCTCGCGGACGTGACGAACGACTTCGCCCAGGCGGTGGAGATCGCCGCGCGCGTCGTCGGCGCGTGGGGCGTTGTGCTGCCGGCGACGACCGAGCTGGTGACGCTCGTCGCGGAGTTCGCGGACGGCCGCGTGCTCAACGGCGAAACGGCGATCTCGGGCGCCGGCGGACGGATCGCGCGTCTCACGCTCCTGCCGGACGCGCCGCGCTGTTCGCCGCGTGTCGTGGACGCCATCCAGCGTGCCGACGTAATCGTCGTCGGCCCTGGCAGCCTCTATACGAGCCTGTTGCCGCCGCTGCTCGTGAAGCCGGCGGCCGAAGCGATCCAGCGGTCGGCGGCCGTCCGGATTCTCGTGGCGAACCTGATGACCGAGCCGGGCGAGACGGACGACTTCAGCGTGCTCGATCATCTGCTGACGATCGAGCGGCATCTCGGCCGGCAGTTGTTCGACTGCGTCATCTACAACACGATGCCCGTGCCGGCGCTGCTCGCGGAAGGCTACGGCACGCGCGGCGCGTCACCGATCGTGACCGGCACCTTCGAGCTGAACGCGCTCGAACGGTTCGGCGTCCGCGCGATCGGGGTGCCGCTCGTCTCGGAACATCCGGCCGGAAAGATCCGCCATCATCCGGATCGACTGGCATCCGCGATTACCGCGCTCGCGCGGGGCAAGCTCGGCGCGTGGCGCGGCCGTGCAGAGGTCGGAGGCCTCTGAGATGTACGAACGTTTTTACGATTTGCGGGAACGTCCATTCGCGCTGAGCCCGGACCCGGAATACCTGTATCCGAGCCGCGTCCATCGCGAGGCGCTCGATTATCTGCGCTACGGCCTGGAGAGCCACGCCGGGTTCGTCGTCATCACCGGCGAGATCGGATCGGGCAAGACCACCCTGCTGCAGACGCTGCTGCGCAATCTGGACAGCCACACCACCGTGGCGCGCATCGTCAATACGATGCTCGAGCCGCGCGAGCTGCTCGAGACGATCATGCTGGACTTCGGGCTCGATCCGGCGGGCCGCAGCAAGCCGCTGCTGCTGCGCGACCTCGCGCAGTACCTCGTCGATCAGCGGCTCGCGGGGCGCATGGTCCTGCTCGTCATCGACGAGGCGCAGAACCTGAGCCTCGCCGCGCTCGAAGAGCTGCGGATGCTCTCGAATCTCGAGACCGAGAAGTCGAAGCTGATGCAGATCGTGCTCGTCGGCCAGCCGAACCTGCGCGACAAGCTGTCGACGGTCGAACTCGAGCAGCTCCGGCAGCGCATCACGGTGAGCTATCACCTGCAGCCGCTCGACGCGGACGAGACGGCGAATTACATCAATCACCGGCTGCGCCGGGCCGCGCTCGGCGCGCCGATGGAGTTTCCGCGCGAGGCGACGGACCTCATTCACCTGCGCAGCCGCGGCGTGCCGCGCGTGATCAACGTCATCTGCGACGCGGCGCTCGTGTTCGGCTATGCGGAGGAACGGCGGATTATCAATCGCGCGGTCGTCTCCGACGTGCTGTCGGAGCTCGAGACGACCGGCGTGCTGCCGCCGCCGGCGGAAGCGCCCGCGGCGGTTCCCGACGAACCGGCGCCGCGACCCGCTGCCGTCACGCCCGCTCCGGCCGCAGCGGTGCGGATCCCCGAGCTGGCGGCCGTGAGCGCGACGCCCGGGTCGATACCGCAATCGATCGCCCAATCGATCGATATCCGGCAATGGCCGCCCGCGCCGGCGCGCAGCGGAGAGGACGAGGCGCGGAGCGCGGCGCTGACGCAGCGCGAACGGACGATCCAGCAGCGGGAGCGCGAGCTGGCCGAGCAGCGCCGCGTGCTTGCCGAGGAGTACCGGCTGCTGCGCTCTCAGCACACCGCCGCGTCAACGCCGACGCGGGGTGCGGCGCGCGCCGTTCGCGTCATTCCGGCGCCGCGCGTCGAGCCGGTGCGGTTTCAGACGGGCCAGCGGGAAGGGTTCTGGGCCTGGTTCCGGCGGGTTATGCTGGGCACCTCGCAACCCGCCGTCGAAAAGAACTGATTTTGTAGAGGAGCCTTCATGTCAGCGCTTGCGGATTCCCTTCGCGACAAACTGCGCGGCCGGCGCGCCCGCACGGGTGTCGTCGGGCTCGGGTATGTCGGGCTGCCCCTCGCCGTCGAGCTCGCGAAAGCCGGTTTCCAGACGACCGGCATCGACCTCGACGAACGCAAGGTGCAGTCGATCAACGACGGACGCTCGTACATTCCCGACGTCCCCACCGCAGACGTGCAGAAGCTGCGCGCGGCGGGCTCGCTCGATGCCACGACCGACTTTTCCATCGTCACATCGCTCGACACGATCAACATCTGCGTGCCGACGCCGCTGCGGAAGACGAAGGATCCCGACATGTCCTACATCGTCTCCGCCGTGGAAGCCGTCGCCAAATACCTGCATCCCGGAATGCTGATCGTGCTCGAGTCCACGACGTATCCGGGGACGACGGAGGAAGTGGTCCAGCCGCTGTTGGAACAGACGGGCTTCAAGGCGGGTCAGGATTTCTTTCTCGCGTTCTCGCCGGAGCGCGTCGATCCCGGCAACCCGACGTTCCAGACGCACAACGTGCCCAAAGTGGTGGGCGGGCTGACGCCCGTGTGTCTGGATCTCGCGGCGGAGCTGTACGGCACCGCCATCAAGACGATCGTCCGCGTCAGCTCGACGCGCGTCGCGGAGATGGTGAAGCTGCTGGAGAACACGTTCCGCGCGGTGAACATCGGCCTCGTCAACGAGCTGGCGCTGATGTGCGACCGGATGCACATCGACGTGTGGGAGGTCGTGGACGCGGCGAAGACGAAGCCGTTCGGGTTCATGGCGTTCTACCCCGGCCCCGGCCTCGGCGGCCACTGCATTCCCATCGATCCGTTCTACCTCTCGTGGAAGGCGAAGCAGACGGGATTCGATCCGCGGTTCATCGAGCTGGCGGGCCATATCAACGCCGGCATGCCGCACTACGTCGTCGACAAGGTCAGCGAGGCGCTGAACACGCGGCGCAAGGCGATCAACGGGTCGTCGATCCTCATCGCCGGGGTCGCCTACAAGCGCGACATCGACGACATGCGCGAATCACCGGCGCTCGACGTCCTGAGCCTGCTCCACGCGCGCGGGGCGAAAGTCGCCTACGCCGACCCGTACGTGCCGGAACTGCACGGACGCGAGTGGGCAGGCAAGTACGACCTCAAGGCGGTCGACCTGACGCGCGGATCCATATCCGAGTACGACTGCATCGTGATCATCACCGACCACAAGGCGTTCGACTACGACGCGCTCGTGGCGGAGGCGGATCTGATCGTGGACACGCGCAACGCGATCAAGAAGCCGCATCCGAACGTGTTCAAACTCGGTGCGCCGCGCGCGGAGGGCGAAGGACACAAGATCGCCATAGCCTGATCATGAGTGTGCTGTTCTGGGTGTCGGCGTTTGCGATCGTGTACGTGTACGCGGTCTATCCCGCGCTCGTCGGCGTCTGGGCGCGCCTGGCGGATCGGCGTCCGCGTAAACGGCCCTTCCCACCCGGACGGTGGCCGTTCATCTCGATCGTGATCGCCGCCCGCAACGAGGCGGCGCGTCTCGCCGCCCGCGTCGCCAACCTGCTCGAGCAGGACTATCCCGGACCGCGTGAAATCATCATCGTCTCCGACGGCTCGATCGATTCACCCGGCGCCGCGCTGGGTCCGCTGCGCGACTGCGTCACGCTCATCGAGCTGCCGCCGGGAGGCAAACCGCTGGCGCTCAACGCCGGCGCGCTCGCGGCGCGTGGGGACGTCCTCGTCTTCGCGGACGCGCGGCAGCGCTTCGCGTCCGGCGCGCTCGTGGAACTGATCGCGAACTTCTCGGATCCGCAGGTCGGCGCCGCTACCGGCGAGCTGCTGCTGGACTGCGAGACGGATGCACCGTCGCCGTCGACGGTGGGCGACGGCGTCGGCCTGTACTGGAAGTACGAGAAGTGGCTGCGGCGTCACGAAAGCCGCGTGTGGTCGACGCTCGGCGCGACCGGCGCCATCTACGCGCTGCGGCGATCCCTCTGGCGGCCGCTCCCCGCCGACACGCTCGTCGACGACGTCCTCGCGCCGATGCGCGCCGTCCTCGCGGGATCGCGGATCGTGTTCGACGAACGGGCCGTCGCATTCGATTGCGCCGCACCCGACGCGGCCGCCGAAGCCCGGCGCAAGACGCGCACGCTGGCGGGCAATTATCAGATCCTCGCGCAGGAGCCGCGGCTGCTGCTGCCCTTCGCCAACCCGGTGTGGCTGCAGTACATGTCGCACAAGGTCGGGCGCCTGGTCGTGCCATGGGCGCTCGTGACGCTCTTCCTCGCGAGCGCGGCGGCCGCGCCGTCGCACTGGTTCTATGCCGTCGCGCTGGCGGCACAGGCCGGCTTCTACGGGCTCGCGGCGCTCGGCGCGTGGATGGATCGGCAGCAGGCCCGCGGTCCCGGGGTTGAAATGACGACGCCGATCGGCGCGCGAGGTGCGCGATGACGCTCGTCCGCCGGCTCGCGCGCGTCGCATTCACCTTCGTCATGATGAACTATGCCGCCGTCGCGGGGCTCGCCGCGCTCCGCCGCGGGCGCGAGGTCTGGAAATGACGGAGCGCCTCGCGTTCAACGTCGTCGCCGGCCAGGGCGGCAATCAGGTCGTCGCTGGTCCGACAGGAACCAATCCTTCGCCGGCGTCCGACCAACGACCAACGACTGCCCGACCAACGACCAACGACCAGCGACCAACGACGATGCGAGAACGCCACGACTGGGCGTTCACGTTCACGTTGCTGTTCACGGCGGTCGTGTTCCTTCGGCCGCAGGACATCCTGCCCGTGCTCGAGCCGCTGCACCTCGCGGAGTTCACCGCTCTCGGCGGTCTCTCTGCGATGGCGATCGGACGCCTCCGCCGCGGTCAGTCGATCACGCGTGTGACGCCCGAGCTGATCGGGATCATCGTGCTCGGCGCGATCATCCTCGGCACCGCCCCGTTCTCGATCTGGATGGGCGGCGTTGTCCAGACGTTTCTGGAGCTGTACTCGAAGGTCATCCTCATTTATCTGCTGGCGGTGAACGTCCTCATGTCGCCGCGCCGCGTGGAGCGGCTGACCTGGGTGCTGATGCTGACGTCCGGCTACATCGGCTTCCGCGCGACGTTCGACTACGTCCGCGGCGTGAACCTGATCGCGCACGGCACGCGTGTGATGGGGTCGGTCGGCGGGATCATGCAGAACCCGAACGACCTCGCGCTGAACATGGTGTCCGTGCTGCCCTTCGCGATTTTCTTCGCGCTGCGTCGCGACAGCGTTCCGAAGCGTCTGTTCGCGGCGTTCTGCGCCGCGTGCATGGTCGGCGCGATCGTCGCCACGGGATCGCGCGGCGGCTTTCTCGGGTTCGTCGCCATGCTGATGGTCACGGCGATCACGACCATCCGGCGGCAGCCCGGGTATGCCATCGCCGGAGCGATCACCGTCATGTGCGCGCTGCCCCTCGTGCCGCAGACGTACTGGAACCGGCTCGCGAGCATCACGGACGAGAGCAAGGACGAGTACGGGACGGCGCAGGCGCGCCGGACGCTGCTGCGCGAGTCGCTGGACGCGTATCTGCAGAATCCGATCACCGGCGTCGGCGCCGCGCAGTTCAAGAACTGGAATCCGACTACCCGCGAACAGGCGTGGCACGAGAGCCATGACGTCTGGCTGCAGGTCGCCGCGGAGCTGGGCACCGGCGGCTTGATCGTGTTCATCTTCCTCGTCGGCCGCGGCGTGCTCGGCGTGCTGCGGACCCGGCGGCTGCTGGCACGCATCAAGCCGTCGCGGAAACGCGCGAGGCGCGACGGGCCGTCGCCCGCCGGAGACGAAGCGCCGGCGGTCAGCCGCGACGAGTGGGTGTTCCTCGACGCGCACTCGGCCGCGATGGCTGCCGCGATGGTGGGCTGGATCGTCTCCGCCTCGTTCGCGTCGGTCGCCTACAACTGGACGTTCTACTACCTGCTCGCGCTGGCGGTCGCGCCGTACGACATCCTCCGCGCGCGGCTCCGCCCGGCCGCGGCGCACGCGGCTCACGCGCCGGCTCGGCCGGCGTGGCGTCACGAGGTGGCGCGCGCATGAAGGCGTACGCGCTCGCGCGCGGCGTCCTCGCCTCGCTCCGGTCGTTCGACCGGCAGCTCGGGCAGCGGTCCGGGCGCCGGCGCATCCTCGTCGATGCGCGGACGCCCGTGAACTTCACGATGATCGCGCGCGTGTACCGGGCGTTGCAGCGGGATCCGCGCGTGCAGTTCTATTTCACGGCGAGCGAGGAGCCGTCGCGTCTGCGCGCCATCTACTGCGAAGCGCGGGACGTCCGGCTGATCCATCCTGCGCGCGCCGCCTGGATGCGGTTCGACGCGTATGTGGCGTCCGACGACATGTGGGCGATCCTGCCGCGCGGGACGTGCCGCATCCAGACGTTCCACGGCGTGGGCGGCAAGTACGGCTTCGACGCGCCGACGCGATCGATGCGGATGTGGGATCGCCTGTTCTTCCCCAACGAGCGGCGGCTGCGCAATTTCGTCAAGGCGGGCGCGATCGATCCGGGCGCGCCGAACGCGCGGCTCATCGGCCTGCCGAAAGCTGACGCGCTCGTGGACGGCACCTGGACGCGCGAGGCCGTCCTCGCGGAGCTGCGGATGGATCCGTCACGGCCGACGGTTCTCTACGCGCCCACCTGGTCCCCGGCCTCGTCTCTCAATGCGATGGGCATCGACCTCGTCAGGGCTCTGCTCGATCGCGATCTGAACGTCATCGTCAAGCTGCACGATCGCTCGCGCGATCTCCGGCCGCGGTACTCCGGCGGCGTCGACTGGGTCGCGCGTCTGAGGCCGGTGCTCGCGGGGCGCACCGGCGTCATCGCGCCCGCACACGACATCTCGCCGTATCTCGTCGCCGCGGACCTGATGATCACCGACCACAGCTCCGCGGGCTTCGAGTTCCTGCTCAGGGATCGTCCGCTCGTGCGCATCGATCGGCCCGAGTTGTATCGACTCGCGAACGTTCATCCGGATTACGTCGCGCTGCTCGGGTCGGCGTCCGACTCGGTCGAGACGGTTTCGGAGGCGGTTCGCGCCGTCGAGCGCGGCCTGGTCAATCCCGAGGAGCGCCGCGCCGCGCGGCAGGCTGTCGCCTCGGATCTTTTCTACCGGCCGGGCGGCGCGACGTCGCGCGCGGTCCGCCAGCTGTACGAAGCCATCGAGCTCGAGCCCGCCGCGGCGGCGCTCACGGCCGCCGCGACGCGGCTGGCCGGCCCCCATCGGATCGCGCAGGAGGTCGCATGCCGGCCGTAAGCGTGATCATGCCGGCGTACAACGTCGAGCCGTACATCGGGATGGCGATGGGGTCGGCGCTCGCGCAGACCTTCACGGATCTCGAGCTGATCGTCGTGGACGACGGGTCGACCGACGGCACCGCGGCGATCGTGGCGGAGCTGGCGCGCTGCGACGATCGCGTGCGGCTGATCCGGCAGTCGAACCGCGGGCTCGCCGGCGCACGGAACACGGCGCTGCGCGCCGGGCGCGGCGACTTTTTCGCGCTGCTCGACAGCGACGACCTCTGGCACCGCGAGTTCCTCTCGGAGCAGCTCGCGATCCTCAACGCACGCCCGGAGGTGGACATCGTCACCGGCAACGCGTGGTGCCTCGGCGGCGGACGCGACGGCCGGCTCGCGCGCCCGTATCCCGACGCTCGTCCCCAGCCGGACCTCGCCGTCATCATCGGCGACGAGCGCGCCGTGTTCATCATGTCGGTCTTCCGGCGCCGCGTGTACGAGACCGTCGGTTTGTTCGACGAGTCGCTGCGGACCAACGAGGACTACGAGTTCTGGCTGCGCGCCGCGACGGCCGGTCTTCGGTTCTCCCGCAACGATCGGCCGCTCGGGCATTACCGGCTGCGCACCGACAGCCTGTCGGCGAGCGATCTGCGGATGGTCCGCGGGATCCGCAACGTGTACAAGAAGGTCCGCCCCTCGCTCGTGGACCGGCCGCACGAGCTGGCGATCCTCGATCGGCAGCTCGAGCGCTTCGAGACGGAGTGGCGCGCCGCGGAAGCGCGCGCCGCCCTCGAAGCGCACGACTACGATGCGGCCCGCGAGCACCTCTGCGCGCTCCACGCGCGGCGCGGCGGCGCCGCGCTCGGGCTCGCGCGGTTCATGGCGCGCTGGGCGCCGGCGCTGCTCGCGCGCGTCTATCACGTCCGCCGCTCGCGCCTGAGCGACCGGGGCGCGCAGCTCACGTCCTCGTCATGACGTTCTCCATCGTCATCGCGACGTATAACCGGGCGCGCGACCTTCAGCAGACGCTCCGGAGCCTCGCCCAGCTTCGTCCTTCCGGCGACTGGGAAGTCATCGTCGTCGACAACAACTGTGCGGACGACACGCGCGCGGTTGTGCAGCAGACCGTAGAGTCCTTTCCCGTCCCGCTGCGATACGTGGTCGAGCGCGAGCAGGGACGCAGCCCCGCGCTCAACGCCGGGATTCGAGCGGCGCGGGGGGACATCATCGCCACGACGGACGATGACGTCCGCGTGCCGGCGGATTGGCTGGATCGCGCCGCGGAAGGCCTGGCCCGGCACGAGTGCGATTACGTCGGCGGCCGCGTGCTGCCGATCTGGGGCGCGCCGCGTCCCTCCTGGCTGCCGAACCGCGGCGGCAGGCAGTGGGCCGTCATCGCGCTGCTCGACTACGGCGCGGCGCCGATCGAGTTCGGCCCGCGCGTGCCGCTCGGCGTCAACATGGCCTTCCGCCGCGACGCGTTTGCGCGCGCGGGGCTCTTCGATCCGGACACCGGCCGGAAGGCGGGCACGCTGCTCGGCCAGGAAGTGCGCGAGTGGTGCATCCGCGCGCGCGCCGCGGGCCTGCGCGGATACTACGTTCCGGACATGACGGTCGAGCACGTCATCCCCGCGTCGCGGCTCACGAAGCGCTACTTCCGGCGCTGGTTCTACTGGCGCGGGATCAGCCGCGCGCGCCTGTACGAGAAGGCCGGGCTCGACATGGAGTCGCCCGAGCGGACCACGCTCGACTTCCGCACGGTGCCGCACGTGTTCGGCGTGCCGCGCTACCTGTATCGCAAGGCGCTGGAGAGCGTCATCGCCTCCGTGCGCGCCATGCTGCGCCGCGATCGCGTCGACGCCTTCGAACACGAGCTGTGGGTGTGGTTCTTCGCGGGCATCGTCGTGCAGCGCTGGCGGGACTCGCGTCTTCGACGAGCCGCCGCCACCGCGCTTCCACGTATCAGCTGATCACACGTCGCGCTACGCGGTCTGCCGCGACCGTGCACGCCGGCGCGCCGCGCCGATCATCCCGAGCAACCCGCTGCCTAAGAGCGCAAGCGACGCGGGCTCCGGCGTCGGCGACGGCGGCGGCTGTTCCCCGGACG
>QHWR01000058.1:10467-13352 GCA_003223835.1 Acidobacteriota bacterium | reverse complement strand
AACCATCCGGGGGACGTCAACGGCACGGTGAACAACTACGTCGCGTCCGGCAGCGAGCTGTTCGACAACGACACGTTCGACATGCGGATCGACGGGCGCGTCAGCAGCGCCCTGAATCTGTTCGGCCGGTATAGCTGGGCGGACTTCACCCGCAACGGTCCGACGTCGTTCGGGACGGGCGGCGGACCGGAGCTCGTCTCCCTGGGGGGCACCTCGAAGGTGCGCAACCAGAGCCTGGCGTCGGGGTTCGACCGCACCATCGGCGACAGGATGACGTTGGACTTCCGCGTCGGCTATTTCAAGTACAAGGTGGCGGTGCTGCCGTTCGACTACGGCACGACGCCGGCGAAGGATATCGGCATTCCCGGCCTGAACCTGGACAGCACGTTCACGTCGGGGCTGTTCGGCGGGTTCGTCGAGGGGCCGGGATCCTTCAACTTCGGGTCGGGCCTCGGCGTGAACCGCTGCAACTGTCCGCTCGACGAGGACGAGAAGCAGGTGCAGTTCGTCGGCAACCTGACGCGGCTCGTCGGCACGCACACCGTCAAGTTCGGCATGGACGTGCGGCGCGCGTGGAACCTGCGGGTGCCGAGCGATCGTCATCGATCGGGCGAGTTGAGCTTCAACGTCAACAACACGCAGGGCCCGACCGGCGGCGGTCTTGGCATCGCGACGTTCCTGCTCGGGAACGTGACGCACTTCGCGCGCTACATCAGCCCGTTCACCGACGCCGCGGAGCGGCAGTGGCGGCACTTCTACTACGCGCAGGACACGTGGCGGGTGGGCCCGAAGATGACGGTCAACTACGGCCTGCGCCTCGACGTCATCAACCCGCAGACGGTAAGCGGATCGGGGAAGGGCGGCTTCCTGCTGGCGTCGGTCGAAGGCGGAAATTTCACCGTGCCCTCGCCGGACATCCTCGTGGCGGGCGTCGGCGGCATCCCGCTCAACGGCGGGATCAAGAACACGTTGAACTGGGCGCCCCGCGCGGGCGCCACGTATCAGCTCGACGATCGGACCGTCATCCGTGGCGGATATGGCCGCAGCTACGACATCGGCGTCTTCGGATCGCTCTTCGGCCACACGGTCACGCAGAACCTGCCGGTGCTCTCGGCGCAGGAGTTGAGCGGCGCGGACAACTTCCTGTCCGTGTTCAACCTCGCGCAGGGGCCGCCGGCCGCCGTGTTCCCGCCCGTGCCGTCCAACGGTCACATCACGCTGCCCGACGGCGTCTTTGCGCGCGTGCTGCCGGACAAACAGCGGCCGCCGACCGTCGACGCGTACAACATCACCGTTCAGCATGAGCTGATGCCGCTGCTGTCGCTCGAAGTCGGCTACGTCGGCAACCACGGCACTCGCGTGTTCGTCGGCGACGGTCCCGGGGTCGGCGGAAACCAGCCCACGCTGACCGGCTATCCCAACGTCTCGCAGAATCTTCGGAAACCGTACTTCGTGAAGTACGGCTGGACGCAGGGATTCGACATCTACTGCAACTGCGCGACCAACCGCTACGACTCGCTGCAGACCAAGCTGACGAAGCGGTTCGCCAACGGCTGGTCGCTGTTCTCGCAGTACACGCTGCAGCGGGAACGCCAGCACGGCGGCGATCAGTTCTTCTACCTGCCCGACCTGGAGTACGGGCCGGCCGATTGGGACCGCAAGCACAACTTCTCGATCTCGACGACCTACGAGCTGCCGTTCATGCGGGACAACGCCCTGCTCGGCGGATGGCAGGTCAACCAGAACACGATCATCCAGAGCGGGCTGCCGTTCAACGTCACCTACCGCGATGGGAGCGCGGACCGCGACACGGGGCCGAACCGTCCGAATCTGACCGGCACGGCCGACGGACCGAAGACACGGGATCAGTGGTTCAACGCGGCGCCGATCGGCGCGTCCGGCAGCGCGTTCTCGCGGCCGGCCGCGGGGACGTTCGGCAACCTGCCGCGCAACGCGCTGCGCGGTCCGGGCTACTGGCGGACCGACGCGTCGATCTTCAAGAAGTTCCGGGTTCGCACCGGACAGGAACTCGAAGTGCGCGCCGAGTCCGTCAACTTCTTCAACCACGTCAACCTGGGCAATCCCGATTCCGAGATCGGCGTGCCGGGGAACAACAACACGAACGCGGGCCGCATCACGTCGACCGCCTATTTCGGCGCCGACCCGCAGCGGAACTTCCAGTTCGCGCTGAAGTTCAGCTTCTAGACGAATGCTGAATGCTGAATGCTGAATGCCGAATGCTGAAAGAGCGCTCATTCGGCATTCGGCATTCGGCATTGAGCATTTGGAATTGACGCTCTCGATGGGCTCCGAGCCGCGCAAGTACCTCCAGCATCCGAGATCGACCGCCAGAGCCCTGTTCGTGATCAACGAGCAGCCCTGAAACGGCTCGCTACGACGATCGGCGATCAGGTTCGTAGCGCAGGGCTTCAGCCCTGCTCGTTCATCGACGAGCAGCCCTGGAAGGGCTGCGCTACGACGATCCGATCAGGGATCACGTTCGTAGCGCAGGAGTTTAGCCGACCACCAGCCAACGAACCGAGACGTACACCGCATCGACTGAGGCGACCGGACATGACGCGGGGAGAGGACGGCCCAGCACGATGTTTGCGCTGATCCCCACCCGGCCCGAGCGTCCTCGCGATCCCGGCGCGTTTCCCGCGGAAGGGCGATGGGGGCCACGCCAAAACCGTCAGTCGAGGTCTGGATCCGTTACTTGGGCAGGAGGGAAATCCGATGGCGCGCCATATTGCCGCCGTCGTCGTTGCGGTGTGTATCGGCCCCGCGTGGGCCGGCGCGCAGACCCCGACGATGACGGTGACCGCCTCGTCCGCCGACGTGTACGCGGCTCCCAGCACGGCAAGCCGCACGATTGGCAAAGTTCC
>QHWR01000058.1:0-10385 GCA_003223835.1 Acidobacteriota bacterium | reverse complement strand
ACGATCGCTCACGGTTCTCCGACACGCGATCGGGCAGTCGCCTCCCCGTCCCGGTCGACGCAACCGGCGGCTCCCCGACCCACGTCGCTTGGCGATCCGTCCGCGCCGCGGAGTCCGGTCTATATCAGGCCACCGACCCACGCGCTCGGCGTTGGCGGCGTCCTCGTCGGGCCGAACACCGGCTTCGGCGCGAGCGCGCGAGCGTGGCGGCGCGATCGGTTCGGGATCCAGGTCGACGTGTCGCACTCTGCGGTCACCAGCGCGTCGGCGTCCGGACGCATGACGTCGCTTCGGTTCGAGCCGAGCGGGCTCTATTCGCTGCCGGACCGCGTCACCGACTACTGGTGGCTGCGTCCGTACGTCGGCTCGGGGATCAGCCTGCAGCGTCAAACGCTCACGAACGGAACCCTCGAACCGGCGCACGACAGCAGCCTCGGGTTCCACATGTTCGGCGGCGGGGAAGTGACGTTTGCCAGCATCCCGCGATTCACGGTCGGCATCGACGTGGGCTATCGCTGGGTTCCGACGGCGTTTCCCGGCTTCGACAGCGGCGGATTGGGTATGTCCGTGTCCGGCCGCTGGTACCTCAGGTAGAAGACGGGATCGATTCGTCAATCGCCGCGGCGTCTGGCGTCCGCCAGCAACTCCAGCACCGCGGCGTTCGTCCAGCCGAAGCCCGCCTGGTTCGCCGAGTAGCCGAACCGGATGCCCGCGGCGATGTCCGACGTCCGGCGCCGCACGTCGTATTTCTCGACGATGACGCCGTGCGCCTCGAAATCCTGCACGACGAGCGACACGAACTTCCGCGCGACGCGATCCGCGTCGTCGCGATAGCCGTATCGCCGCAGGCCGCCGACGCCGACGATCTGGAGCGGCGCCCACCCGTACGGCGCGTCCCACTGGCTGCCGGTCGTCTGCGTGCTCGTCATCAGCCCGCCCGGCGCGTCGAACTTCGCGAGGTTGCGGCGCACCGCCTCCGCCTGTTCGCGCGACGCGAGGCCGGCCCACAGCGGATAGAAGGTCGTCGCGAATTCGTACGGACGCCGGCGTCCCGTCCGCACGTTGTAGTCGAAGTAGAGGCCGGCGTCCTTGTCCCACAGATATCGGTCGATCAGCTCGTGGCGCCGCGCGGCGCGCGAGCGCCACGTCGCCGCCGCGTCCGCGTGCCCGAGCGTCGACTCGATCTGCGCCGCTTCATCCTCCATCCGGTAGAGCAGGACGTTGAGGCACACGGGGGCGTAGTCCGTGATGTCCACGCTGAACGGGCCGAAACGGTTCGACGGATCGAACCCCGACTCGCGCATCGAGCGGTCGCCCTTGTAGAACAGGTCGGTCAGGCGGTCCGCCGCGGCGTCGTAGAACCGCGACACGTCGTAGTCGTCGATGCGATGCGTGCGGTAGTACTCGCGGACGCGGTCGTAGTGCGTGCGTCCCTGCGCGTCGCGTTCGTCCGCGAGCACCTCCGGCGCCGGACCATCGCCGAGGTCGAAATAGCGCGAGAGCCCGATCGACTCGATCGCATGCGGCGCCGTCGTCCAGAAGGCGTAGTACCGCTCGATGGCGGGCACGGTCGAGGCGAGCCAGCGGCGATCGTGCGTCTTCGCGTAAACGCCGAGGATCATTTCGGTCAGAAACGGCGGCTGCGATCGCGTCAGGAAGTACGTACGGTTCGCGTTCAGGATCATCCCGTAGTGCGCGATCTCGTAGAGGAAGTTGTCGATCATGTCGCGCGCGAGCGGCAGCTCGCCGTCCCGCAGCAGCCCGAGCTGGATGAAGTAGCTGTCCCAGCCGTACATCTCGTTGAAGCGGCCGCCGGGGACGACGTAAGGGTGGGGGAGGTAGAGGAGCCCGGGTTCGGCGATCGGCTGCGAGCGATCGGGCAGCGCGCGGACGTCGAGCCTCGCGAGGTCCGCGGGGGCCAGCGCCGCCGCGAGCTGCCGTTCGATCGCGGCGCGATCTTCGTCGCGGGCGATGTAGAGCGGCCAGCGCGCGTTCGCGTCGCGGTGCATTTTCGGATCCGGCGCCGCGCGCGGCAGATCGCGGATCGAGCGGGTCAGCACCGTCCAGGTACGTTTGATGTAGCCGCGGATCGCCTCGATGCGCGGCGTGGAGGGAAGCGCGGACTGCTCGACACGCTGAGTCGCCGCGCTGAGCAATGTCAGCGCGATGGTGACCGCCGCAAGCTGACGTGATGGTCTCGTCATGTGACGTAGTGTAATCGGGACTGCCCGGCAGCTGTAGCGCCGCCGTCGTAGCGCAGGTCTTTAGACCTGCTCGTGATCGGACCAAGAGAGCATAGATATGAAACGCACCGCACTACCCAGCGTCATCATCGCGTTGTGCAGCTACCTCCTGATCGTGGCGCACGCCCAGCCAACGAACGCGCCTGGCGCGCCGGGTGACAAGGCGACCTGGACGAACGGCAACAAGCAGGGGATCGGCACCTCGGCGACGCCGGCGTCGCGCGTGTGGTTCTCGCTCGGCGACGGCGTCCTGACCGAGGCGTACTACCCGATGGTCGATCGCGCGAACCTGCGGCTGCTGGAATTCATCGTGACGGACGGCCGCGGGTTCTTCGAGCGCGAGAGCACGGACACGGACCACCGCGTCGAGCCGATCGCGCGCGACGTGCTCGCGTTCCGCCAGACCAACACCAGCCGATCCGGGCGCTACCAGATCGTCCGCGAGACGTTCACCGACCCCGATCATCAGACGATCGTGGTGCGCGTGCGCTTCGAGCCGCGGCAGGGCCCCCTCAACCTGTACCTGTACGTCGATCCCGCGGTCGACAACAGCGGCCTTCACGACACGGCCGACGTCTCGACGGAGGCGCTGGTCGCGTCGCAGGGCAACGTCTTCATGGCGGTCGGCTCGTCGGTCCTCTTCGGCGAAAAGACGTGCGGCTTCGTGGGGGCGAGCGACGGCGTTTCCGATCTGCGCGCGACGGGACGTCTCGGCGGGCGGTTCAGCCGCGCGTCGGACGGCAACGTCGCCGAGGTCGCCGAAGTCAAGCAGGCGCCGAACGGCCCGACGGACTTCACCGTCGCCATCGGGTTCGGATCGAGCGCGGACGGCGCCATCGACGAAGTGCGACAAACGCTCGCGCGCGCGCCGGACACGATCCAGCAGGCGTACGCGAAGGGCTGGCGCGACTACGTCGCGACGCTCGAGCCCGTGGACGCCGCGTACGCGGACGAGTACGCGATGTCGGCGATGGTCCTCCGCGCGCACGAGGACAAGACGTTCCGCGGCGCGATCATCGCGAGCCTGACGATTCCGTGGGGCGACGACGCGGACGCGGGCGAGGGCACCGTCGGCGGCTATCATCTCGTGTGGGCGCGGGATCTGTACGAGGTGGCGACCGCGTTCATCGCGATGGGCGATCGCGCCGCCGCGGAGCGCGCGCTCGACTACTTGTTCCGCGTCCAGCAGAAACCGGACGGATCGTTTCCGCAGAACTCGTGGCTCGACGGACGCCCCTACTGGGGATCGCTGCAGCTCGACGAGGTGTCGTATCCGATCGTGCTCGCGCAGCAGCTCGGACGCACGGACGCCGCGACCTGGCGCGATCACATCCGTCCCGCCGCCGAGTTCGTCGTCGCGCACGGGCCCGCGACGCCGCAGGAGCGCTGGGAGGAAGAGGGCGGTTACTCGCCGTCCACGATCGCCGCGGAGCTGGCGGGTCTCGTCTGTGCGGCCGCGATCGCCGAACAGAACCACGACGCGGATGCTGCCGCCCGCTATCGCAAGACCGCCGACGCGTGGCTGCAGCAGCTCGAAGGCTGGACGGTGACGCGGACGGGACCGCATTCGCCGCAGCCGTACTTCATCCGGATCGCGCAGCACGGCAGGCCGGACGCCGGCGAGCCGATCGACATCAACAACGGCGGCGGCGTCCACGACGAGCGCGCCGTGGTGGACGCGGGCTTCCTCGAGCTGGTTCGTCTCGGCATCCGGCCGCCGGCCTATCCGTTGATCGTTCGGTCGCTCCCCGTGGTCGATCGCGCGATCAAGATCGAGACGCCGAACGGTCCCGGGTGGTATCGGTACAACTTCGACGGCTATGGCGAGAAGGCGGACGGCCGCGGCTGGATCGAGACCGGGATCGGCCGGCTCTGGCCGCTGCTGACGGGGGAGCGCGGCGAGTACGAGCTGGCGCGCGGCGGCGACGCGAGGCCGTACCTCGACACGATGCAGAAGTTCGCGAACGAGGGTCGAATGATTCCCGAGCAGGTCTGGGACCGCGCGGAAAGCCCGAAGCCGCACCTGCGCTTCGGCGAGGGCACGGGATCGGCGACGCCGCTCGCCTGGAGCCACGCGCAGTTCATCCGGCTCGCGCTGGCGGTCAAGAAGGGGCGCGTGGTCGAGACACCGGAGCTCGTGCGCGCATACTTTCAGCGCAGCCGATAACGGATCTCCGGTCGACGGCTCAGCTCGTTCGCTCCGCCTTCCCGCGGCGTTGTTCCAGATAGCGCTTCGACGCGTCATACCGGCATGCCGACCAGCATTCTCGACCCGACCTTCGCTGCCACGATCGCCGCCCGCCAGAACGAGCGGCGCAGTGGCACGACCAGGACGGTCGTCGTCGACGGACAATCGCGGATGATTCCGGCGCCGTTTCCCTCTCCCGGCGACTGGCGCGACTGCTGGGTGTACTTCCTGTTGATCGACCGGTTCAACAATCCGTCCTCTCCGCCGCGCGGTCCGGCGTGGAACCGCCGGTTCGAGTTCCGCCACGGGGGCACGTTCAAGGGCGTTCAGCAGCGGCTCGGATATCTCGAACGGCTTGGCGCGAAAGCGATCTGGCTGTCGCCGGTGCTGAAGAACTCGAAGCCCGCGTTTACCTACAACTATCACGGCTACGAGACGCAGGATTTTCTCAACGTCGACGAGCGCTTCGCGTCGGATGGGACGCGCGCGACCGCGGAGCGGGAATTGACGGAGCTGGTCGACGAAGCGCACGCGCGCGGGCTCTACGTCATCTTCGACATCGTTCTGAATCATGCGGGGCGGGTCTTCGATTACGTCCGGCCCCAGGGCGTCGTCGCGATCTTCTCCGACGCGGGCGTGATGAACGCGCCGCTCGGTCAGGAGCCGCCGATTCAGTGGCTGAACGGGTTCGGTTTTCCGCGCGCGGATTGGCAACAGACGCTGCCCGCTCCGGCGCAGCTCTCGGCAGACGACGCGGTGTGGCCGGTGGACCTGCAGCGGGCGGAGTTCTTCCGGCGCCGCGGAGAGAAGCGGGGCGACAAGCCGGATGCGCGCGGGTTCGTCCGCGGCGACTTCGGCGACATGCGGCAGATCGTCGTCGAGTACGACGCGTCGGTGGCCGGCCAGGAAGCGCTGCGCGCGCAGTACGGCATCCGGCCGGTCCTCTCGATCCTGATCCGTGCGTATTCATACCTCGTGGCGCGCTACGACATCGACGGCTACCGGATCGATACGGTCAAGTACGTCGACCCCGACGCGGTCGAGACGTTCGGCAACGCGATGCGCGAATTCGCGTTGAGCATCGGCAAGACGAATTTCTTCACGTTCGGCGAGGTGTACGACGACGAGAAGACCATCGCGGCGTTTACCGGAAGAAACGGCTCCGGCGAAGGATTCGGTGTCGATGCCGCGCTCGATTTTCCGCTGTTCTTCAAGCTGCCGCCGGTCGCCAAAGGACTGGCGGACGTCGCGACGATTCGCGGCGTGTTTCAGGACCGGAAGGCGGCCGAGAAAGATCTCCTCAGCTCGCACGGCGAAGCCGGCCGCTTCTTCGTCAGCTTTCTCGACAACCACGATCAGCACGAGCGGATTCAGCATCCAAACACGCCGCGGGATCAGGTCACGACCGCGCTCGCGCTGCTCTTCACGCTGCAGGGCATCCCGTGCGTGTACTACGGCACCGAGCAGGGACTCGCCGGCACCGTCGACGCGCAGGGCAACGCCGATCTCAACGCGAACGAGTCGAGCCGCGAGGCGCTCTGGGGGAAGACGCCGAACGCGTTCGACGAAACACATCCGGCGTTCAGCGCGATTCGCGCCCTGGCGGATCTGCGCGCCACCGAACCGGCGCTGGCCTACGGCCGCTTGTATTTTCGCGAGGTGTCGGGGAACGGGACGGACTTCGGGCATTCGTTCGGTCCCGGCGGGCTCGTCGCCTTCTCGCGCATCCTCGTGGACCGCGAAGTGCTGGTCGTCGCGAACACGGGGGCCGGGCCGTTCAACGGATCCGTGATCGTCGATCGGGATCTCAACCCGGCGGGACGATCGATGCGGGTCGCGTTCAGCAACAAGGGCACGACGGGGACGGGAATCGTGCACGCGATTGCCGGGCCGGGCGCGGCGCTGCCGGTCGTCCTCGCCGCCAACGAAGTGCAGGTGATCGTTCCCGCGTGAGGCGAGCGGTCGTGTACAGGTGTTGAGCGCGGCGTTGACATCGGTCAGACACGTCTGTATATTCAATGTAGATACATGCCAACGACAACGCAGATCTCAAAATGGGGCAACAGCCTCGGGCTCCGGCTTCCGAAGTCGGTTGCGCGCGAAGCGCAGCTCGACGAAGGCGACACCGTCGACGTATCGGTGGACAACGGAGCGATCGTTATCCGGCCGAGCCGGCCCCGATATTCACTCGACGAACTCGTCGGCCGCATCAACACACGCAATCGGCATCGTGAGAGCGATTGGGGCGCGTCCATCGGCCACGAGGTGTGGTAGCCCGCGCTTACGTTCCCGACGCCGGCGATTTGGTCTGGCTGACGTTCGATCCACAGGCGGGGCGTGAGCAGCGAGGCCGTCGGCCCGCCCTCGTTCTGTCCGCTCGCTCTTACAACACAAGAGCGAGCCTGGCGATCGCTTGCCCGATCACGAGTCATGCGAAAGGTTATCCGTTTGAGGTCGCGCTCCCAACTGACGGAGCAATTACGGGTGTCATTCTCGCAGACCACGTCAAGAACGTGGATTGGAACGCGCGACGCGCCGTGTTTGCCGCGAAGGCCCCCGTGGAGATTGTGACTGATGTCCGCGAGCGGCTTCGGGTTCTGATCGGTTTATGACGATCGAAGGCCCCTTACCTCCAAATGCCAAATGGCAAAATGCCAAAAGCGCCTTCTAAGGTTGTGAGGTTCTCATTAAAGGCCACGCGACGGCGTCCTGGCGTTTCGCGAAATGCAGCAGCGGGGCCATCGCGGGGAGCCTGACGCCCGCAGCCTCCGCCATCGTGTTCATCGAGATCTCGGCTTCGGCCTCCTGGAGCGGCCACGGCGGATGATGAATCTCGGCGCGATGCGCCCGGAATGAACCGTCCACCGTGTGCAGGCAATACCGCTCCGTCAGGAAGTGCTCGAGCGTACCTGGCGCCGGCGGCCTGACGGGACCGATCGGGCGATACCGTCCGCTGAACTCCGCCGCGGTTCCGTTCGCGCGCCGGCTGTGGTACCGGATCCAGCCGTTGTCCTCGTCGACCCTCATCGACGCTGAGTAATACGGCAGGTGGAACAGCGCTCGCGCGGCCCCGACCGCGAGCGGATTGCCCGCGTCGAGGCTGAAGAAGTACACGCCGGGTTTTCCGGCGACGGTGACGTACGTGCGGACGTTCAGCTCCGGGAACGCCGACACCCACGGCAGGCCGGGCAATCCGCGCGGCGTGACGTTCGACATGTGGAACGGCACCACGGCGACCCACGCCTGGCGATCGAAGAGGTCCAGTTCGAAGCCCGCGGGAATCTTCGCCCGCAGCATCTCGACGTCCACCGGCCAGTGCGCAAACAGCAGGTCATGCCACGTCTGCGTCATGATCCATGCTCCCTCCGGCATGGGCCACGGGCGATGCGCGGTTTCCTTCAGAATGCCGTGATTGAAGTCATTGTGCGCCGGTGCCATCGAGTCAATACTGTGCCGCGCGCGCGAGCCACAGCAAGCCCGACCGAACCCTAGAACCCTAGAACCCTAGAACCAACCGATTTCGATCGTTCCCCGTCCAAGTGCCCGGAGGCCTCATGAAGCCGCTCGTTCTCGCCGTCCGTGCGCTGCGCCGCCGCCCCGCGTTCGCCGCCGCCGCCATCCTGACGCTCGCCTTCGGCATCGCGTGCACCACGACGCTCTTCTCCGTCGTCGACACGGTGTTGCTCAAGGCCCTGCCGTATCCGGGGGCGGACCGGCTGGTCGCGGTGTGGGAGGCGAGCCCGGCGAGCCATCAACGCACGAGCCTCATTGCGCCCGCGCGCCTCGACGACTGGCGGCGGATGAACCGCACGTTCGACGCCCTCTCGGGCAGCTACTCCGAAAACGTGACCGACACGAGCCCGGCCGAACCGGAGCGTCTGTCGGGACGCCGCGTGATGCCCGGCTATTTTTCCGTGTTCGGCATGACGCCGCTCGCGGGGCGGACGTTCAACGCCGACGAGGAGCGCGACGGCGGACCGACGGTCGCCGTCATCAGCGAAGACCTGTGGACGCGTCGCTACGCCCGCAACGCGTCCGCGGTCGGCCAGCGGCTCACGATCGGCGGGCGCGGATTCACGATCGTCGGCGTCATGCCGCGCACGTTCTCAACCGCGTCCGTTGACGTGTGGCTGCCGGCGCAGCTCTCGCCGATGCTGATGGGCATCCGCGAAGCGCGGTTCCTCGGCGGCGCCGGGCGCATGAAGCCCGGCGTCACCGTCGATCAGGCGCGCGACGATCTGGCGCGGGTGCAGCGGCTCCTCGGCGAGCAGTTCCCGCGCACCGATCGCGACTGGTCCGCGACCGTCATGGACATGAAGGACCTGCGCATCGGCGACTACCGCCGCGCGCTGACGCTCGTGTTCGGCGCGGTGGCGCTGCTCCTGACGATCGCCGTCGCCAACATCGCCGGCCTCATGCTCGTGCAGCTCCACCGCCGCGAGCGCGAGCTGGCGATCCGGAGCGCGATCGGCGCCTCGCGCGGGCGGGTCATCGCGGCGGTGATGAGCGAGGTGGTCGTCATCACGATCGCGGGCGCGGGGCTCGGCGCCGTTTCCGCCGTCTGGCTCGTTCGTCTCTTCGCCTCGGTGTTCACGACGATGCCGCGGATGAATGAGCTGACGCTCGACTGGCGCGCGGTGGCGTTCACGGCCGCGGCGAGCTTCGCCGCGGCGCTCGCGTTCGGGTTGATCCCGGCGCTGCACGCGACGCGCGGGTCGCTCGCGCTCTCGCTGGCGCAAGGCGGACGCGCCGTGTCGGGCGGACGTCACCGCCTGCAGCAGACGCTCGTCGTCGCGCAGGTCGCGCTCGGGCTCGTGCTGGCCGGGTGCGCCGGCCTGCTCGTGCGCAGCTACTACAAGCTGACGCGCGTCGACGCCGGATTCAATCCGTCGCACGTGATCACGTTTCATGTCGGCGCCGCGTGGGACGAGAACCGCGCGCGTGTCGGCCGGCTCCAGGAGCAGCTCATCGCGGAACTTCAACGCCGCCCCGGCGTGCAAGGCGCGGGGTTCACGAACTTCCTGCCCGCGACGGGCGCGACGCTACGCTATCAGCTCCGGGTCGAGGGTCTCTCGTCGAGCGACGCCGGCGGCCGGTTCACCGTCGGCGAGCGCACGGTGACGGCGGGGTACCTGCGCGCGATGCAGGTGCCGCTCGTGGCGGGGGCGTGGTGCCAGGACGCGCGTGCGGACCCGAACGCAGCGCGCGAGGCGCTCGTCAACCGGCGGTTCGTCGATCAGTACGCGCCGGGACAGAACCTGGTCGGACGCCAGGCGAGCTTCGACTACGACCCGCACGGATGGCAGATCGTCGGGATCATCGGCGATTTCATCGAGGACGGCCCGGGCGCACAGGTTCCGCCGTACTTCTACGTGTGCATGGCCGCAGGCTCGTGGCCGGATCCGGAGTACGTGGTGCGCGCCGCGGGCGATCCGCGCGCGCTGATGACGCAGGTGCGCGAGATCGTGCGATCGCTCGATCCGAGTCGCGCCGTGTTCGGCGTCAAGCCGGTGGCGGACGTGATCGCCGGCGCGCTCGATCAACCGCGGCTGAACGCGAGAGTGCTCGTGCTGTTCGCGGCGGCGGCGCTCGCGCTCGCGTCGCTCGGCCTGTACAGCCTGCTGACGCTGCTGGTCACGGAGCGGCGTCGCGAGCTGGGCGTCCGGATGGCGCTTGGCGCCGCCCCGTCCGAGGTCTGGTGGCTCGTGCTGGCGGGGGCCGCCCGTCTCGTTGCCGCGGGGCTCGTCGCCGGATTCGTGCTGATGCTCGCGGCGGGCCGCCTCCTCGGCGCGGTCTTGTTCGGCGTCGGCCCACTCGATCTGCCGGCCCTCGGCGGGGCCGTCGCGACGCTGGCGGTCGTCGCCCTCGTCGCCACCGCGATTCCCGCCCGGCGAGCCGCCTCGCTGAGCGCGCTCGAGGCGCTGCGCGACATATACTGCCGCTGACGCTTGTCC
>QHWR01000350.1 GCA_003223835.1 Acidobacteriota bacterium | reverse complement strand
CGTCAATGCCTGCACAGGTCGTAGCGCAGCCCTTTCCGCCTTCGCGCGAAGCGCTTCGGCGGACGCGCCGTAGCCTTGGCGGAGGCGGGCAGGGCTGCTCGTGATCAGGATCAGATTTCAAGCCCTGCGCCACGAGCCGGGCTTCATACCACGCGCGATGAAGATGGTGATGGCCGCGCGCGTCCCGCAGGTGGACGTCGGGGAGCAGACTTCATGCGTGTCGCCGACGGTCACGTCGTCGAGGCCCGCGGCGGTGAACCACCGGGCGACGTCGGCGCGCGCGAACCCCAGCCACACGTCGTGCTGTTCCTCGCGCAGCCATTCGTGCGTATGCGTGTCGGCGTCGGTGACGACGAGGACGCCGCCCGGTTTGAGCCCGCGCGTCATCTCGCGGATCGCGGCCGCCGGATCCGGCGCGTGGTGGAGCACCATGTTCGCGAGCACGACGTCCACCTCGCCGTCCGCGAGCGGCAGCGAATCCGCCGCTGCCCGGCGCGCCTCGAACGGACGCCCCGTGAACTTGCGCGCCGCTTCGCCCAGCATCGCCTCGGAGATGTCGATGCCGATGACGCGGGCGCCGGCGTCCAGCGCGGCTTCGGCGAGGAAGCCGGTGCCGATCCCGACGTCCGCGACGACCGTTCCCGGCGCGATGCCGGCCGCGGCGATCGCGGCACGGCGGACGCCGTCGCCGAAGAAGGACTGACGCATCTGGTCCCAACGCGACGCGACGTCGTTGAAGTATTCGCGTGTGTCCATTGTTATCTCCGCGGCACGATCGCGATCGCGTCGATCTCGACGCGCAGCCCTTCGCCCGGAAGGCCCGACACCTCCACCGTCGTCCGCGCCGGCCGGTGCGCGCCGAACGCGCGAGCGTACACCTCGTTCATGCGCGAGAACTCGCGGAGGTCCACGAGGAACACGCCGCAGCGAAGCACGTGCGGCAGCCCCGAGCCCGCCGCCTCGAGGATCGCCGCGATGTTGCGGAGCGCCTGCTCGGTCTGCGCCTCGACGTCGGGGCCCGCGAGCCGCCCCGTGCGTGGATCCTTGCCCGCCTGTCCCGACACGAACACGAGATTGCCGGCCACGGTCGCGGGGGAGTAGGGGCCGACGGGCGCGGGGAGCGCCGCGCTGGCAACCGCTTGCACTTGATCGGACATGCCGCGATCCTATGCGAGGAGGCCGCGCCGGCTCCAGCCTGCTTTCGCGAGGCCGGCGCGTCAAGCCGATGCTGCTGTTCCTGCTCGCATGCCTGGGCGTCCCGCCGCCGCAGGCCAATTCGGTGGCGGACGCGTTGTCGCTCGCGCGCACGCGCGACCGTGCGCTCTACGAGGCGTTCAACGCGGGGTATCGTCTCGCCGCGTCGGGCGACGTCGAATCGGTCGAGCTGATCACGGAGTTCCGCCGCGCGGTGCTGCTGGCGCGCGCCCACACCGATCGCGGCGACTTCTCCTTCACCGCGCAGAACCTCGCGACGGAACTGACGCCCTTCCAGGGCACGATTTCCGTCATCGCGACGATTCGCTTGAACCCGCTCAACACGTACATTCAGCCGCCGTCGTACGAGCTGTACATCCGCACCGGCCCCTCGACGTCGCCGCTCGGGCCGCGCGACTTCAAACGGGATCCGGTGAACCCGCCGGGATTCAGCGGCCCGGGGACGACGATGGTGGGCGTGCGCCTCGAGGGGACGTTCTCGACCGCGGACGTCGCGAGCGCGCGCGATCCGTACGTGACGCTCACCAACGACCACGGCACCGTCATCTGGCAGGGGCGGTTGGATCTGTCACGCTACCGCTGACCCCGCTGGCGGGTCGGACGGCCGAGCTTACGATTAGGGATTGCATAAACAAAAAAGCACGGTTATGTTATTGCCGACTCTGTTGACCTGCTTGCACACGTGACCAGACCGGACCCCATCGAATCCCTGATCGCGATCGCTCTCGACTTGCTCGCCCACACCGAAGCGCAGTATCGCGAAGCCCGGCGGCTCGATGGCATGACGCAATTGCTCGCCCGCGTTCCAAGCGACGACGGCGCGGATCGCCGCCGCGCCGAGCAGATTCGTGAATATCTGCGCGGTTTGTCGCGGATGTGCGAAGAGCAGCGCAGCCTCGTCGCGGATTTCGACAAGCAGTTCCGCGCCTGGCTCGAAGCCCATCAGCGCACCTGACCGTCTCAGTAAAAAGCTGGTCCGTTCTTTGATCCTGCGATCCGTCCATGACGGATCGGATCAACTCGTCTCGCCACCTCCTCCTGGTCGCCACGAACGACGCCGAGCCGGGCGGCTGTCTCGACCGTCTCGGCGACGCCCCCGGCTACACGCTCGACGAAGCGCGCTCCACCGCCGACGCGATCGCGCTCGCGGTCCGGCACAAGCCTTCGCTGATCGTGCTGGATTTGAACGGCCGCGAACATGCCGGCATCGATATGTGCCGCCAGCTCGTGACGCACGAAGCCACACGG
>QHWR01000349.1 GCA_003223835.1 Acidobacteriota bacterium | reverse complement strand
TAGCGCGCGCTGGTTGTGGAGGAGGTGGTGCCACCATCGCGCCGGCACGAACTCCGGGAGGACGACCGTCACGTAGCCGCCTGGACGTTCCAGCTGAATGTTCTCGAGGTACTCGAGCAGCGGTTCCATCAGCGATCGATACGGTGACTCCAGCACGATCAACGGCACGTCGCGGATCCAGCGCGCCCAGTCGTCGCGCACCTGCTCGGTCGTCCGCGCGTCCGTGTCGACGTAGACCGGCCGCACGTCGGTCGAGAGGCTGCGCGCGTAGTTGACGGCATCCAGGACCGCGCGCTGGACGCCTCCGATCGGGACGACGACCGTGTTGTGCTGGCGCGGCTCCTCCGTCCAGCGCTCGGGCGAGAGCTGCGCTCCGACGTGGTCGTAATGGCGTTTCGTCGCGCGAAAGACGGTGACGAGCACGGGAATGAGCAGGATCACAATCCACGCGCCTTCCCGTGACTTCGTGATCGCGACGATCAGCAGCACGATCCCTGTGACGAGGGCGCCAAATCCATTGACGGCCGCGCTCGACCTCCACCCCCGTCCCTTGAGGCGGAACCAGTGGACGACCATCCCCGCCTGCGACAACGTGAACGAGACGAACACGCCGATCATGTACAGGGGAATCAGCGAATGCGTGTCGCCTCCGTACATCACGAGCAGCACGCCGGCGAAGAAGCCGAGCGCGACGATGCCGTTGGAGAACGCCAGGCGATCCCCCTGGTTCATGAACTGGCGCGGCAGAAACTTGTCGCGCGCGACGATCGACGCCAGGCGTGGAAAATCGGCGAACGCGGTATTCGCCGCGAGGACGAGGATCAACATCGTCGCAGCCTGCACGAGGTAGTAGGGCAGCCCACGACCCATGAAGATCCCGCGCGCGATCTGCGACACGACCGTTTCCTTGTCGCTGGGCACGATCGCGTACGCGTGCGCGAGCAGCGTGATGCCGACGAACATCGCGATCGCGAGCACAGCCATGATCACGAGCGTGCTCGCGGCGTTTTTCGCCTCCGGCGGCTTGAACGCCGGGACGCCGTTCGAGACGGCTTCGACGCCGGTCATCGCCGTGCAGCCGTTCGAGAAGGCGGTGAGCAGGAGGAACCACGTGAGCGCGTGCGTGCCGTGCTCCGCGACCTCGGCCGGCGTCACGGGCACGATGGTGCCGCTCATGTACCGCCACGCGCCGATCGCGATCAGCCCGAGCGTGCAGACGATGAAGAAGTACGTCGGGATCGCGAAGATGCGGCCGGACTCGCGGATGCCCCGCAGGTTGCCCAGAGCGAGCAGGACAAGAAATCCAAGCGTCATCTCCACGCGGTTCACGTGCCATTGGGGAAACGCGGACGTGATCGCCGCGACGCCCGCCGCGATGCTCACCGCCACCGTCAGCACGTAGTCGATGAGCAGCGCGGCCGCCGCGACGAGGGCCGCGAGCTCGCCGATGTTGTCCTTCGACACGATGTACGCGCCGCCGCCGTTCGGGTAGGCGAAGATCGTCTGCCGGTACGAGAACACGACCACGGCGAGAATGCTCGCGATGACGAAGCCGATCGGCGTCGCGAGGCCGAGGATACCCGCGCCGACGAGCAGCAGAACGCGCAGGATTTCTTCCGTGGCGTACGCGACCGACGACAGCGGGTCGGACGACAGCACCGCGAGTCCCGTGAACCGCGTCAGACGCTCGTGATGCGCGAGATGTGAGGGAATCGGGCGGCCGACGATCAGCCGCTTGATCTGCGTGAGGAAACTGCTCTCGGGCACGCGTCTTCCAAGCTGCCGGCGAGGTTAGCTGACGGGCTCGAGGTTGGAAGTCCTCGTCCACCGTCGCCCGATCGGGCTCCGGCGAATTCGCCCCTGCCGCCATCATGGCGGCTGTGGTTCCCCCGCGCCGCGCGTCGCGCGGCTTAGGCAATTTCTATTCTACAACAGCGTCCCGTGCAGGATGACGAGCGCCACGGAGAAGAACGGCGCCGAGGACGCGGCCGGATCGAAGCCGAGGCGGCGCAGCAGGAACGGCAGCAGGGACCCGACCAGCGTGCCCCACAGCACGATGCCGACGAGCGCCAGCCCCACCGTCATCGCGACGAGCAGCCAGTACTGGCCGTAGATGTCCGAGAACGCCGACCAGACGGTGATGCGCAGGAAACCGATCGCGCCGAGGATCGTGCCGAGCGCGAGCCCCGCCGCTATCTCCCGGCGGATCACGCGCCACCAGTCGCGCAGCGTGACCTCGCCGAGCGCCAGCGCCCGGATGACGAGCGTCGACGCCTGCGACCCGGAGTTGCCGCCGCTCGAGATGATGAGCGGCACGAACAGCGCAAGGACGACCGCGCGCGAGATCTCGCGCTCGAAAAACCCCATCGCCGTCGCGGTCAGCATCTCGCCGAGGAACAGCGCCGTCAGCCAGCCCGCGCGCTTCTGAATCATCCGCGTGAACTGGACCTGCATGTATGGTTCGTCCAGCGCTTCCGATCCGCCGATCCGCTGGATGTCCTTCGTCGCCTCCGTCTCCGCCACGTCCAGGACGTCGTCCACGGTGACGATCCCGATCAACATGCCGGCGCTGTCGGTCACCGGCAGCGCCGAGCGATCGTGCTGGCGGAACTCGGCCACGGCGGTCTGTTGATCGTCGGTCGCTTTGAGCGCCACGAAGCGTCGGTCCATCAGCTCCGACACGCGTTTCGCGGGGTCCGTCAGCAGGAACTCGCGGATGCGGATGTCGTCGATCAGGCAGCCCTGATCGTCCACGACGTAGATGACGTTGAGCGTCTCGCTGTCCTGACCGTGCGTGCGGATGTAATCGAGGACCTGCTGGACCGTCCAGTCCTCGTGGACCGCGACGTAGTCCGGCGTCATCAACCGGCCGACCGAGCCTTCGGGGTAGCCGAGCAGCGTGACGGCGATCGCGCGCTCCTGCGGCGTCAGGAGCGCGAGCAATTCGCGGGTGACGGTCGCGGGCAGTTCCTCGAGGAACATGGTGCGGTCGTCCGGCGCCATGTTGTTCAGCAGCGACGCCACGTCTTCCTTCGACAGGGTCTTGAGCAGCGCTTCGCGGGCCTCCTGCGACAGATACTCGAACGTGGCCGCCGCGTCGCGCCGCGGCAGCAGCCTGAAGACGATCGCCTGATCCTCGAGGCTCAGGTTCGTGAGCAGGTCGGCGAGATCGCTCGCGGGGCGGTTGCGCACCATGTCGCGAAGCTGGGTGAAATCGCGCAGGCGGACGGCGGCGGCGAGTTCGTCCGCCGGTTTCGCCACCTGCCGGATCGCCCCCAGCGCGTCGTCGCGGTCGGGACCGTTGAGTTGTTGAGCCATGGTCGTCAGGGCTGCTCGGACGATGTCGTGGTGATGCACGTGGGGCCCGAGCGCCTTGACGGCCTCGAGCCACATCATGTGAATGAGATCGAAGTCTTTCGCGTTGAGGGTCGGCGCGTGGGCGCCGAGGTGGTAGACGTCGGTGCGGCCGCTCGCGTGGTGGATGACGAGACGGACGTCGAGCGGACCGCTCTTCGGCGCGCGCTCGTAGGCGTCCCCGAGCAGGCGCGCCTGCGCTTCGGCGGAGATCGTGCTGGACTCGCCGACGAAGACTTCGGACGCCTGGAGCCTGAGCACCGCCGCAACGACGGCGTCGAACACGTCGTGCGCGGGCACGACGAGGAGCCGCACGGGGCGCGCGTATCGTTCCGCGGTCGCGAGCACGTGCGAGAAGAGCAGCCGTTCGGCCGCGGTCGGGACGGTGTCGTCGAGCGTGTCCGCGTCGGCGTCGATGCCGAGGAGACGCGCCGTCATGACGATCACTTCTCGATCGCGCGACGTGCGCAGCGCCGCCGCGACGTGCGCGAGCGCGTGCGGGTTGCGGACCGGCACGAGCAGGCTGCCCGGCCGCGGCTCGATCTGCTCGAGCGACAGCTCGTCCGACGGCCTGAGCTGAAATGCATCGATCTCGCCCGCTTCGGCGCCCGCGTCCGCGGGTCGGCGCGATACCGCCAGCGTCCCCGCGATGATCGCGAGCGCCAGCGTCGCCCCGATGGTCGCGGCGTCATGGCTCGCGAGCATCGCCGCCTGCGAGGCGGCGAGCAGCGCGACGATCAGCCACGCGCCCGCGAGCCACTCACGCCGGCCGAAATGGATGGTGAAGGGCAGTTGGAGCGACGCGGCGGCGCCGCGCGCCCGCAGCCGGATCAGCGCCGCCGCATGAAGCGCGAGCGTCCACGCGGCCGCGACGGCGTACGCGCGCGCGAGCCACGCGATGTGTCCGCTGCCCGCGAGGATCGCCACGACGGCGGCGCTGCACACGGTGTCGATCGTGCGGGCCTGCGTGCCGAACTTCGGATGCGGTAAGCGGAGGGCGCTCGACAGCACGCCGCGCGCCGCCAGGCGCGTCATGATGTTCTCGGCGCCGGTCAGGCTGGCGCGCGCCGCCTGCCCCAGAATGAGCGCCGCGGCCGCGATCAGCGTCAGCGTCAGCAGCCCGCGCAGCCACGGCGGCGCCGCGAGGGACTGGACGACGCCGATGAGCGGCGCCTCGAACCACGAGGGCTGCGAAACCGGCGGAATGAGATCGATGAACAGAAAGGGCGTGACGCCGATCACAACGACGGCGTAAACGCCGACGATGAGCAGCGTGCGGCGGAGGCCGCGGACGCGCGGCGGCTCCAGCTCTCCGGCGACCCGCCAGAGGCTGTCGCCGCTCCCCACAGCGGGGAGCGCATGCGCAAACCCCAGGAGGAAGGCGGCGACAGTCGCGCCCCCTGTCACCATCCACTCGCGCCAGCCGTGCGCGACCCATCCCTGCGGCAGCGACGGCAACGGCGGCGGCCAGCGGGCGTTGACCAGCGCGGTGATGGCGCCCCACGCCACGATCGCGAGCACGACCCCCGTCGCGATCCACACCCGGCGCGCGCGCTCCTGCACGTTGAG
>QHWR01000133.1 GCA_003223835.1 Acidobacteriota bacterium | reverse complement strand
CCGAACAACCGCAGCGACAGCGACAGAATGCGCGACAAGTGGCTGACGATCTCGATGAAGAACATGATCGGGAAGAGCCACATCGGGGACCCGGGCGGCGCGCCGAAGTGGATCAAGTACCTGATGGGGCCTTGCTCGCGGATCCCCTGCGCGTGGTAGTAGACCCAGATCGTCAGCGCGCAGCCGAGCGTCACGTTGATGCTGCTCGTCGGCGCCATGAGACCGGGCACGAACCCGGCGTAGTTGCCGAGCAGGATGAAGATCCCCAGCGTCGCGACGAGCGGCAGGTACTTCTCCCCCTTCGGACCGATCCAGTCGTTGAGCATCCCCGAGACCGCGAGCACGGCGTCCTCGAGCAGGATCTGGAACTTGCCGGGGTGCTCGACGCTCAGGCGCGAGCGCACGATCGCGCAGACCACCGTCACCACGACGACGATGAGCATCGACATCACGATGTAGTCGGGGATCACCGGGCCGGGCCCGAAGCGAATGCCGAGCGGCGCGAGCGCCGCGCGCACGAGCGGGCCGAGCAGGACATTCACCGCCTGGACGATCCATAGCGGGTGCTCGAGGTTCTCCATAGTGATGCAGGGAGTCAGGCCGTTCGTTCAACAGCCTGCTCAATGTCTTCTCTGTAGCAGCAGACGTCCGGCTTCGATCGCCACCGCGGCCACAACCGACGATGCACCTGCCAGCAGCGCCAGCGGGGGCATACGCAAACGCGCAATCATAACGTACGCGAGAAATGCGAGTAAACCGTAGCGGCCGACGAGTACGGCGAGCGTGAGCGCGCGAGCCGGACGCCGTGCGCGGTGGTCCGGCACCGGCATCATCGCGGACGCGACGCGCGCGATGCCGCCGAAGCTCGTGGCGACCAGGCCGCCGCCGCCGAGCACGGCGAGCGCCGCGAATCCGCCGGCGAGCGCGAACGCCGCGGCCGCCATCGCGGCGCAGCAGATGCACGCGGTCAGCGCAAGGCGTCGCAGCAGGGTGTCGGAGGACGACGGTGCCCGCGGTCCATCGCCGATCGCCGACATCACTTGATGAATCGGTTGGCCATCCGGAAGATGTTCAGCACGGCGGCGGCGACGCCGAAGAGGAATCCGACGATCCAGATCCAGTGGGTCCCCAGCCAGCGATCGAGCAGGTAGCCGCCGGCAAACCCGATCGCAATCGACAGCACGAAGGCGAATCCCACGCCCGCGAGCGCGCCGAACGCGCGCATCGTCTCTTCGTTGCTTGAATGGCGGGGGCTCCGCTCCTCGCTTGAACGTTGGGGACCCCGATTGGGCGTATCGTCGGCCACGGTCAGCTACCGCAGCAAGCCGAGTGCCTGATCGGCGCGGCCGAGCGTCGAGGCGGACGCCTGCGCCAGGTCGAAGAGGGCGCGCGGGTAGACGCCCAGCACGAGCGTGCCGGCGACGGCGACGATCAGCACGAGCGCGAGCGCACGCGACATGACCACGGGCGGGGCCGCCGCCTCTTCCCGCCGCACCCACATGTACACGACCACGCGCACGTAGTAGTACAGCGAGATCGCGCTGTTGAGCACGCCGATGATCGCGAGCCCGACGTAGCCCGATTCGATCGCCGCCGCGAACAGCGAGAATTTGCCCATGAACCCCGCTGTCGGCGGGATGCCGCCAAGCGACAGCATGAAGATGAGCATCGCGACGGCGGCCGCGGGCTGCCGGACCGACAGGCCGCTCAGGTCCTTCAGCTCGTCGCCGATGACGTCCTGCCGCCGCATCAGGACGACGATCGCGAACGCGCCGAGCTGCATGAACGTGTAGACCATCAGGTAGACCAGCGCCGCCATGACGCCGCGCGGCGTCGCCGCCACGATGCCGATCAGCAGATACCCGGCGTGCGCGATCGACGAGTACGCGAGCATCCGTTTGAGGTTGTTCTGGGTCAGCGCCGCCAGGTTGCCGAGCGTCATCGAGACGATCGACAACACGTAGAAGAAGTACGTCCAGCCCAGCGGCTGGCCGAAGATCGTGCCGAGACCATCCATCCGGAACGCCGGCAGGCCCTCGAAGAAAATGCGGAGCAGCATCGCGAACGACGCCGCTTTCGATCCGACGGAGATGAACGCGGTGATCGGCGTCGGCGCCCCTTCGTACACGTCGGGCGCCCACGCGTGGAACGGCACCGCCGCGATCTTGAAGCCCATCCCCGCGACGAGCAGCATCACGGCGAGCGCGAGCAGCGGTCCTCCGCGTCCGCCCGCGAGCGTCGTGGCGATCGTGCGCAGCTCCGTGCTGCCGGTGAGCCCGTAGAGCAGCGACATTCCGTAGAGCAGCAGCCCGAGCGAGAAGGTGCCGAGCAGAAAGTATTTGATCGACGCCTCGTTCGAGCGCCGGCTCGGCTTGATGTAGCCCACCAGAATGTAAAACGACACCGCCATCGTCTCGAGGCCGATGAAGAGCGTCACGAGATCGACGCCGGCCGCCATCACCATCATCCCGAGCGTGGCGCACAAGACGAGGAAATAGTACTCGCCCGGACGCGCCCCCTCGACGTCGAGGTAGCGGTGCGACATCAGGATCGTCAGCGCGGCCGCGACGAGGAAGAGCAGCTTGAAGAAGACGGCGAAGCCGTCGACCGAGTACATTCCCTGCGCGACGGTCCCTTCGCGGCCGGAAATGAACGCCAGCGCCACGGCTGCCGCGCCCAGGAAGGCGAGGCCGACCCAGGTGAGCAGTCGATGGCGCCCGCGGGCGAGCAGCACGTCGCCGCCGAGCAGCGCCACGGCTCCCGCCGTGACGATGAGCTCGGGGAGCAGGTAATAGAAGTCGAGCCGCGTGAAGCCGAGCGGCATCATTTCCCGCCCGGCTTCTTCGGCGCCGCCTCGTCCGCGCAGGCCGCGAACCCCGTGAGGTCGAGCGAAGGCGCGCCGGGCGTGGGCGCCGGCGGCCGCGTAATCGCGGGCGCTGTCGGCGTCGTGCAGTTGCTCTTCGCGAGCGCCGGACCGTACACCGAATTCACGCGCGTGATCACGCGCGCCACCGACGTGTCGAGCCGCCGCAGCAACGGCGCCGGATAGATTCCGATCCACACGGCGAGCGCGATGAGCGGCGCGAACGTCGCGAACTCGCGGAGGTTGAGGTCCGTCAGCTTCGCGTTCTCGGGCTTGTCCACCGTGCCGAACATCGTGCGCTGGTACAGCCACAGCATGTACGCGGCGCCGAGCACGATGCCGCTCGCGGCGACGGCGGCCCAGAGCTTGTTCACGACGAACACGCCCGCGAGGATGAGCAGCTCGCCGATGAACCCGTTGAGCGCCGGCAGCCCGATCGACGACAGCGTCATGATCAGAAAGACGACGGCGAACACCGGCATCACTTTCGACAGCCCGCCGTAATCGGAGATCTCGCGCGTGTGCCGCCGCTCGTACACGATCCCGACGATCAGGAAGAGCGCGCCCGTCGAGATGCCGTGATTGAGTTGCTGGACGATGCTGCCCGTCAGCGCGACGGGCGTCAGCGCGAACATCCCCAGCATCACCATCCCCATGTGGCTGACGCTCGAATACGCCACGAGCCGCTTCCAGTCCGTCTGCGCGAGCGCGACGAGCGCGCCGTACACGATCCCGATGACCGACAGCCACACGATCAGCGGAACGAAATAGTGTGAGGCCTCCGGCAGGATGGGCAGGCTGAAGCGGATGAATCCGTACGTGCCCATCTTCAGCAGGACGGCCGCCAGGATCACGGAGCCGGCGGTCGGGGCGTCGGTGTGCGCGTCGGGCAGCCACGTGTGGAACGGGAACATCGGCACCTTGATCGCAAAGCCCAGGAAGAACGCGAGGAACACCCATCGCTGGATGTTGAACGGCACGGCGAGCTGCTGGAACTGGGTGACGTCGAACGTATACACGCCGGTGACGGTGTGGTTGTAGAAGTAGAGCGCCAGGATCCCCAGCAGCATCACCACGCTGCCGACGAGGGTGTACAGGAAGAATTTGATCGCCGAGTAGAGCCGCCGGCCGCCGCCCCAGATCCCGATGACGAAATACATCGGGACGAGCATCACTTCCCAAAAGAGGAAGAACAGCAGGAAGTCGAGCGACATGAACGCGCCGAGCATCCCCGTCTGCAGCACGAGCAGGACGATGTAGTACTCCTTCACGCGATCGGTGATCGCCTCCCACGACGACAGCACCGAGATGAACCCCATCAGCGTGGTCAGCAGGATCAACAGGATGCTGAACCCGTCGACGCCGAGGTAATAGGTCGCGCCGATCGACGGAATCCATTCCGCCTTCTCCACGAAGTGCCACTGCGCCGCCTGCACGTCGAAGTTCCAGAGCGGCAGCGACACGACGAAGCCGGCGAGCGCGAAGGCGTTGGCGATCCAGCGAATCGCGTCGACCTGCGCTCGCGGCACGAACAGCAGCACGAGCGCGCCCGCAAGCGGCGTGAACAGCACGATGGACAAGAGGTGATAGGTCATCGCGTCATCTGGCAAAGAGATAAACGGTCAGGAACACGCAGACGCCGAGGACGATGAGCAATAAATAGTTCTGGAGCAGTCCCGTCTGGCCGCGCCGGACGACCAGACTCCCCTCGTCGGCGCTCCACCCCACGAAATTGACGAGCCCGTCGACGACGACGCGGTCGAAGATGCCGGAGAACCACGAGACCGTGCGGGTCATCCAGCCGGATCCGTTGACCGCGCCGTCCACGACGCGCGCGTCGAACGTCCACAACCCGCGCGCCGACGCGAACGTGCTGCGGACCAACGTCGCGCCGTAGAACTCGTCCACGAAATACTTGTGCCACAGCAGCGAGTGCAGCCCGGGCCACCGCGCGGCGAGCCGCACCGGGATCTCGGGCCGCGTGACGTAGAGCCGCCACGCCGCGGCGACGCCGGCCCCCGCGAGCGTGACTGCCAGCAGCATCAGGGCCCATTCACGGCCGTTCGACGCCTGATCCGCCGTCGCCGGCTCGGCGTCCGCCCGCGGCTGACGCGCGTGTTCGACGGTCGCCGCCGCGGGCGTGCCGCCGAAGCTCGGCTCCAGAAAACGCTCGAGCGCGTTCGTCCCGCCGAGCGCGGGCGGAATGCTGATGAACCCGCAGACGATCGCGCCCACCGCGAGCGCCATGAGCGGCCACGTCATCGCGCTGGGCGCTTCGTGCGGTCCGTGCCACTCGTGCGCGTGCGCCGCGGGGCCGATGGGCACCGGATGCGCCGGCCCGTGCGACAGGTCGTGCTGCGGCACGTGCGCGAGGCCGTGCGCATCGGGGTCGACCGGATGCCGGACGCCGTGGGCCGTCGCGATCGACAGCGTCGCCGGTCCGCCGACCGCCGGCGGCACGTGACGCGGCCAGGAGGGACCGCGATACACGCCGTAGAACGTCAGCGCGACGAGCCGGAACATGTAGAACGCCGTCATGAGCGCGGTCACCGACCCCAGCGCCCACAGCGCGCGGTTCTTCGAGAACGCCTGCAGCAGGATCTCGTCCTTGCTGAAGAAGCCGGCGAGCGGCGGGATCCCCGCAATCGCCAGCGCGCCGATCATCATCGTGACGAACGTCACCGGCAGGAAGCGGCGCAGCCCGCCCATCCGCTGCATGTCCTGCTCGCCCGCCATCGCGTGAATGACCGCGCCGCTGCCGAGGAACAGGAGCGCCTTGAAGAACGCGTGCGTGAGGAGGTGGAACGTGGACGCCGCGAACGCGCCCACGCCGGCGGCGAGGAACATGTAGCCGAGCTGCGACACCGTCGAGTACGCGAGCACGCGCTTGATGTCGTTCTGCACGAGACCGATCGTCGCCGCCATCAGCGCCGTCAACGTCCCGACGATGGCGATGATCGCGAGGACGAGCGGCGCATGCTGGAACAGCACCGCGTTGCGTCCGACCATGTACACGCCGGCCGTCACCATCGTCGCCGCGTGGATGAGCGCGGAGACCGGCGTCGGGCCTTCCATCGCGTCCGGCAGCCAGACGAACAAAGGAATCTGCGCGCTCTTGCCCGTCGCGCCGATGAAGAGCAGCAGACAGATGATCGACAGCTCGCCGAAGTGCGACTGTTCGATCGGCAGCGACGAGACCGCCTGCGCGACCGCGTGAAAGTCGAGCGTGCCGAACACGTGGAAGACGCCGAACACGCCGAGGAGGAAGCCCCAGTCGCCGATGCGGTTCGTGATGAACGCCTTCCGTCCGGCGGTCGCGGCGCTCCCTTTCTCGTACCAGTAGCCGATCAGCAGATAGGAACAGAGGCCTACGCCCTCCCATCCGATGAACATCACGAGGAAGTTGCTCGCGAGGACCAGCAGGAGCATGAACGCGCAGAAGAGATTGAGGTAGCAGAAGAAGCGCGCGTAGCCGCCGCGCGGTTCGTCCATCATGTACGCTGTCGCGTACACGTGGATCAGGAGGCCGATGCCGGTGACGACGAGGATCATGACGGTCGCGAGCGGATCGAGGCGGAACGCCCACTCAGCCGCAAAGGAGCCGATCCCGTGCGCCGTCGCGAGCGGAATCGGCGGCAGCCAGGGTCCGAGCGTGACGTCGTACGCCCGCGCCTCCGGCGGCAGCCGGATCAGCGCGATCGACGCCGTCAGCGCGACGGCGAACGCGCTCAGCATCGCGAGGCACGCGACCGCGCCTGCCGCCGCGCGCCCGAACCAGCGCACGCCGGCCAACCCGTTCACCGCCGCGCCGGCCGCCGGAATCAGCGGCAATAACCAAATCAAACGCATTCAGGCCTCAGCCGCTTGCCTTCGCGCGCGAGAGGAGCGACGCTCTAGCGCGCTCAGCAGCGTTCCGCCATCCGCCATGCCCCCTCCGTCATCCCTTCATCAGATTCATCTCGTCGATGTTGAGCGTTTCCTTGTTCCGGTAGAACGCCAGGATGATCCCGAGGCCGACGGCCGCCTCGGCGGCGGCGACCGCGATGACGAACACCGCGAACGCCTGACCGACCTCATGCCGGTAGAGCGCGGCGAACGCGACCAGGTTGATGTTCACCGCGTTGAACATCAGCTCGATCGACATGAACAGGATGATGATGTTCCGCCGCACCATGACGCCGATCACGCCGACGCTGAACAACGCCGCCGAGAGCAGCAAATAGTGGTAGGGCGTAATCGGAGTGAAGTGCATGTCTTTCCGTTCAGTCCACTTTCCGCGCCAGCACAATCGCGCCGATCATTGCGACCAGCAGCAGCATCGAGGCGACCTCGAACGGGATCAGGTAAGTCGTATAGAGCAGCCATCCGAGCTGCTCGGTGTTGCCGCCGGGTCCGCGCGCCGAAGCGGCGGGAACCACCGCGGGCAGAGGGTTCCTGCCGGTATACGCGAGAATCGCCGTCAGCTCCGCGAGGACCGCCACCGCGAGCCCGACGCCGGCGCCGGTCTGCCGCCGCGGATCCTGGTGCGCCTCGGGTCCGCGCTTCAGGTTCACGAGCATCACGACGAACAGATAGAGGACGACGATGCCGCCGGCGTACACGAGCACCTGAATCATCGCGAGGAATTCGGCGCCGAGCACGATGTAGACGATCGCCACCGCCAGGAAATTGATGACGAGGAACACGACGCTGTGCACCGGGTTGCGCGCCGTGATGACGGCGATCGCGAACGCGAGAATCAACGCCGCCAGCGTGTAGAACGCAATCGCGTCGAGCATGTCGCTACAAAAAAACTCTCACGATCGCCGACACCACGAGGTTCACCAGCGCGACCGGGATCAGGACCTTCCAGCCGAGCCGCATCAACTGGTCGTACCGGTACCGCGGCAGCGTCGCGCGGATCCAGATGAAGACGTACAGCAGCACGAACGTCTTCAGCAGGAACCAGATCCAGCCCGGGATGTACCAGAGGAAATGCGCCGCGGCGACGTTCGGGAACGGCGACAGCCACCCGCCGAAAAACAGCGTCGTCATGACCGCGGACACGACGATCATGTTCGCGTATTCGGCGAGGAAGAACATCGCGAACCGCATGCCGCTGTACTCGGTGTGGAAGCCGCCCGTCAGCTCCTGCTCGGCCTCCGCCAGGTCGAACGGCGTCCGGTTGGTTTCCGCGAGGCCGCCGATGAAGAGCACGACGGCGGCGACCGGCTGAATGAACACGTACCAGATGTGCTGCCGCATCTGGCCTTCCACGATGCCGACGAGGCTCAGCGTCCGCGTCGTCACGATCACGCTGACGAGCATGAGCGTGACCGCGACCTCGTAGCTGATCAGCTGCGCCGACGCGCGCAGGCTGGCGAGCAGCGGGTATTTGCTGTTCGAGGAATAGCCCGCGAGGATGATCCCGTAGACGCCGATCGACGTGATCGACACGATGTAGAGCAGCCCGACGTTGACGTTCGCGATGTAGAGCGGCACGCGATGGCCGAAGAGCGTGGCTTCGCCGCCGAATGGAATCACGGCGAACGCGATCAGCGCCGGGACCAGCGAAATGATCGGCGCGAGCGTGAAGATCCAGCGGTCCGCGCGGATCGGCGTGATGTCTTCCTTGAGCAGCAGCTTGAGCGCGTCGGCGATCGGCTGCAGGATGCCGTGCGGCCCCACCCGCATCGGCCCGAGCCGCGACTGCACCCAGGCGATGATCTTGCGCTCGAGCAGGACCATGTAGGTCACCGCGACGAGCACCGCGTTCAGCACGACGACGATCTGCAGCAGCGGCACGACGAAGAGGTCGGTCATCGATCGACCTCCCCCACGACGATGTCGATCGATCCGATCAGCGCGACGACGTCGGCTACCAGATGACCCTTGATGAGCCGCGGCAGCGCCTGCAGGTTGCAGAACGACGGCGGCCGTACGCGGAAGCGGTACGGGGTGATCGACTTGCCGTCGCTGGCGATGAAGAAGCCGATCTCCCCTTTCGGCGACTCGATCGCGTGGTAGGTCTCGCCGGCCGGCGGCTTGATCAGCCGCGGGACCTTGCCGAGGATCGGCCCTTCGGGCAGACCGTCGATCGCCTGCCGGATGATCCGGAGCGACTGCCGGAACTCCTCGACGCGCACCAGATACCGATCGTAGGTGTCGCCCAGCGTGCCGATGGGGACATCGAAGTCGAAGTCGGCGTACGCCGCGTACGGCTCGTCCTTCCGCACGTCGCGAGGGACGCCCGAGCCGCGCAGCAGCGGACCGCTCAACCCGAGCGCGATCGCGTCCTCGGCGGAGATGACGCCGATCTTCTGCGTGCGCTCCTTCCAGATGCGGTTGTGGGTCAGCAGCTCTTCGTACTCCGGGATTTTCGACTCGAAGAGGTCGCAGTACGCGCGGACCTTCTGGTCCCATCCCGCGGGGATGTCGAGCGGCAGCCCGCCGATCCGCACCGCGTTGTAGGTGAGCCGCGCCCCGCAGTAGTCCTCGAACAGATCGAGGACCAATTCACGCTCGCGGAAGTTATAGAGGAACACCGTCATCGCGCCGATGTCCATCGCGTGCGTGCCGAGCCACAGGTTGTGGCTCGCGATGCGCTGCAGCTCGGCGAGGATCGTCCGGATGTAGCGCGCGCGCGGCGGCACCTCGATCTGCATCAGCTTCTCGACGGTCTCGCAGTAGCCGAGATTGCTCGTCGCCGCCGACACGTAGTCCATCCGATCGGTCAGCAGCACGATCTGCAGGTAGTCGCGGTGCTCGCACAGCTTCTCGATTCCGCGGTGCAGATAGCCGATGACCACGTCGGAACCGACGACGCGCTCGCCGTCCAGCCGCAGCACCACCCGCAGCACGCCGTGCGTGCTCGGGTGTTGCGGGCCCATGTTCAGGACGAGTTCGTCGGTGTCGAATAAGGCCATCTCAATTGGCGATTGGCGATTGGCGACTGAAGATTGAGGGATTGCCGATTGGGGAATTGACGATCGACGGATTGCCGATTGGGGAATTGACGATCGACGGATTGCCGATTGGCGATTGACGGCCGATGGCCGATTGACGACGCCGTAGATCGAGAACGGCACCGGAATTCATTCGATGACCCTCAATCGGCAATCGGCAATCCCCTAGACAATCGACAATCGACAATCACAATCGGCAATCCACCAATCGACAATCCGTTCAATCGGCAGTCTTCAGTCGCCAGTCGGCAATGTGACGCTATTCAATCTCATTCCTCAACTTGAGCCAGTCGAGAGGATTCTCCATCAACAGCTCGCCCGGTCCTTCGAGCGGATAATCCTTGCGCTGCGGGTGACCCTGCCATTCGTCGGGCATCAGGATCCGGCGGAGGTCCGGATGGCCGTCGAACCGGACGCCGAACAGGTCGAACACTTCGCGCTCCAGCCAGTTCGCCGCGGGCCAGAGCGCGGTGACCGACGGCACGCTGACGCCGTCGGCGGCGCGCACCTTCAATCGCACGCGGTGCCGGTGCCGCGTCGAATACAGGCAATACACGACGTCGAAGCGTTCGGCGCGCGCGAGCCAGTCCACCGCCGTCACGTCCGAGCAGAAGTCGAACGCCGTGTCGCGATCGTCGCGCAGCCGGCGCGCCAGCTCGATGAGCCGTTCCCGCGACGTGATCAGCGTCCAGTCGCCGACCCAGAACGACACGTGCTGAATCGCGCCCGGCAGCGACGCCTGGAGTGTCGCGATGTATGAGGGAATGGAACGAGCCGCGGGCGGCGGAGGATCCGGTGGACCGGGGCTCCGCAGGTTTCACGGACGGCGCAACCGGCGGCGGGCCGCCGGAGGATCCAGCCCCGGGGTCGTCTACGCCCACTCGAGCGCCCCCTTCTTCCAGGCGTAGAAGTAGCCGACGACCAGGATGAAGAGGAACAGCGCCATCTCGATGAGGCCGAAGAGCGCGAGGCGGTCGAGGATCACCGCCCACGGAAACATGAAGATCGTCTCGACGTCGAAGATGACGAAGAGCATCGCGACGAGGTAGTAGCGCACGCTGTACCGATCGCGCGCGTCCGTCTCGGGCTCGATGCCGCATTCGTACGGCTCGAGCTTCACCGCGTTCGGCTTCTCGGCGTGCACCAGCCGCGAAATCAGCAGCGTGACAACCGCGAAGCCGATGGCGACCAGGATGAAGAGGAAGATCGGAACGTAGGCCCTGAGCATCGCCTGTCGGACGGTTACTGGATGGGGAACCGTACCACGCGGTCCGGGGGGAGTCAAGGAACGGCAAAGCTATGCGCTGCAATAATTTTGCTATACTCGGCCCGAGAGGTTCCCGCCCGCTCATGAAGCCCTGGTTCGTCGTCCTGCCGCTCGTCGCGGCGTGCCTGGTTTCCCCTTCCGCCGCGGCCCAGACGCCGACGCGCGACGTGTACGTCGGCGTCGTGGACGGCAAGGGGGCGCCCGTCACCGACCTCACCGCTGCCGATCTCTCCGTCCGCGAGGACGGCGTCGCCCGTGAAGTGTTGAAGGTGGCGCCGGCGACCGAGCCGATGCAGATCGCCGTGCTCGTGGACGACAGCCAGGCGGCGACCGACGAGATCCAGATGATGCGCGACGGCCTGACGCGCTTCGTCGACGCGCTGCGCGGCAAAGCCGAGATCGCGCTGATCACGTTCGGCGAGCGGCCCACGCTGCTCGTGGACTACACGACCGACCCGGCTAAACTGAAGCAGGGGATCGGGCGCGTGTTCGCGCGGAGCGGCGCGGGCGCGTATTTCCTCGAGGCGGTCGTCGAGGCGAGCCGCGGGTTCGAGAAGCGCGAAGCGAAGCGGCCCGTCATGGTCGCGCTGATGACGGAAGGTCTCGAGTTCAGCACGCTGTATTACCAGCGGGTGCTCGAGGCGCTCGAGAAGAGCCGGGCGGCGCTGCACGTGCTGACGATGACCGGCGTGACGGCCGCCTCGACCGACGAAGTGCGGAACCGCAACATCCTCGTCGCCGAGGGGACCGAGCGGACCGGCGGCCGCCGGGATCAGATCCTGGCCCCGAGCGGCATCCCGGATCGCATGCAGCAACTCGCCGACGAGTTGATCCATCAGTACGTCGTCACCTACGCGCGCCCCGAGACGCTGATTCCGCCCGAGAAGATCGACGTGACGGTCAAGCGGCCGGGCGTGACGACGCGGGCGCGCACGCGGACCGCAGGACGATCATGACGCGACGACACGCCGGCATCGCGCTCGTTCTTTCGCTCGCCGCGGCGGTCGCGCTCGGCGCGCAGCAGCCGCCGCGCATCCGCGTCGGCGTCGAGCTGGTCACGCTGAACGTGACGGTCAGCGATGGCGCCGGCAAATACATCACCGACCTCAAACAGGAGGACTTCGACGTCTTCGAGGACGGCGCCAAGCAGAACGTGACGTTCTTCTCCCGATCGAAGCAGCCGATCGCGCTCGCGCTGCTGCTCGACACGAGCGCCAGCATGGAGGAGAAGCTGCCGATCGCGCAGGAAGCGGCGATCGGCTTCGCGCGTCAGCTCCGGAAAGACGACGAGGCGGAGGTGATCGACTTCGACAGCCAGGTCCGGATCCTCGCGCCGTTCACGAGCGACGCCACCGCGCTCGAGAAGGCGATCCGGCTCACGCAGCCGAACGGCTCGACGTCGCTCTACAACGCCATCTACATCTCGCTGAAGGAGCTGAAGAAGGCGAAGGCGAAATCCGCCGAGGACATCCGCCGTCAGGCGATCGTCGTGCTCTCGGACGGCGACGACACGTCGAGCCTCATCGAGTACGACGAAGTCCTCGATCTCGCGAAACGATCCGAGACGGCGATTTACGCGATCGGACTGCGGCAGGGAGAGACGGGCCGTCGCGAGTTCCAGGAAGCGGAGTTCGTGCTGCGGCAGCTCTCGCAGGAAACCGGCGGCCGCGCGTTCTTCCCGACCGAGGCGCGCCAGCTTCCCGCGATCTACCAGGCCATCGCCGACGAGCTCTCGAGCCAGTACTCGCTCGCCTATTCGTCGGGCAACCCGCGCCGCGACGGCGCCTGGCGCCGCATCGTGGTGAAGGTCAATCGACCCGCGTCGGTCGCGCGCACCAAGCTGGGCTACTACGGGCCGGCGGGGTCCTAGCGCCTCGATGGTTTCCTGGCTGCCCTTCCTCTTCTATCTTGGCGCGGCCATCCTGTATTTCACGCACTTCGCCCGGCGCGACCGTCGCGCGGGGCGCCTCGCGACGGGACTGCTGGCCGGCGGCGTCCTCGCGCACACGTTCCTCATCGGCATGCAGACCGTCGAGGCGGGCCACGCGCCGCTCGTCGGGACGACCGCGGCGGTGTCGGCCTTCGTCTGGCTCCTGGGGCTCTCGTACCTCTACGTCGAGCTGACGACGGACGAACGCGCGATGGGCGTCTTCGTGTCGGCGATCCTCGCCGGGCTCGCCGTCCTGCCGGCGTTCAGCCCCGACCTCGAGCCGCGGCCGCCGCTCCTGCAAAGCCCGCTCTTCACGATCCACGTGTTGACGATGCTGTTCGCGTACGCGAGCTTCGCGCTGGCGTTCGTGCTCGGAGTCACCTACGTGCTGCTCTTCAAGGAGATCAAGGCGAAGCAGCTCGGCTTCTTCTACGCGCGGCTGCCGTCGCTGCAGACGCTCGACGTGATGAACGGCCGCGCGATTACGGTCGGATGGATCTTCCTGACGGTCGGCGTGGCGGTCGGCGGCATCTGGGCGACGCAGATTCACGCGTCGACCGACCCGCACGCGCGCGCGATGTCGGTCGCGGATCCGAAGATCCTCGTCGCGCTGCTCTGCTGGGCGATGTACTCGTTCGCGCTCGTCGCGCGCCGCGCGATCGGCTGGAGCGGACGGCGCGCCGCCTGGCTCTCGACGATCGGCTTCGTCATCGTCCTGCTCAATTTCGTGCCGGTCGGGTACTTCCTGACCCGGAGCCACAATTTCTAGGCGCGAGGACATGCGGCTCTACGCCGTGGGCGTCAGCCATCGTACCGCACCGGTAGAGCTGCGCGAGTGCATCGACTTCGCGCGGCAGGGGGTGGACCGTGCGCTGAGCGCGCTCGCGGAACGCGGGCTCGGCCGCGAGCTGGTCGTGTTGTCCACGTGCAACCGCGCGGAGATCTACGCGGTGACCGACGCGGAGGGGCCCGAGAGCCTCTTCGGCCGGTTCATGAGCGAGTATCACGGCCTCGGCTACGACGTGGTGTCGCCGCACCTGTTCGTCCACCGCGGCGCGGACGCGGCGCGTCACCTGTTTCGCGTCGCCGCCGGACTCGATTCGCTGGTCGTCGGCGAGCCGCAGATTCTCGGTCAGGTCAAGGACGCTTACGCCACCGCAAACGATCTCAAACACACCGGTGCGCTGACGAACCGTCTGTTCCACTCCGCGTTCGCCGTCGGCAAACGCGTCAGGGCCGAGACCGGACTCGGTGAGGGGGCCGTGTCGGTCAGCTACGCGGCGGTGTCGCTGGCGAAGAAGATCTTCGGCGACCTGAAGGGTCTCGGCGTGTTGATCCTCGGAGCCGGCGAGATGGCGAAGCTCACGGGCGTCCACCTGCAGGCGCAGCAGGTGAAGCAGCTGGCGATCGCGAGCCGGACGCTCGCCGCCGCCGAAACGCTCGCGCGGCATCTCAACGGGCGGGCGGTGCCGTGGGCGTCGCTGCCCGACGCGCTGTCCGCCGCCGACATCGTGATCACGGCGACCGGCGCCACCGAGCCGGTGTTGACGCGCGCGCGGATCGAGGACGTCATGCGGCCGCGGCGCAGCCGGCCGCTTTTCGTCATCGACATCGCCGTGCCGCGCGACGTCGAGGCGAACGCGGGCGATCTGGATCAGGTCTTCCTCTACAACATCGACGACCTGCAGGGGATCGTGAAGGAGAACATGGCGCGGCGCGCCGGGGAGCTGGATCGCGCCGACGCGATCGTCGCCGAAGAGGTCGAGCGGTTCGCGGCGTGGATGCACTCTCGCGAGATC
>QHWR01000132.1:8666-23309 GCA_003223835.1 Acidobacteriota bacterium | reverse complement strand
CAGGTCATCCGCCTCAACGGCGAGCCGTCCGTCGTCGTCGGCGTGATGCCGCCAGGGTTCTCGATCCTCGACAAGACCGTGGACATCTGGAACCCTGTCGGATTCAGCGCCGAATCGCGCACGCCGCGCGAGCGATGGATCCAAATCATCGCCCGTCTGAAACCCGGCGTGTCCGTCGCGCAAGCGCAACAGGACATGACCCGCGTGCAGACGGAAATGATTCGCCTGTTCCCCGCATTCAACACCGGCTGGGGCGTACATGTCGTCGCGTTGCGGGAGCAGCTCACCGGAGACGTCAAGCCCGCGCTGTTCGTGCTCCTCGGCGCGGTGGGATTCGTGCTGCTCATCGCGTGCGCGAATGTCGCAAACCTGCTGCTGGCTCGCGCGACGTCCCGCCAGCGCGAGCTCGCGGTACGCGCGGCGCTCGGCGCCGACAGACGACGGCTGATCCGGCAGATGCTGGCCGAAAGCGTCTTGTTGTCGTCGATCGGCGGCGCGGCGGGGCTCGCGCTCGCGTGGTGGACGGTGACGCTCCTGCGCACCAACGTGGCGACCAGGCTGCCCGTTCCGCGGCTGGAAGCCGTCACGATCGACGGGTGGGTCCTCGCGTTCGTGTGCGCCGCCGCGGTCGCCAGCGGCATCGCGTTCGGGCTCGTGCCGGCGCTGACCGCCGCGGGCTCCAGCTTCACGGATGCGCTGAAGGAAGGCGGACGGAGCGGCAGCGCCTCGCGCGGCGCGAAGATTCGGAACACGTTCGTCGTCGTCGAGACGGCGCTCGCGCTCGTGCTGCTGGTCGGCGCCGGCTTGCTCGTCCGCAGTTTCATGACGCTTCTCCACGTCGAACCCGGATTCGATCCCTCGCACACCGTCACGATGAAAATCACGCTGCCGGCGTCGAAGTACGACACGTCGGTGCAGTTTTTCGACCAGCTCTACGCGCGCATCGACGCGCTGCCGGGCGTGCAGGCGGCCGGCGGCATCAGTTTCCTGCCGCTGAATGGCCTGGGCGCCGCAACCAGCTTCGAGATCGTCGGACGTCCGAAGCCGCCGTACGGCGAGGAGCCGGTCGCCGACGTGCGCGTCGTCACGCACGATTACTTCAAGGCCATGGGGATGCCGCTGCTCAGCGGACGGCTGTTCGACTCCCGCGATATCGGCGACCAGCGGCACCACGTCATCATCAGCGCCACGATGGCGCGCAAGTACTGGCCGAACGAAGATCCTCTCGGCAAGCGCGTGATCATCTCGTGGAACGACACGGACCCCGACGAGATCATCGGGGTCGTCGGCGACGTCCGACAGACCAGCCTCGAGGTGGAATCCAGAGCGACGACGTATTGGCCGCCGGCGCGGTTCGCGTATCCGTGGAACAGCGTCGTCATCCGGACCGCGACGGACCCGATGCGCATGGTGCCCGAGGTCGCAACGATCGTGCGTCAGTTCGATCCGACGATCGCCGTTGCCGACGTCCGTCCGATGACGGAGGTCCTTTCGATTTCCGTCGCCGAGCGCCGTTTCACGATGCTGCTGCTCTCGACGTTCGCGGGGCTTGCGCTGCTGCTGGCGGCGATCGGCATCTACGGCGTGATCAGCTACGCGGTCACGCAGCGGACGCAGGAGATTGGAATCCGCATGGCGCTCGGCGCTCAGCGCGCTGCCGTGCTGAAGATGGTGGTCGGCCAGGCGATGACGCTGGCGGGTGTCGGGATCGTCATCGGCGGCGCCGGCGCGTTCGCGCTGACGCGCCTGATTCAGAAGCTGCTCTTCGGCGTGCAGCCGTCGGACCCGATCACGTTCGGCGGCGTTGCGCTGCTGCTCGCGACGGTGGCCGCGGCCGCGAGCCTCGTCCCCGGGTTGCGGGCGACGCGCGTCGACCCCGTCATTGCCCTGAGGAGCGAGTAAGAATCGTCGCGTCGTTCTTCAGCGTCCCGGGCGACGCGTTCAGCCATCGTCCCGGCGAAAGAACGACCTGATCGATCTGATAGCCGTCTTCACGCGTCTGGATACGAAGGCGCTGCGGCCCCGTCGTCGCGAAATAGACGTTCGGACCCATGACGTTCGTGCCCCACCCGTTGTCCTGCCAGCCCCACCCGGCGTCGCCGCAGCCCGTGCAATCTTCGAGGACGACGGTCGCCGCGTCCGTCGTGCCGATGCGATAGACGGGCGTCCCGGTCGACGATACCGAGCCCGAGAACTGCGCGTACGCCGAGTCGTTGCCCCAGTAATCGTTCTGCGCGCGGCCGCGGAACCACAGGTGATATGGCACGCCGGCGATGGCGTTGAACGTCAAGTCCACGTAATTCGCCGGCGCTGCCGACGCCGTCGTGACCTTCGCGGCACCGGCGTCCGGATGAACGACGAAGTGTCCCCCCGCGGCGCTCACGTCGTTCTGGACGACCCACGCGCCCGTCAGTGCCGGCGCGTCCGCCGCCCATAACACGACGTCCGTCGGCGTGGTTCCACACTTCGACAGGCTCATGCTGTCGAAGATCCCTCCGTCCAGCCCGATGGCCTCGAGCTTCAACGTGCACGGCTCCGTCGCGACCCTGACGTACTCGTACACCGATGCGCTGTAGGCGGTCCAGGCGCTCGTCCCGTTGGGATACAGCTCCGCACCGCCTCCGCCGGTGACGACGTATGGCACGGCCTTGTCGGTGGCGATGGCGCTCTCCTTGATCGGAATGGTTCGTTCGTAATCGTGATCGTGGCCGTTGAGGACGAGATCGACGCCGTAGCGTTCGAACAGCGGCCCGAATGCGGCGCGGACCGTCAGGTTCGATCCGTGCGCCGAGCTGGAGCTGTATGGCGGCCGATGGAAGTACGCGATCTTCCAGGATTGCTGCGTTGCGGCCAGATCATTCTCCAGCCACGACAGTTGCTCGGCGCGCCGCGTCGTGTCCTGGAAGGTGAACTCCGTGTCGAGGGCAACGAAGTGAATCGGGCCGTAATCGTAGCTGTAGTAACGCTCGGCGTGGTCGGGAAATGCCGCGCTGGCGCCGTTGGTCGGCAACGTGAACAGGTCGAGATACGCACGGCCGTTGTTGTTGAGCGGCGCGCTGTCGTGATTGCCCTCGACGGGGGCGAATCCCACGCTCGGGAACCATTTATAGATGTCGAACAAGCCACTTTGATACAGCGCGTACGTCGCATCTCCCGAAACGTCAGCCGGGGAGTACGCGATGTCGCCCACGTGCAGCGCGAGATCGAACGTGTCGTTCGCCATCAGGCTCGCGAGCTGCTTCTGTGGCGCCGACGCCGTCCCGCTGTCGCCGAACGCGATGAACGTGACGGTCCCCGTCCCGGTTGCCGGCGCCGTCTTGAACGTTGCCGGCGCCGCCGTCGCTGCGGTCCCGGCGACGAACGGTTGATACACGTACGTCGTGGCCCCGCCCAGACCGGTGACGGGCGCTTCGTAGTGGTAGTAGTCGTATCCGAGCGCGGTCGTCGCATTCGCGACGAGACGGCCCGTCGCGGGAGCGCTCGACGCGAGCGTCGTGCCCGTGCCGTACCTGACTTCGGCCTGTCCGTTCTCGCGCGTCGCCCACACGACGATCGCGGAACTCGACGTGACCTGTTGCAGGTACGGACCGCGTACGAGCGTGATCGCGGGCGCCGGCTGGCTGCCGTCGGATTGCGGAAGGATCGTCGCGTCGTCTTTCGTCGCGCCTGGAGATGCGGTGAGATATTTCTGCGGCGAGAGCACGACCTGATCGATCGTGAGGCCGTCCTCGCGAACCTGAATCCGGATCGTCTGCGGTCCGTCGGCCGCAAACCAGATCGCCGGACCGAGGACGCCGGGACCGTAGCCGTTGTCCTGCCAGCCCCACGCGTGCTCGCCGCAGCCGCTGCAGTCCTCGAGGCTGACGACGGTCGCGTCGGTGGTGCCGATGCGATAGAGTTCGTCCAGTAGTCGTTCTGCGCGCGTCCCCGTATCCACAGCCGATAGGGCGTTCCCGCGCGCGCGGTGAACGTCAGCTCGAAGTAGCTGGCGGGCGTCGCGGACGCGGACCCGAGCTTCGCGACACCCGCGTCCGGATTCCACAGCGCGCCGCCTCCGGCAGCGGTGGGATCCGACACCACGTTCCAGGCTCCGACAACGGTCGATGCTTTCGCCGCCCAGAGGGCAACCTCCGGGGCGGGCGAAGTCTGGGCCGAGACCCTGGACAGGACAGTGACATCGAGAACGATCAGCAGCCCAAGGGCGAGCTCAGCTGTAACTCTCTGCAATTTCATGGGTTATGGTTCAAGTGTCGGCCGGAGTGGACGGCCGGTCAAGCTGGGCGGCGCCCTGTGCGATACGATCTCCGGACATGCTCGCCGCGGCCGGAGTCATCCTGCTGCTCGTTCTGGTGCAAGCGTTTTACGTCGCGGCGGAATTTGGCGCCGTCAGCGTCCGCCGCAGCCGACTGAGGCGCCTCGCGGAAGACGGGAATCGGCTGGCGGCGCGCATCCTTCCCATCGTTGAAGACTCCCGTCTGCTGAACCGGTACGTTGCCGCGTCACAGGTCGGCATCACGCTATCGAGCCTCCTCGTCGGCGCGTACGGGCAAGCCGTTCTTGCGCCGGCCGTGGCGCCCGTGCTGCTGCGATGGGCGACGGTCGATCCCTCGACCGCCAGGTCCATTTCCGAAGTCGCGGTCCTGGTCCTGTTGACGAGCTGCGCCGCGATCCTTGGCGAGCTGGTGCCGAAATCGGTCGCGCTGCAATACCCGACGCACGTCGCCCTGTTCGCCGTGCTTCCGATGCGGTGGTCGCTGACGATCTACGCGTGGCTGATCGCGGTTCTCAATGGCAGCACCGTCGCGCTGCTGGGGCTCCTCGGGGTGCCGAACACAGGTCATCGGCACGTGCACTCGCCGGAGGAGATCGATCTCCTGATCGCGGAGAGCCGCGACGGCGGGCTGCTGGAGCCCGAGGAGCAGGTTCGGCTCCATCGCGCGCTCCGGCTCGGGCTGAGAACGGCAAGGCAGCTGATGGTGCGCCGCTCACGCCTCGCCGCAATCGACGCCGCGACCCCCTTCGCCGACGTCCTTCGCATCGCGGCCTCGAGTCCATACAGCCGTCTGCCGGTGTTCCGCGGCACGCTGGACGACATCATCGGCATCCTGGACACCAAGGACGTCGTGATGCACTTCGTTCATGACGGGCCGGCGGGAACGCTGTCGGCGCTGCTCCGTCCGATCGTGAGGGTGCCCGATACGATGGCGGCCGACCGGCTGCTCGCGTTTTTTCGCGAGCGCCGCAGGCATCAGGCGCTCGTCGTCGACGGATCGGGAGCGGTGGTCGGATTGATCACGCTCGAGGACGTGTTGTCGGAACTGCTCGGCAGCGTTTCGGACGAGTTGAAGCCATCGCGGCTGCTGCCGATCCGTCTTGGGGACGGACGCGTGCGTCTGCCGGGCGCCCTCGGGCTCGACCAGGCGCGCGTCTGGCTCGAGGGAGCGTGGCCGGCCGGACCGGAAACGGTCGCGACCTTCATCGAGCAGCACACCGATCACGTGCCGGAGCCCGGCGAGCACCTGGCGGTCGCGGGAGTGGACGTCGAGGCCGAGAGCATTGACGGGACGCACGTGGCGGTGGCGATCGTGACGCCCCCGTCGCAGCAGGCCGGAGGCATCGCGTGATCGCCACATTGGCCATCGTGTTCGGCCTCGTCGTGCTCAACGCGGTGTTCGTCGCCGCGGAGTTCGCGATCGTCGCCGCGCCGCGGTCGGCGATCGACGCCCTCGCGGTCCGAAATCGCCTCGCGCGCGTCGTCCAGCGCATCCTGCGCGAACCGCGACGGCAGGATCGTTACGTCGCAACCGCGCAGATAGGCATCACGGTCGCCAGCCTTGGCCTGGGCATGTTCGGAGAGCACGCGATCGCGGGCTGGATTGAGGCGTGGCTCGGCGACCGTGGTCTGGCCGGCTGGATCCTGGCGCACGGGTTTGCCACGATTGCCGCGGTTGCCGTGCTCACGTACATCCATATCGTCCTCGGCGAAATGGTGCCGAAGGCGCTCGCGCTGCGGCACGCGGCGAGTATCGCCCTCTGGATCACGCCGCCGATGCTCTGGGTGCAGGGCGCGCTGTTACCGCTGGTGGTGACGCTCAACGCGCTCGGCGACGCGGTGCTGAAGCCGCTCGGGTTTCGCAGGCAGGCGCAGCACGCCGATCAGTACTACACGCCCGAGGAGCTGCAACTGGTCGTCCAGGAATCCGAGGAGCGCGGCGCGCTGCGCGCGGATGCGGGACAGATGCTGCGCGAGCTCTTCGAGTTCGGGGACCTCACCGCGGGCGAGGCCATGGTCCCGCGCGTCCGCATCTCGGGGATTGCCGTCGGTGCGACGCCCGCGGATTTGCGCGAACTGCTCGGCCGCTCACCCCACACGCGGTATCCAGTCTACGAAGACGACCTCGACCACATCGTCGGCATGGTGCACATCAAGGACCTCCTGCGGCTGCTGCTGAACGACCAGCCGCTCTCTGCGGCGCACGCGCGACCGGCTCCCGTCGTGCCGGAGACGGCGGCCCTCGACAGCGTCCTGACCAGGCTGCGGCGAGACGGGACGCAGATGGCGATCGTGATCGACGAGCACGGTGGAACCGCGGGGATTCTCACGCTGGAGGATCTGTTCGAGGAGGTGGTCGGCGAGATCGACGAGACGCCCGGGGCGCCAGCGACGCCGCGCCGGGATGCGCAGGGACGTGTCCGCGTGCCCGGGACCCTGCGCCTCGACGAGCTTGGGCAGTTGTTCGATCTCGATCTGTCGCACGAAGACGTCGACAGCGTCAGCGGCCTGGTGCTGACGATGCTCGGCCGGCCGCCGCGCGTTGGCGATCGCGTCCGCTTCGGGCGGTTGCAGTTCGACGTCACGGCGGTCAAAGGCCGCGGCGTCGACCAGTGCGCGGTGAAGCTGATCCAGTGATCAGCCGACGTGGATCCGCGGACGGCGGAGCGGATTCGGTTCCGACTGACGCAGCACCTCGCGCGTGACGGGTGCGGTGTCTCCCTCGCCAAACGCCAGGAACTTCAGCAGGTAGGCAAGCGGGTTGCCTTCGGTCCAGCCGAAGTACGCGTGCGGGATCTTGCCGGTCTGATCGCGGATGTACAACAGCAGCGCCGCGATCGCGTTGGGGATCGCGGGGCTGACGCTTCGCAGCACGCGATACCCGGACACATCCGCGCCCGTGATCGAGAGCGTCCCGCGGAAATCCGAGACGTCGCCCGGACGCACTTCCACGAACAGCACCGGCTCGTCCTCGGGCAGATGGTGCGCCTCTCGCGCCTCGCGCAGCTTCGTCGCGTACTCGTCCGGCTGCCCCGTGTCGGGCCGGTTCGCGATGATTCGGACCGACGCGCCGGCCGCCTCTCTGATGAAGCGAAGGGCCGTCTCGTCCGGGACGACACCCTGGACGCGAAGCTCCGTCGATCGGAGGACGCGCGAGACGAGGGACGTTCCGATGATCGTCAGGATGAACCACGACGCGATCTTGATGCCCTCCGGCCGCTCGAAGATGTTCAGGACCGTCGTGTAGACGAACACGACCGTGATCGCGCCGAAGGCGAGCCGCTCCGTACGCCGGTCGCGCGCGTGCAGCGTGACCGCGAGCGCCGCCGACGTCATCAACACCAACACGCCCGTCGCGTACGCGCCTCCCTGCGCGTCGACGTTGGCGCGGAAGAGCACCGTGATGAGCACCGTGATCGCGCCGAAGAGGAGGACGAGCGGCCGCGTGGCCTTCGTCCATTCGGGGGCCATGCCGTATCGCGGCAGGTAGCGCGGCACGAGGTTGAGCAGCCCCGCCATGGCCGACGCGCCGGCGAACCAGAGAATCGCGATCGTGCTCAGGTCGTAGATCGTGCCGAACACTTCGCCGAAATGCTGGTGCGCAAGGTAGGCGAGCGCGCGTCCTGACGCTTCGCCTCCTTCTTTGAACGCCGCCGGCGGCACGAGCAGCGTCGTGGTAAACGCGCTGCCCATCAACAACACGCTCATGATGAACGCCGCGGTGTGCAGCAGCTTCTTCGCGTTGCGGATGCGTCCCTTCGGATGCGCCGGGTCGTCGCCGGGGTCGCCTTTGATGAGCGGCATGACCGCGACGCCGGTCTCGAACCCCGAGAGGCCGAGCGCCAGTTTCGGGAACAGCAGCAGCGCCATGGCGAGCATCATCAGCGGGCTGCCCTGCTGCGCCCACAGCGCCCCCCACCACGACGGCAGCAATTGCGGATGTTCGAGGATGTGGACGATGCCCCACCCGATGACGAACACGTTCAACGACAAGTACACGCCGACGATCCCTACGGCGACGCCGATGGCTTCCTTGAATCCCTTGAGGAAGACCGCCGCCAGCCCGGCGAGCAACACCAGCGTCAGCAGTATCGGGTGATCGAATGACGAGGGCACGAAGGGGTTGCCGATGATGTGCGCCGACGCATCGGCGGCGGACAGCGTGATGGTGATCACGAAATCCGTGGCCGCGAATCCGAGGAGGCAGAGGACGAACGCCTTCCCCTTCCAGCGCGGCAGCAGTTCCTCGAGCATCGAGATGCTGCCCTGCCCGTGCGGGCTCGCCTCCGCGACCCGGCTGTAAGTCGGCAGCGCGCCGAACAACGTCAGCAGAACGAGCACGAACGTCGCGATCGGCGACAGGAAGCCGGCGGCGAGAAACGCGATACCTGGCTGATACCCGAGCGTCGAGAAGTAATCGACGCCGGTCAGACACATCACCTGCCACCACTCGGACTGATGACGCGGGCCCGCGAACGGCCCCACCGCGTCGCGAAGGCCTTCGAAGAACCAGAGCTTGAACCGGCGTTGCTGCCGGATGGTGAGGCCGAACGGCATGCGTCAGATCTCGCCGCGCGCCTCGGCCATCGCCAGATCGGTGTCGCTCGCTTCGTGAAACACGCCTTCCCACCGGGCCACCACGGCCGACGCGAGACAATTCCCGATGACGTTCGTCATCGTGCGGCCCATGTCCATGAGCGTGTCGACGCCCAGGATGAGCGTCACGCCTTCGAGCGGCAGGTGGTACGACGCCACGGTCGCGGCCAGAATCACCAGCGCCGCGCGGGGGACGCCGGCCACTCCCTTGCTCGTCAGCATGAGCGTGAGCATCAGCGTGATCTGCTCGCCGGCGGACAGATGCACGTTGGCGGCCTGCGCCACGAAAATCGACGCCATCGACAGATAGAGCGTCGAGCCGTCGAGATTGAAGCTGTAGCCCAGCGGCAGCACGAACGCGACCGTGCTGCGCGGGACGCCGAGGCGCTCCATCACCTCCATCGCGCGCGGCAGCGCGGCCTCGCTCGACGTGGTCGAGAACGCGATGACCGCGGGTTCGCGGACAGCCTGCACGAATTTCCTGATGGGCAGCCGGAAGAGCAGCATCACCGGAAGCAGCACGAGCAGATAGAACGCCACGAGCGCCACGTAGAACGTCCCCACGAGCCACGCGAGGCTGTAAAGGACGCTGAATCCTCCTTTGCCGATCGTGTACGCCATCGCCGCGGCGACGCCGATCGGCGCGTACTTCATCACGATGTTCGTGAACTTGAACATCGTCTCCGCGAGCGATTCGCAGAACTCGATCATCGGCCGCGCCTTCGGCCCGACCATCGTCAGCGCGATCGCGAAGATCAGGCTCCAGACCACGATCTGCAGCACGTCCCCTTCCGCCATCGCCTGAATGATCGACGTCGGAAAGATGTGGAGCAGCAACTGATCCCACGTCTGCGCCGGCGTCACGCCCGTCGCGGTCGCGGCGGCGGGGAGCACCAGCCCGACGCCCGGCTTGAACACGTTGACCGCTACGAGCCCGATGATCAGCGCCAGCGTCGTCACCACCTCGAAATAGATGATGGCGCGCACGCCCATCCGCCCGATGGCCTTCGCGTGCCCCGCGCCGGCCACGCCGGCGACGAGCGTGGCGAAGATGAGCGGCGCGATGATCATCTTGATCAGCCGGAGGAAGAGCTGGCTGAACGGGCTGACGTAGGCGGCCCACTCCGGGTGGTACCGGCTGATCAGCGCGCCGGCGATGATGCCGACGACGAGGCCGAGGAGGATTTGCTGGGTGAGCGTCAGGGCGGGCGTGCGGGAAGGCGCGCTGCCGGGGGCGGACATCCGGCCGATTCTATCTGAACCGCCCGTGTGTCCTAACGGTGGCTGCCACCGTTAGCGGGAATCGGTGGCCACCACCAATGACCGCGCGGTCAGCTCCTGCGGATCCAGGCCGGCGCCGCGGGCGAGCTCGCGCGCGAGCGGCGGCAGCGTGACGGCGAATCGCCACTCGTCCTCCCGCGCGTTCAGCGCGGCGCGCCACTCTCCCCACCAATCGTTCATCCGCCGCGCAATCGGCTCGACGATGAGCACCCGCGCTCCGCGCTGCGCGACAGTCCTCACCCGGGGCAGCAGCGCCGCGCGACGCGCGGACGCCAGCTCGTTGACAGCGTACGCCAGCAGGACGCCATCGCGTTCCGACGCGTGCACGTGAACCCGCGCGATGTCGCCGATACGCGCGCGGCCACGGAGACGGAACTGCGCGTACATCCAGTTCGCCTCCGCCACCGCCCACGGATTTCGATCGACCCCTGCGATCGACGGCCGGTCGCCGTCACGCCCGCACTCCAGCGCCCACGCGACGCCCGCCGCGCCGGTCCCGCATCCGAGATCCATGATTCGTGTGAGTGATGCATCGCCCGCGCGGAGCGCGCGGACGATCTCGCGCGTGACGAGGAAGTGGACGGGCGCGTAGAACAGCGCGAACGCCGCGCGCTTGCCCGCGCCGTCGAGCGCGGCGCCGCGTGCGAGCCCGGCGCGCCGCTCGACGTAACACGACGACAGCGCACGCAACGCACGCGTGACTTCGGACTGCGTGAGGTCGGCCAGATGCCGCGCCTCGAGCGCGTCAACCCAGCGCTCGAACGTCACGACGGTAGGAGCTTGGCGGAGGGAGAGGGATTCGAACCCCCGGTACCCTTTCGGGTACAGTGGTTTTCAAGACCACCGCCATCGACCACTCGGCCATCCCTCCGCGTATGGTACGGAATCCCGTCGTGGTCAGCACGGCAGGACATCGTCCATCTTACGACAGGCTGAAATAAGTTCCCTTGCTGCGGTAGCTCGGGGTAAGCTGAGTGCCCCGCGCGAAATACACATCGGGAGGACAGAAAATGGTGTGCCTTCTGCTCGCCGTGTTGCTCTCTGCCCCGGTTCAGACGGACAGCCGGATCGTCGTGTTCGTCTCCGCTCCGCTGCGCGACGGCTTCGTCGATACGAACAAGGACATCCAGGACTCGATCAAGGACGTCCGGTCCGAACTCGAGCGCAAGAAAGACGTGATCATCGTGGACGACCCGTCGCACGCCGACGTCCTCCTGACGATCGTGACGCGCGGCATCGGCACTCAGCACTGGGGTGAGCGGACGAACGTCTATCACGGCTACTACTCGGGGACCGACATCACGACGACGCCGATCATGGCCAACACGTTCTGGGTATCGGCAGTGCTCAAGGCCGGCACGTACCAACGCGAGATCGTTGGGACGCAGACGCAGGAATCGGCGTACTCGCTCGGAGCCTGGACCACCTGCGCGGAAAGAATTGCGAAAGACCTGCGTGCGTGGGTGACGGCGAACGCGACACAGCTCAGAGCAAAACGTACCGTCAAACAGTAGGACGAGGCGATCCGCGCCGGTTCAGCGGATCGGCACGCTCCAACGCGCGCCGCCTTCGGCGACGGAAAACGTCCGCACGCCGGCCGGATCCGTGTCGGGTGACGTGTTGCCGACGGGACGCTGGAACGCGATGACGGCACCCGCGCGATCGAAGTCGGTCGGCTCAGGGCCAATCGCGGGATTCATCAGCGACGTGCGCACCGTGACGTGCGTATAGCCGAGCGCGTGCCCGAGTTCGTGCATCCGCAGCAGCCGGCGCCGCGGGTCCCCCTTGTCGAAGTCGCGATCGAGCCAGATCGATCCGCCGACGACCGTCCCGTCCGGCTGCTCCGCCCAACTGCCGTAGCCGATCGTGTGCGCGAGCGTGCTGATCCCGATATAGCGGCCGATGACAATCTTTCCCGCGCGATGGACGTTGACGAGAGCGCCCGAATCCGGCCGCTCGATGTCCGTCGCCGCAAAGCTGGTGTACGTCCCCGCCGTCAGCAGCGTCAGGCCTTCCGTGAGGTTCCCCAGAAGCGCAGCCAGCTCGTCGTCGCTCAACTGCTCGGCGGTCGCCTCGAACTGGTCGGCGTTGCTGTTGACGTACTTCATCACGGACGCGACCACGACGAGCGACGGACGGCTCGTCCAGCGCTGCAGACGGCTGTTCGACGTCCGAAACATCTCGTCGAAGGCCTGCAGGTCGAAGCTCGCGGGAATCAGCGTGATCCTGGTGCGATCGTTGGTCGGACCCGCGATCGTCGTATGCCGCTCGACGACAGGCGCGCCGCTGACGGCGGTGGGAAACGTGCCCGAGCCGCCGACGTCGACCTGAAAGTTCCCGTTCGAGTCCGTCTGGATCGTGAAGTGGGTCCCGACCTGCACGTTGACGACGCCGGTGCCGCTGCCGTCGATCGCGCTGACGGTCTGTCCCTGAAGCACGCGCGGCGCGTCGGGCGCTGCGGGATTCGCTCCGGACCCGCCGCACGCGGGGAGCGCAAGGCCAATGCTGACGGCGAAGGCCCGTTTCATGGCGCAGCCTGCACTGCAAACGCCATGCGCCGCGCGAACCGCGCAGAATCGCACGCCGATTCAGCACTCGGTTACGCTTTTGAAACGTCCCGCACGATTGCGTGCTCGACCGATCCCGAGTCGGTTATTCGGTTCGGACGGCCAACATCGGATCGATGTGCGTTGCGCGACGCGCGGGCACGAATGTCGCCGCCAGCGCGACCGCGATCAGGATGAAGGGCGCGGCCGCGAGCGTGACGGGGTCGGCGGCGCTGACGCCGAACAGCTGCGACTCGATCGCACGTGCGAACACAGCCGCGATCCCCGCGCCGACGGCGACACCCACGAGCGCGAGACGTGCGGTCCCCGCGAGCAGCATCCGCAGGATCGCCGCGCGCTCGGCGCCGAGCGCCAGCCGGATGCCGACCTCGCGCGTGCGTTGCGCGACGTTATACGAGACCACGCCGTAGATGCCCGCGGCCGACAGCACGAGCGCGAGCAGCGCCAGCGACGCGATGAGCCTCGCGCGGAGCCGATCGAAATAGAGCGAGCGCTCCACGTGCTCGGACAGCGTGCGCACGTTGTAGAGCGGCAGGCCCGAGTCGACCGCGCGTACCGCGTCACGCAGCCCGGCCACGACCTGCTCGACGGGCAAGACCGTTCGAATGACCAGATTCACCGTCGGCTCGTAGATCTGCGCCAACGGCAGATACATGGTCATCCGCGGCGTCTCGCGCAGGCTCCTGTACTTGCTGTCGCGCGCGAGGCCCACGATGGTGTACCGGTCGGTTCCCGCGGTGAACGTGCGGCCGACCGCGCCGCCGGACGGCCAGAACCGCTGCTGCATGCGTTCGTTGATGATGGCGACCGGCGGCAAGGCAGCGGTGTCCGAGCCCGCGAAGTCGCGCCCCTGCACGAGTGCGATGCCGACGGTTCGGAAAAACTGCGGGGAAACCGGGACAACGTCGAACTCGATCGGAACGTCGACTGGCGGATCCGTGCGGCGGGCGTTCAGATTCTCGCGCATGCCACCCGGCGTCACGGGCAATACGAAGGCGAGCGACGCGGCGTCCACGCCTGGGACCATTCGCGCGCGCTCGAGCAGGCGATCGTAGAACTGACGGCCGCGCGCCTCGTCATAGCCGCGCAGCGTGAGGTTGAGCGTTGCGGCGATGGTCCGGTCCGTCAGCATCGCAGGATCGATGGATCGCAGGTTGACGAGCGTTCGCAGGAACAGGCCTGCGCCAATCAGCAGGACGAGCGAGAGAGCCATCTGGACGACGGTGAGCCACGCGCGAAGGCGTCCGCGTCCGACCGTCGATCGACCATCCCCCCTTTTGATCACGTCCGCCGGCGACAGCCGTGTCACCGCCAGCGCGGGCGCCAGACCGATCGCGAGCGCCGCGATCGCGGCGAGCGCGGCGCCGAACAACAGGACGATGGCGTTCGGCCGGATTGACAGGTCGAGCGCGGCGCCGCCCGCGACGGTGCGGATCTCGAACCATCTGGCGACGGCGAGTCCGGCCGCCACCGCAGCGACCGTCCCGATGATGGCGACGAGCGCAGCTTCGATGAGCAGCTGACGAGCGAGGCGCGCGGCGCCGGCGCCCAGCGACTGCCGGATCGCCAGCTCGGGCCGCCGCGCATACGACCGTGCCAGCAGCAGGTTCGCCACGTTCGCCGCGGCGATCACGAGAACGAGCGCGACCACCAGCGTGAGCAGCCGCAGCGGACGGCCGAGATCGCCGACGAGCATCTCGTTGCCGCGTCCCGCGCTTCGAACGCGAACGCTCCACGCCGGATCGCCTTCGGCTCCTTCGGCACGGAGCGCCGACGTCATCTGCGCGGCGAATTGTTCCCGCGAGACGCCGGGCTCGAGGCGTGCGAGCAGCGACAGCCAGCTCGACGTCCGGACGTCGAGGTGGTCGGGGCGATGTTCGAGCGGAAAGTACTGGTTGACGGTGAGCCAGACATCCGCGCGCTGGC
>QHWR01000132.1:0-8629 GCA_003223835.1 Acidobacteriota bacterium | reverse complement strand
CGCTCACGATCGCGACCAACGGCGCGCCGCGCAGCTCGTCCCTTCCGCTGAAACCCGGACCGAGCGCTGGTGACACGCCGAGCACCGCGAAGTAGTTCGCGCTCGTGAACTCCGCCACGACGCGCTCGCGCCGATCCGCGGTCGCCATCCCCACGATGCCGGTCGCATACGCCGTGATTGCCGCCATCTGGCGGCCGCGATCTCGCGCGTCAACGTAAAGCGGATACGAGAAGTCGAAATGATCGCCCCCGGTTGGCGTCCAACCGTAGACCTGCACGAGGCGGTCGGGCGCGGGAATCGGCAGAGACGCGAGCAACGCCGCCTGCATCACGGCAAAGACGGCGATGTTGACGCCGAGGCCGAGCGCGAGCGTGACGATCGTGACCGCAGACAAGCCGGGCTGGCGCCGCAGCTGACGCCAGGCGTACCGGACGTCGCGTCCCACATCGATCAGCATGGAGCCTCCGGATGATGACGGCGGTTCGGGCGGCGCCGTGTGCCAGCGCCGCGTGATCACCGGCGGCAGGGCGCGGCGTGCCGCTTCGATGTCGGACGTGAGCGTGGCCTCGTCGAGCGCCTGACGAACGAGCGTCATCGCCTCTTCGTGCGAGCGTCCCTGCCCGCGCGCCTCGCCATAAAGGTCCTCGAGGTGTTGCGCGAGCTCGTCGGTGGGCTCGAGCGCCAGGTCGGGATGCCGCGCGTGAACGAGAGCGCGGAAGTCGGTGTTCATCGCGGCTCGAGACCGGCGACGCGCGTCAGCGCGTCGAACAGGGCGTGCCATTCATTCCGCTGCTGCCGGAGCATCCGGCGTCCTTCCGGGGTGAGACGGTAATAGCGCCGGCGGCGCTGACCGGCCTTCTCGACCCAGCGTCCCGTAATCCACCCCCGGCGCTCGAGCCGATACAGCATCGGATACAGCGACGCGACGTGAAACCGCAGCACGCCGCCGGAGCGGTCGTCGATCGACCGCGCGATGTCGTAGCCGTGCCGCGGCGCGTCCTCGATCACGGCGAGCACCATCAGCTCGGCGCTGCCCTTCTTCAGATCATCCTTCGGGGCCATATGTGGTGCGACTATATATCATGGGCGCGGGGGAGGTGTCCAGGAAGGCGAGACCGTTACGGGCGGCGCGGCTCGATGATTTCCAGGCCGTGCATGTACGGCCGGAGCGCTGGAGGAATGACGACGGCGCCGTCCTTGCGCTGGTTGTTTTCGAGAACCGCGATCAGCGTCCGGCCGACGGCGAGACCGGATCCGTTGAGGGTGTGCACGAACTCCGCCTTGCCGGTGCCGGCGGGACGGTACTTGACGTTCGCGCGGCGCGCCTGGAACGCCTCCGTGTTGCTGCAGGACGAGATCTCGCGGTACGTCTTCTGGCTCGGGAGCCAGACCTCGATGTCGTACGTCTTCGCCGACGCAAACCCCAGGTCGCCGGTGGACAACAGCACGATGCGGTACGGCAGCTCGAGCCGTTTGAGCACTTCTTCGGCATTCGCGGTCAGCGTCTCGAGCTCGGCGTACGACTGATCCGGCGTCGTGAACTTGACGAGCTCAACCTTGTCGAACTGATGCTGCCGGATCAGCCCGCGAACGTCGGCGCCGTACGATCCAGCCTCGCTCCGGAAGCACGGCGTGTAGGCCGTATAGCGCAACGGGAGCCGGCGGCCGTCGAGGATTTCCCCGCGGTGCAGGTTCGTGAGCGGCACCTCCGCGGTCGGGATCAAGTAAAGGTCCCAGTCTCCCGCAATCTTGAAGAGGTCCTGTTCGAATTTTGGCAGGTTGCCCGTGCCCTTGAGCGCCTCGGCGTTGACGAGGAACGGCGGTTCGACCTCGATATACCCGTGCTCGCGCGTGTGCAGGTCGAGCATGAAGTCGATGAGCGCGCGCTCGAGACGCGCGCCGGCGCCCATCAGCACCGCGAAGCGCGCGCCGGCCATCTTCGTGGCGCGCTCGAAATCGATGATGCCGAGCGCGGGACCGAGATCCCAGTGCGGCTTCGGCTCGAAGTCGAACGCGCGCGGCTCGCCGTGGCGCCGCACCTCCTTGTTATCCGCCGCGCTCGCGCCGGCCGGCACCGACGCGTGCGGCATGTTCGGCATCGTCATGAGCAGGCCGGTGCGCTGGTGCTCGACCTGATCGAGCTGGATCTCGAGCTGCCGGATCTGCTGCGCGCGCGCCTTGTTCGCGGCGAAGATGTGGCTCGCGTCCTGGCCTTGACGCTTCGCGCGTGCGACCTCGTCGCCGGCCGCGTTCTGCTCCCGCTTCAACCCTTCGATTTCAGGGATCAGGCGCCGCCGCCGCGATTCGAGCGTCGCGAGCTGCTCGAGGTCGGCGTCCGCCTGCAGCCCGCGGTTCTTCAGCGCCGCGCGGACGTCGTCGAGGTGTTCGCGGACGTAGGCAGCATCGAGCATGGGCTAAATCCTATACCGGACCCTCGACGTCCTGAGGTACGATGCGGGACGTGATTCGAAAAGCCGTGTTTCCCGCGGCGGGACTGGGCACGCGCTTCCTTCCGGCGACGAAAGCCCAGCCCAAGGAAATGCTGCCGCTCGTGGACAAGCCGATCATCCAGTACGGCGTCGAGGAGGCGCTCGCCTCCGGCGTGGACAACATCATCCTCGTCACCGGCCGCGGCAAGAACGCGATCGAAGATCACTTCGACGTCTCCGTGGAGCTGGAGACGTTTCTCGAATCGCGCGGCAAGACGGACCTGCTCAACGAAATCCGCAAGATCTCCAACCTGATCAACGTCTCGTACGTGCGGCAGGGTGAGCCGCTCGGCCTCGGACACGCCGTCCTCGTCACGCGCACGCTCGTGGGCAACGAACCGTTCGCCGTCATCCTGGCCGACGACGTGATCGACGCGACACCGCCGGCGCTGCGCCAGATGATCCAGGTGTTCGAGGAGCTCGACGGCCCGGTCGTGGCGATCGAGGAAGTGCCGCCCGAGGACGTCAGCGCGTACGGCGTCATCGACGCGGAGGAAGTGCGCCCCGGCGTCTATCGCATCCGCGATCTCGTCGAGAAGCCTCCGCGCGACGAGGCGCCGTCGAACCTGGCGATCATCGGGCGCTACGTGCTCACGCCGGACATCTTCCCCGCGCTCGAGGAAACCGCGAACGATCGCTCGGGCGAAATCCAGCTCACCAACGGCCTCCGCCGTCTCCTCAAACAACGGCCGATCTACGGCTGCCGCGTCGCGGGCGTGCGCCACGATACGGGCAACAAGCTCGGATACCTGCGCGCCGTCGTCTACTTCGCGCTGCGCCGGCCTGACCTCGCGGAGCCGTTCCGCGAATACCTGCGCGCGATCGATCGCGAAGCGGCCGTTCGCCGCTGACTCACTCTTTCGGCGTCGTCTTGGCTGCGGGTGTGTCCGACCCTGAAGAGGGAGAGGAGGAGGACGAGGAAGTTGACGAGGAGTCCGTGCCGGGCTTCGACGCCGGCGCGTCGCCCGGTTTGCCGCCGTCCGTGCCGGATTTCTTCGCGTAATCCGTGATGTACCAGCCCGATCCCTTGAACTGAATCGCCGGAGACGACGGGAGCTTCTTCACCGGCCCCTTGCCGCACTGCGGACAGGTCTCGACCGGAGGATCGGAGAACTTCTGAATCTTCTCGAACCGGTGGCCGCACGCGTCGCACTGGTATTCGTACAGCGGCATATTCACTCGATCATAGCGCCATTGTTCTCCCCGAGCATGAGGATCCGGTGCAGCCACAACGGAACCGTGCCGTTCGCGAGCAGCATGTCGTGAAACTGCCGGAGCGAGAATCGTCCTTCGGCCGCCGCTTTGTAGTCGTCGCGCAGCTTCAGCACCATCAGCTTTCCCAGGGAGTACAGCACATAAGACGGGTCGAATGTGCCGCGCTCGGCCTCGCGCCGCGCGCTGGTTTCCTCCAGGTACGCCTCCTCGCGGAAAAAGCGCACCCCTTGTTCGACGGACAGATCTTCGCAGTGAAGCCGGATGCCGACGACGAAGCGGCAGAGGCGGACGAGCGCTTCCGCGAGCTGACCGAGCCTGACCGCGGTGTCCTGCCGCCGGAAACCGGCCTCGATCATCATCTCCTCCGAGTAATGCGCCCAGCCTTCGACCATCGCCGCCGACGAAAAGAGGATCGACTTGCGCAGCGCTGACGTGACCTGGCGCAGGTGCTGATAGTGCAGGAAGTGGCCGGGATAGACCTCGTGAATCGAGATCGCCCAGAGCGCGCCGTAATTCAGGTCGCGGAGGTGCTCTTCCTGCCGCTCCATCGGCCACGCCGGATCGACATCGGTGATGTAATAGAACGCGCGCAACGGCCGCGTCTCGAACGGCCCGGGCGTCCACATGCTGGCAAACGTCCAGCGATAGAACTTCGGCGTCGGCGCGACGCGGACCTGCGCCGAATCGGGCAGCGACACCAGATCGTTGCGCGTGATGAAGGTCGCCAGCTCGTCGAGCTGCTGCTGGGCCACGGCGACGACTTCGCCGGCCCGCGGGTGCGCATGTTTCGCGCGGGCCCACGCGTCGTACGGATCGACGCCGTCGAGCCGCGACGCCACGCGTTTGAACTCGTCCTGGGCGGCGCGCAGCTCGCGCATCGCAATCGTCAGCAGCCGCGGGGCGTCGAGCGCGATCCCCTCGTCGAGTCGAAGCTTCTGCTCGAATCGGTCGCGGCCCAGACGAAACGAGCCGCGCGCGCGCGGCGCGAGGTCCGACTCGAGGTATTGCACGTAGTGTCCAATCGCCTGGGACGCTTCGGTGGACGCGTCCGCGAGGTCGCTGAGCAGGTGCAGGTCGTCGAGATTCGAGAGCGCGCGCGGCAAATCGTCCTCGATGAAGCGCTGCGTGCCCCGCAAGCTCTCCAGGCCGACCTTGACGAAAATGCCGGGCGGATCCTTGATGTTGTCGCGCGCCGCCTGCATCAATCGCGGCACCTGCCGCAGCTTCGAGAGGACCCGCCGCGCGCGCTCGGGGAGCGGCGCGTAGTCGAACAGGATTTGACCGGCGACGCTGGTCGCGAGCAGGTCGCCGTAATGCTGCGGGTTGCGTTCCCAGGTTCGGATGGATTCCAGTTCGTAGAGACGGGAGCGGATGTTGGCGTCGAGCGCGGGCCGTTCGAGGCGCTCCATTTCGGTCAGCCGTGCCGGGTCGATCGCCGCGAGCCGGCGGGCGAACCCTCCCAGCGCGCGGATCTGGTCGTCAACCGACGTCCGGCTCAGATCCTCCAGCAGGTCGTCATGAAGGTGGACGCCGTCGAACGTCGCATTGGTGGGATGGACCTCGTGCAGCCAATCGAGGTACTCGTCAACGAAGTGAGGTAACGGCTCGGCGGAATACATTCTGGTAGAATCGGCGCCCCCCGTATGGCCGGCACCCTGTATGTGGTCGCCACGCCGATCGGCAACCTCGAGGATGTGACGCTGCGGGCGCTTCGAATCCTGCGCGACGTCTCCCTCATCGCGGCCGAAGACACCCGCCGGACGGCCCGATTGCTTCAACACTACTCCATCTCGACGCCGACGACGAGCCTCCACGAGCACAACGAACGGCGCAAGTCGGCCGGGCTTGTCGCGCGGCTCGAAGCCGGCGATTCCATCGCGCTCGTGTCGGATGCGGGGACGCCGACCATCTCGGATCCCGGTGAAGGCCTGGTCGCGGCGGCGCGCGCGGCGGGGATCCGCGTCGAAAGCGTCCCCGGCCCAAGCGCTGTGATGGCGGCGTTGTCCGCGTCGGGACTTCCGACTGCGGAGTTCACCTTTCTCGGGTTCGCGCCTGCGCGGTCAAAAGACCGAAAACAGTGGCTGGCTGGGATTGTCGGGGAATCGCGAACGGTCGTTTTTTTCGAGGCTCCGCATCGGATTCACTCGACACTGACAGAATTAGGGCATTTGATTGACGACAGACCGATAGGAATTGGACGCGAGCTGACAAAGACACACGAGGAATTGGTCGTTGGACCAATTGTAGAACTCCTTTCACGTTTCGCCGTGCCGAAGGGCGAGTTCACCGTGATTATCCCGCCGGGCAAGCCACGGATTGACCAGGCTGCCGCTGTCGGCGACGACGCGATTGAGGCAGAAGTTGGTCGATTGATAGAAAATAGCGACCTGTCGCCGCGCGACGCTGCCCGCCAAGTCGCCCGGTCGCTTGGCCTGCCGACGAATGAGGTCTATCGACGGTTCCAAGCTACACGCGAATTTGGTCGTTCGGCCAAGTAGACTGGGCCGGCGGCGGCGGCTTGACCCACCCACGAGCGATTTGTTACTGTCCCTGCGGCTGACGCTCCCCAAGCGCGCCCGTGACTGATGGCGAAGTCGCACCGGGCCTCCAGCGCCCGCTCCTCCGCTCGTAAACCGGCCAGGGGGAAGGCCATATCCGCGAGTCGGCCGGTGCGGGCCGACGTCTCCCGACCGACCGCCGTCCAAGCCAGACCCGCTCCCCCGCCTCCTGCGCCGCCGCCTCCCCGAAAGCCGACGTATCACGAGGCGGTCGCGCTGTACGAACGGGGACTCCAGGCGCTCCAGCGCCACGACTTCGGCGCCGCCGCCGACGCGCTGCGTATGGTGATCGAACGGTACCCGGATGAGCGGGAGCTGCTCGAGCGCGCCCGGCTCTATCTGAAGGTCTGCGAACGCGAGCTGACGCCGCGCGAAACCGCGCCGCGGACCGCCGAAGAACGTGTCTACGCCGCAACCGTCGCGCTCAACGCCGGCGACGAGGCCGCCGCCGTCCAGCACCTGCAGCGCGCGCTCGCCGAAGATCCCGAGCACGATCACGCGCACTACATGATGGCGGTCGCGATGACGCGGCGTCAGGAGACGGGCGCCGCGCTCGAGCACCTTCGCCGCGCGATCACGTTCAATGCGGAGAACCGCGGGCTGGCGAAACAGGACCCGGACCTCGAACCGCTTCGGGATCACGACGGCTTCCGGAGCATCCTCGAGACGCCCTCGATTCGTCAGACGGCGGCGCGGCCGCCCGCGCCAAAAACACCCCCTCGCCGCGCTCGCCGATAGCCGAGCTTCGCCGTCCATTCACCAAACCGTCGGCCGACTCGACCGATCCCCCACCTGTGCAGCCCGGGCACTACACTAGGAACGCCTTCTCCCATGTCCGACACTCACGTCGTCGTCCTCGCGGCCGGCAAAGGGACGCGAATGAAATCTCTTGAACCGAAGGTGGTACACCGCGCGCTCGGCGTGCCGTTGATCGAGCACGTCTTGCGGGCCGCCGACCCGCTGCGGCCGCAGACAACAGTCGTGATCCTGGGTCACCGTGCGGAGCGGGTTCAGGAAATCCTTGGGAAACGGCTGGGCCTGCTGTTTGCATTGCAGGAGCCGCAGCTCGGTACGGCGCACGCGCTGCTGCAGGCGGAACCTCACCTGCGAGGGTGCCGCGGCACCGTGGTGCTGTTGTATGGCGACGTGCCGCTGCTGCGGCCGGCGACGCTGCGAACGCTGGTCGAGACGCATCACGCGCGCGGGGCCCTCGCGACGGTGCTCACCGCGCACGTCGATCGGCCGTTCGGTTACGGCCGCATCGTCCGCGAGGACGGCCGCATCGTGGCGATCGTGGAGGAGAAGGATGCCACGCCGGAACAACGCGCGATCACCGAAATCAACAGCGGCATCTACGCGTTCGAGCTCGAGCCTCTGTTCGGGGCGCTCCGGGAGATCGCGCCGGCGAACGCGCAGGGCGAGTATTACCTGCCTGATCTCGTACGGATTTACCGCAGCCGGGGATTGACGGTCGAGACGGTGGTCCTCGACGACGCCCGGGAGATTCTGGGCGTGAACAGCCGGAAGGAGCTGGCGGAATTGACGGCGATTCTCAAGAGCAACCGCGCCGATGAACTGATGGCGGCGGGCGTCACGATCGAAGATCCGGCCAGCGCGTGGATCGGACCGGACGTCACGATCGGGACGGACACGATCCTGCACCCCAACGTCTACCTCGAGGGACGCACGCGGATCGGACGCGGCTGCGAGGTGCATTCCGGCGTGCGGATCGTGGACTCCGCGATCGACGACGGGGTCGTCATCAACAATTTCTGCGTGATCGTCGAGTCGCACGTGTCGTCGGGAGCGCGCGTCGGGCCGTTCGCGCACATCCGGCCGCAATCAGACGTCGGGGAACAGGCTCACGTCGGCAATTTCGTCGAGCTGAAGAAGACGGCGCTCGGGCCCGGGTCGAAGGCCAATCATCTCTCGTACCTCGGCGACGCGACGATCGGCGCGAACGTCAACGTCGGCGCGGGCACCATCACGTGCAACTACGACGGCGAGAAGAAGAACCCGACCGTCATCGAGGACGGGGCGTTCATCGGCAGCGACTCACAGTTGATCGCGCCGGTGCGGGTCGGGCGCGGCGCGTACGTCGCGGCCGGATCGTCGATCACCGAGGACGTGCCGCCGGGCGCGCTGGCGGTCGCGCGGGGCAAGCAGGTGAACAAGGACGGGTGGGTCGCCAAGAAGAAAAAATAGATCCTCGGGGGATGCAACCATGTGCGGGATCATCGGGTATATCGGCGAGAAGCAGGTCCTTCCGATCCTGATCGACGGTCTCCGCCGCCTGGAGTATCGCGGCTACGACTCGGCGGGCGTCGCCGTCGTCCGCGACGGCACGATCGAGCTGCGGCGGAGCGC
>QHWR01000131.1:31556-33214 GCA_003223835.1 Acidobacteriota bacterium | reverse complement strand
CGTGCTGGTAGTAGGTGATGCTCGGATCGGGCGACCGGCCGTGGCGTCGCCAGAACAACTTGTCATAGATACCGACCCGCAGCCTCCCCGGCGTGAGGAGCCGCGCGGCCGGCGATGCGGCCGCCGCACGCCGCCCCGTCGGTGAGACGACTGGCCATGTGTTCCTCGCCGCTTCAGTGAAGAGACGAAATGACGGCATCAGTCAGCCAGCGATGTCAGTCTTCTGTGGCAGGGAATACTCGAGCAGCCTGTCCTTGTACGTGACCAGGTCTCGCCTCAAGGTGCCAAGAAAACTGCGGCGCTCGTAATTGGCATAGCAGATCGACATGTTGCGCTGGTCGGCTTCGTGGCGCGTCGTCCCATTCAGAGTTCGGCGGGAGTCGTCGTGCGCGAGATGTTGCGCTTCTCCGAACAGGACTCGCCTGAGCCCTGTCATCGCCAGCAACCGGATGATGAGATCCTGATCTTCCCACCCCCAGCCGGCGAGCCTGGAGTTCATGCCGTGGACGGCAAGGAAGTGTTCTCTCAACACGCAAATGAGCCCAGGCCCACCTCTCGCCAGATCCGCCCCGCGGCTCCGGAAGAGTTCGAACGACAGCCGCTGTCCATCGGTCCACACATACTCCATGGTCTGCGTGCACTCGACCAGATCCGTACGCCGTTCTGTTGCGTCTGACTCGATGACCCACTGCATCGTGACGAACGAGTGCTGATCGGCGCGCTCCACCATGCCGGCCAGCACCGTTGCGCTGATGACGATATCCGCGTCGAGAAACAGCAACCGGGATGCGCGGCTCAGGAACGCACCGACGTTCAGCGCCAGGCACTTGTTGAAGCACTCGGAACACACGTCGATCACTCGCAGGCAGCGCGGCGCCGAGGCGTTCACAACCGACTCGAGCGCCCGTGGATCCCCCCCGCAATTGACCACCAGCACTTCTGCAGCCAGAGATTCGAATGCCTCCGTATTTCGGCGCATCGTCGTCGCCAGCTCGGGTCGATTCGACCACGGAATGACGATTGACAAATCGAGCGCCTCATTTCGGTCCTGCATACAGCTTGGAGTACAGACCTCGGCGGGCGAGCAACTCTTGATGGCCGCCCTGTTCGGCGATAGAACCGCCTTCGAAGACGAACACGCGATCGGCGAACCGCAGCGCACTCAGTCGATGCGCGATGATGATCATCGTCCGGGTGGCGAACGACGTCAGCAGTGCTGCGTACAGACGCTGTTCGGTGAGCATGTCGACCGCCGACGTCGCTTCGTCCAGGATGATGATCTTCGGATCGGTCAGCAGCATCCGGGCGATCGCGAGACGCTGTCGCTGCCCTCCGGACAGTCGCACGCCTCGATTGCCGAGGACCGTATCGAGCCCTTGCTCCAGGGTCGCAACCGTCCCGTCGAGTTGGGCGATGTCCAGGGCCCACCAGAGATCCTCGTCCGAGCGCTCGCGACCGAAGGCGAGATTCGCGCGAATGCTGTCATTCAGGAGTGAGGGACTCTGCAACACGGCCCCGACATTTGCTCTTACGCGATCAGAGCCCACGTCTGTCAACGGAACACCGCCAAAACATATCGTGCCGGAGGACAATGGATAGAAGCCCAGAAGCGCCTGGACCAGAGTCGACTTGCCGCCTCCACTGGCCCCCACCAGCGC
>QHWR01000131.1:29093-31414 GCA_003223835.1 Acidobacteriota bacterium | reverse complement strand
GAGACGATTCACGCGATCGAGTGCCGCCCTGGCCGCAAAGAACGAGAAGCGCATCTCGAGCAGCTCCTGCACCGGGCCCATCATCTGCCAGAGATAGCTGAATATCGCGACCATCAGACCAAGGCTGAGATCGGAAAAGACGACCATCAAGATCGCCACCGCTCGGAACACGTCGAACCCGAAGCGGAACACCTGAAAACTGAGGCGCGAAGCCGCGTTGCTTCTCCAGGCAAAGGCGGCGGAACGATCCCGGATGACGCGAGCGTGCCCGACGAGCCGTTGGAAATAGGCGTATTCGCGACCCATCGCGCGGATCTGATGGATCGCCTCGAGCGTTTCGGTCAGGCTCTCCTGAAACGCCTCGATGGCTTCATGTTCACGTCGTTTCAACTCGCGCACATGACGCCCGAGCACGACCGTGCAATAAATCACGGCCGGATTCAGGACCAGGATGAGGAGTCCGAGCTGCCAGTTGATGGCGAGCAACGGTGGCCCCGACGAAGCGATCGATGGCGTCGAGATCCGCGACGCAGCGTGTCGTGACCGCCCCGCTGCCCAGCGTTTCGTATTCGACCATTTCCATCCGCTCGAGCCGCTTCAGCAGGACCTCCCGCATGCGAAAAATCACTTCCTTCGAAATGCGGCTGAACTGTCGCTCCTGCAGCGCGCCGAGGGCGAGATCCCCCGCTCGCAGCACGAGTATCGCGGCCACGACCGCTCCGACATAGAGCACGGGGCCGTGCCACATCGTCGGCGTGAAGGTGTCAATGGCTCGAATCAACGGACCACCCTTACCGAGGATCATTTCGTCGACGAGCATGGGGAGAAGCAGCGGCGACGGTAGATTGATCAACGCCACCAGCACGGCGGTGATGTGGGCAGTCAGGAGCTCGCGCTTGTGTTCGAGCGCGAGATTACGGATGTAGGTCCAGTTGAACTGGAAGGGGCGTTCGGCCATCACGTCGCGGATCGCGAAAACCACACAATGTCCGTGTCTGAATCGATCTGACGCATCTCGAAACTGGGTGCGCCGACGAGGCGGCCCGCACCCGCCGTATCGAGCGTGCCGCGACACGTACGGATAACGAGGCCCATCTCCTGCATCCAGACAAACGCCTCGGCCGCCGCCGACGTGGCCGCCTCGAGAGATCCGTGAGCCATCACCGGCTGCAGGGTGAATTGGTTCACGAGGGTACGCACGTCATCCAGGACGTGCTTTGGAACGGGCACCTCGAATGGATACAGCGGGTCGTTCACGGAAAGCGTATCGTCTTCTTCGAAGACCAGCGGCGCTGCGAGACACCAGGCGCACTCGGCATCGGGACGCACGGGATCCATGGCCGCCCCCGCGAAGGGCGTGATCAGCTCGCGGTACAGGCGCAAGGACTCCGGCCCCTGGCGGTAGAACCGTCGTCCAAACGTCCCGAGCTTCAGTCCCTGAGGCTCGCCGATGCACGTGGCCCAGAATTCCTCAGCGAACGCACTCTGGCGAATCGGCTCGGACGGACGTCGGGCCGCGGCGGCGGCATCACGCACCGCTTCATCGAGCGCGTCACCGTACCGGGCCATGGAGTAGCGATCTCGTGCGACGGCGCGGCACCGTTCACGCAGTTGCTGATTCGACGCATCGGTCGTGAGCAGCTGCACGATGCTGTTCGCGGCACGCCACCAGTCGACCTTGACGCCCGTCGCCGTGACGACCGCCGGTACCTGCTTGCCCGTCACGTTCTGAGTGACCGTATCCTTCAATCCGCCCCACGTCGTGCCCACAATCGGCACACCACACGCCATGGCCTCGACCTGAGCAAGTCCGAAATTCTCGTCGTGGTGCAACGTCAGGTTCACCAACACGTGGGCGGTACTGTAGAGCGCACGTAGGTCGTCCCGCGTACGGTGTCCGGCGAATATCACATGACGCTCATCGAGACCCAGATGCGTCATGAGTCTCCGAAGGCATCGCCTGATGTCCAGCGGCATCACGCCAAACTCTACGAAAGGAATGGAGTCCTCGCTGCCGGCGATGACCAGCCGTGCGTCCGGCACAGCGGTCAGCACGACGCTGAACACCTTCAACAGTGTGTGGACGTTCTTCTCGAGCGTGACTCGCCCAGCGTAGAGCACGATCTTCTCGTCCGGCCGGATGCCCAGACTCGCGCGCACCGCGCGCTGCGCGGTCTCGTCCTCCGGATAGAAGATCGCGTCATCGTACGCAAGCGGCACGCACCGCACGGTGGCGTTCGGCCAGAACTTCCTCGCAAGCGCGACGTCTGCCGCGCAGTTGGCGACGAGGACGTCGCAGGTCCGGAAACATTGGTCTGCAT
>QHWR01000131.1:15827-29064 GCA_003223835.1 Acidobacteriota bacterium | reverse complement strand
CGGAGCAACGGCGGAAGAAACGCATAGACAGGGCCAACGACGACGTCGCTGGTCGCCAACCATTGCTTCACCAGCTCGCGCGGGTTCACACTCGACGCGGCGCCAGACTCACCGGGGTATGGCTGCAGCGTGTGGCGCTTCTTCAGCACACCCACCGTGGCGTTCTGGACATGAGCCAGGCTATCCAGCCCCGGACCTCCTCTCCCCAGGAACCGGGAGAACCCGACATTCATGTCAGCTCCTGTGTGATGGCGTCGAGCGTCGATCGCGCGCCGGCTTCCATGTGCCTATCGTTTCGACGCCAACTCCCCCGCGTGTTCAGCGAAGCCCGTGCGCAGGCTCTTCGTCGCTTCGAACCAGTTGGCGGAACGTGGCAACATCACGCCGCCGGCACGCTGGCGGTAGACTTCCGGATTGTCGACACCCGGAGGAATCTCTCCCGTGGTCCGCAGCGCTTGCGCCGCTCTGATCAGGCGCAGGCGTGTGCGAATGATCATCACATCACTCGTGCCGAGATGTTCCTGCGACCGATCGCAAATGGATCCCATGCTCTCGGTGACCGCGTGATCTTCGGCGACGAGTCCTGGCAAACCGGTATAGCTTTCTCCACGTCCCGCTCGCTCACGGTCCAGGAGATGGTCATTGACGATGTCGGCCTTGAGGCGTGAGCGCCCGTACCAGTCCGTGGTGTCGGGCAACATCTCGGTCGTGCCAACGATCCCGCCCGGCTTCTTCAGACGCTCCGGGTCGGGCACGATTTCCGCGACGGATGGCGCCACCATGTTGAATGACATCGTGTGCTCGTCGTCCATGGGCACCCAGGCCCGAACCGCCCGTCGCAGCGGTAGCGGGCCCAGCGGGACCTGGGTATAGAACGGGCAGAGGAAATTCCCGATGCGCCAGAAGTACGTGTCATCGTTGTCGGTTGGACGATACGCTCCATAGCTGATGCCAAACTCCGTATCCGTCACCTCGTAACGCGGCGCCCGCTCTCTGATCTGGTAGTGAATGAAGTTGCCATCATAGGTGTCGTCCACCGTGATATGGCCCATATGGAGAAAGGCAAAGTGGGCACTGTCGATATCCCCCTCGAGTGCCTGCATATAGTTGCACTTCCTCATGACCGTGTAGACCTGTGCCTGCGCGTCCATATTCGCCTCGAGGTCTGGAACGGGTGGCGGCGTCTGGCGCGGACCCATGTACGTCCACACGACACCCCCTCGCTCCACGCAGGGATAGGCGACGGCCTTCACTTTGCCCTTGAAGTTGCAGTCGCTCGGCTCGCTCGGCATGTCGACACATGAACCACCGACGTCGAACTTCCAGCCGTGATACACGCACCGCAGGCCTTCTTCTTCGTTTCTCCCATAGAAGAGTGATGCGCCCCGATGCGGACAGTGATTGCCTATCAGGCCGACCCTTCCAGAGGTCACGCGAAACGCGATGAGATTCTCGCCAAGCAGCCGTACGCGTACGGGAGCGCTATCCGGGGTGGCGAGTTCGTCCGAACGGAGGGCCGGCACCCAGTACTGCCGCATCAGGTCACCCATTTCGGTGCCAGGGCCCACTCGACAGAGCAATTCGTTGGTCTCTTTCGCCAGCATGACGAGCTTCCTTCTGGGATGACGTGATCAGCGTTGCCCGACTCTCTGTCGAGCGGGACATGCCGAGGAGGATGGACCAGCGGCGATGGCGTGAGTTGCTGGCGTTGGCGCGACGAGCGCCATCACCCAGCGACCGTCTCGGACACCGTGGCCGCGGGATGTGTCACGAATGCCTTCCGCAGTGCTCTGGTGCCCTCGAACCAGTCGACCGATCGCGGCAGGATGACCGCACCCGACCGCTGTCGGTACACGGTCGGATCATCGACGCCGGGTGGAACCTCACCGCGATCTCGCAGGGCTCGAACGGCTTTGAGGAGCCGCTGCCTCGTGCGAATGATCATGACGTCGCTCGTCCCCAGGTGCTCTTGCGACCGATCGGAGATGGGCCCCATACTCTCGGTCACCGCCTGGTCCTCGGCGATCAGGTCCGGAAGGCCTGCATAGGTCTCACCGCGTCTGATCGCGTCCCTGTCCAACAGATAATCATTGCTGGCGTCGGCTCTCAGTCTCGAGCGACCATACCAGTCGGTTGAATCAGGCCGCCTCTCGATGTCCCCATACCCTCGGCCTGGAATCTCTGATGGCTTCGGCTCATAGCCACCAGCCGGTGGCGCAATCATGGTGAACACCATGGTGTGTTCGTCGTCCATGGGTACGAGAGCGCGGACAATGCGATTGACCGCGAGCGTCCCTGACGGAACCTGCGTGTAGAACGGCAGCAACGCGTTACCGATGCGCCAGTAGTACGTCTCGTCGGAGTCGGTGGGCCTGCAGGCGCCGTAACAGGTGCCGAACTCGGTGTCGACGACAACGCAGCGTGGCACCGGCGTCATCAGCTGGTAATACAAGTAGCTCCCTTCCTGTGTGTCCGCGGGAGTCAGGTGCCCGGTGTGGAGAACCGCGAAGTGCACCGCGTCGATATCCCCCTCGAGGGCCTGCAGATAGTTGCACGCCCACTGGACCGTGACGGCCAGAGACTCGGGATCCATGTTGGCCTCGAGATCCGGAAGCGGGGGCGGCGTCCGACGCGGGCCCATGTATGTCCAGATGAGTCCACCGCGCTCGACGCACGGATACGCCGTTGCTCTGACTTTCTTCTTGAAATCGCACTGCGGCGGCTCACTGGGCATGTCGACGCACGCGCCGGCGACGTCGAACTTCCACCCGTGATAGACACAACGCAGGCCATCATCCTCGTTCCTTCCGTAGAAGAGGGACGCGCCGCGATGCGGGCAGCCGTGCGCCAGCAGGCCGATCTGGTCAGAGGTCGTGCGAAACGCGACGAGATCTTCGCCGAGGAGACGCACGCGCAGCGGCGCTCCATCACGCGTGGGGAGCTCGGCTGAACGCGCGGCGGGAATCCAGTAGTGCCGCATGAGATTACCCATGGGCGTGCCAGGACCGACCCGACAGAGCAGGTCATTGTCGTCTTTGGTCAGCATGCGCGATACCCTCCTCTTCAGCGTCCACCTACGGTCAGACCTTCGACTCCTCGACGGGTGCCATGCGCAGATCGCGTGTGGCCTCGGCCCAGTCTGCCGAGCGTGGCAGGATGATGCTGCCCGAGTGCTGTCGATACCGGGCTGGGTCGTCCACGCCGACGGGAGTTTCACGCCTGTCCCGGAACGCCTGGACCGCTCGGATCAGCCGCATGCGCGTGCGGATGATCATGATGTCGCTCGGGCCGAGGTGCTCTCGAGAGCGATCGGCGATTGGCCCCATGCTCTCGCTCATCGCCTGATCCTCGGCCACCAGGCCGGGCAACCCTGCGTAGCTTTCACCACGCTGGACAGCCGCCCGATCCAGCAGGTAGTCATTGCTGCGATCGGCCTTCGGCCTCGAGCGGCCGTACCAATCCGTTGTGTCGGGCGCGAATTCGTCAGTGCCGAAGATGCCAGCATGGGGGCGAACATCGTGAACGTCATCGTATGTGCGTCATCCATGGGCACCCACGCCCGTGTTTCTCGTTTGGCGCCCAGCGGCCCGCCCGGCAGCTGCGTGTAGAACGGAAGCAGAAAGTTTCCGATGGCCCAGTGACAGGTCTCACCATCAATGGCAGGACGGTACGCCCCGAAGCAAATACCAACGTCGGTGTCAACGACGGCGTAGCGCGCCGCGCGCTGCCTGATCTGATAGCGAAGCGGATTCTCCCCATCCAGGTCGTCCTCGGTCATGTGGCCCGTGTGCAGGAGCGCGAAATGCGCAATGTCGAGGTCCCCCTCGAGTGCCTGCAGATAGTTGCAATCTCGGATGACCGTCGCCACGCTGGACTCGGAATCCAGGTTCCCAACCACGTCCGGTAATGGTGGTGGTGTCCGACGCGGCCCCATGTATGTCCAGAGGACTCCCCCTCGTTCATGGCACGGATACGCGACTGCCCGGACTCTGTCTTTGAAGGTGCTTTCCGGCGGCTCGCTGGGCATATCCACGCACGCGCCCGTGACGTCGAACTTCCACCCGTGGTACACACAGCGAAGCCCTTCTTGTTCGTTTCTCCCATAGAAGAGTGATGCACCTCGATGAGGGCAGCGATTGGCAACGAGGCCGACCTGACCTGTCGTGACGCGGAACGCGATGAGATCCTCCCCCAGCAATCGAATACGGACAGCGGCGCAATCCGGAGCCGGCAGCTCCGCCGACCGAGCGAAAGGAATCCAGTACTGCCGCATGACCTCGCCCATTGGGGTCGCGGGGCCAACGCGGCACAATAATTCGGTCTCCTCTTTGTTCAGCATGGGACACCTCAGCGCATCGGGTGCGGCGCGAGCTGAAGACGCTCGTGTTGAAAAGGCCGTCCCGTGTAGCGTTCGGCGAGGCGGCGCAGCCTCTCAGTCACCGCGAAACGTCGTCGGAGACCACCGAACCATATGGGGTACAGGCCTGGCGTGATGGCGCGCGCCGCTCGGAGCCCGCACACGCCGAGCCCTGGATGCGTGAGATCCTTGAGGTACAAGGCAGCGCCCACCTGGTGCAGCCGGCAAGCGACCGCCTCGAGGAGAAGGTCGAGGCGCAACTCCGGATCGTCCGGAACTGGTGACTCGCGAGCGATGTCCCGCACCCCGACGGGGCGGCGCGCATCCAGCTCGAGGTAGTCGAATGCCTCGAAGGCTTCGTCGAGCGCATACAACTCCCAGTGGCCGCTTATGCCGACAATCGAGGCCGGATTGGTCAGGCGTTCGCGCAGCGCCACCTTGCGCTCCGCGGAGAGTGCCAGCCCGAACCCGATCACGTCCTTCAGTGCACGCCAACAGGCCGTCTCCGGATCGATATCCGACGCCGATGCGACGATGACCCGTGCCCCGTCTCCATGCTCTCGGAGCGCCAGCGCACCAACGGTCGGAATGCCGACGTCCGACGTGAGATCGATGAGCACCGGCCGATAGCCGGGAAACGTGAGCCGGAAGCGACCGAGCAGATCGCGGACCTCGTCGGTCTCGAACGACTCGAACGCAATCTGGACGGCGGGCCTGCGCAAATACCACGACGTCAAGACGCTGTCACGTTCGATCACCTCGAGCACACCCGCGACCCATGCCTCTTCCAGCGTCGCGCCAACCGCGCAGCCACTGGTGGTGGCGTGCACGAACCGAGGCTCGCCGATGAGAGGGGCCGTGTTGAACCACACGTCCTGCGCGGGAACCAGGCGCCACCGTCGTTCGACGGGGCCCCAGGCCCACGTCCACGTGAGAGGAGCGCTCAGGGCGAACGGAATGCCTTCGTCATTCGGACATTCCGGACTGCGCCCGAAGAACAACTGGCGAGGGTCCACGGCGTCGTCGGCCAGATCCGGATAACTTCCACGAACGAGCTCCGCGGACGGCGGCTGCTTCATGACCTGGAACCGCTCGAGCGCCTCGCATCTGCCCACCGCCCGCGCTTCAGCGGGTGAACGCGCCCTCCCGCCGCAGATTTCCGTCACGGCGCCGCGATTGGCGCTGACCGCCGTGAGGCTGTAGGCCATCGACGCGACGTTTGCTCCGACGTGCTCACGCCGGATGATGCCCGCGGCTTCTCCAACCAGCTCCGACAGATCCGGAGGCCCGGCCGAACGCAGACTGCGATCCGTGGTCACGGGGCGCAATGGCGAGACCGCCGCGGGCGCGCGCGCGGCGACGACGCGCGGGGGCGCCGTTTGCGGATGCGGGTAGAGCCGTCCGGGCAGCACCGTGCCGGTCAGGAAGTCGAGGACGCTGTATTCGCCGGGTGCGAGCTCTCGCAGGCAGTGGGCCGACAGCTCGAGCAGCGCGGGATCGAAGCTGAAACGATACGAACGATCGCGTTCGGCGGCCGCGAAGGGCGGAAATGGCTGAAGCGGGTACCCATCGAGCAGGAAGCGGACCAGCGAAGAGAGTCCAGGCTCGCCAGCGACGCCGGAATCGCGAAAGACGATCGCGCGCTGGAGATCGAGCACCAGCACATGGTGCGGACCGGCGCGTGGCGCCGCGTCGGGCGCAAGCTGCCGTACCCGGCGGACCAGGTCGAAGAACGTCTCGACCGCGACCGCATCGAGTCCGATGCGATCCATGCAGCGCGCGAGATGACGTCGGACGTCTTGCCGGTACAGTCGAGCACGCGATCACGAACTCCCCTCCTTGCCGTGGTCGACCACGCCGAAGAAGAGCGTCGTTCCCAGGAGGCGGAATCGGCCCGTGATCACGCGCACCGATCCGGCGAGCTGCCGGGCCACCGCGAGCGCGCGAAGGCTGCGCGTGGCAGGGCGCAACGGCGGCACAAAGGCTAGGACAGCGGACGCATTGAGGCCGACGGCATGGGAAGTCCCGCGCAGCAACGCTTCGGCGAGCACTTCCTCGAGCCCCAGGCGGGCGACGGCAAACCGACGCGATCGAAGAATCAGCAGCGGCGACAGCCGGTCGTCGAGCCGCGCGCGCAGCGTCGCCCGGCGCCGGCGCAGCGCGTCCTGGAGCACGGCGACTCGGGTGCTCGGCGCGTCGACCGCCAGGAGGTCGATCGTCCGGCCGGCCGCACCGCTCGGCAAGTCGAGGGCCCAGGCTCGGATCATCTCTTCGGCGCAAGCCGAACGCGAAAACGCCACGGCCGCGCGCACACCTTGTGCGCGTGTGAGCCTGACATGCGTCCGTGCCGTGCCACGCTGGCGAATGTCGCCAGACGCGCCGTCGATCAGGCCGAGGTCGATGCGGTGCAGAAGCGCCTCGCGGCCGATGAACGCCGGGATCAACGCCGCCGTGATTTCCTTCGCGTCGAACCCGCAGCCGACTCGACGCCGGCCGAGTCCAGTCAGGTCACCGGCGATCACGACCAGCGGAAGTTGGGGACAGTCGGATAACCGATCGGCCGCCAACTGAAAAATGTCGATGCGCGGCTGGTGGCCGCTGCCGACTGCTACGGCGAGCAGGTGCCGGGCCACGGCGGCCCGCCGGACCAGTTCCTCGGGACGCGGCTCGGTGTCGCACACGATCCAGATACGTCCTGCGTCGGCCCGCAGATCCTCCAGCTCCAGCAGCCGCTGCTCAATCGTCGCGCGGCTCGCAAAGGAGAGCCGAAGGGCTCCCGCGTCATGGGACTCATCCCCGGAAAGCGTCACCGCGATCCGAACGCCGCCCATGGTCAGGACTTGCAGGCCGGAACGCGGCGTCGGCAACCCTGCCGGGAGGTCGGGCACTTGTAATCCATCGCACAGCACGCCGCCTTCGCGGAGGGCGTCGAGGTAACGGCTTACTTGATCTGCGTGCGGGCCGGCAGACGCCCGCACCTCCTCTCGGGTCCAGCGGCCGTCCAGAAGCGGCGCCACCCGCTCGTGGAGCCGTTCGAGACCTTTACCGCGAAGCTCCACGAGCCCGCGCCGGTGGAGGAGCCGCAGCGTGTCACCGCTGACGACGATTCGTGCGCGGCCATCCAGGCTCAGACCGTGATTGACCGAACGCGTGCTCATTTCTCAGCTCCGCCGACGATCATCTCGCCGACGCTGGACTCGGCAAAGAAGTCGGTGTTGAACACGCGAGCGAACCGGTCCGAATCGCCGGCGCCAAGCGCGGAGACGGCGAGACCGAGCGTCTGGCTGACCAGATAGATGGTCTGGTAGAGCGTACCGACCTCTTGCAAGATGACGTGGTAGGCGAGCGACTGGTATTTGCGCGTGACTCGCCGAAACCGGGACGCCACGATCAGCAGCACGGACGGCAGATCTTTGAGATCGCGTGTCGCGGTCTGCGCATCGCGCAGCAGTTCGATCATGTCGGGATCGTCCTGCCGGAGCCAGACGAGCGTATGGGCGAATGGATCATAACGATAGCCGCCTCTGGCCAACCCGATGCAGCGGTTGGCGACGACATACAGTTCGAGGCTGTGCAGACTCCCACCGCTTGGATGGACCTTGCGGAGCACCCCCCCGGCCATCGCCTCTTTTCGAGCGGCCGTCACGCGACAGCAGCGGAAGAGGAGGTGCGCGAGCGCTTGCAGCGACAGCGGCGCGATGCTGTAGCGAGAACGCCGCTCTTCGAGCGCGCGAGTCAGCGTCCAATCCTGCGCTTTCAACCGATCGAGATCCGGCTTGTCCAACGGGATGGTCCCGAGAACGGATCCGTGCTCCGGCCGGCGCGCGTCTTCGGCCGGCAATCGATCGGCCAGGTGCCACGTGGCCCCGACGGGACGAGGATTGCGTCCCTTTCGGCTCCGCAGGTGAAAGGCGAGGTCGTGTGGCTCCCAGTGGGCCAAGGAGAGAATCCCGTCTTCATCGGCGGTGCCGTCGTCGGCGATCTCCGTGATCAGCCCACCTTCGAGGCATCGGCCCAGGAAAGTACGAACCACCGACGCTCGACGCGCATCGAGCGGAGCCAACAGCGCGCCGGGTTGTGCCGGGTCCATCAGGCTGAGCAGGAGCCGCACCGAGGCCGCGTTCGGCAGACGCTCGCAATGGCCCGTGATCAAGCTCTCGGCAACGAAGCCATCGTGCTCGGGGCGAAGCTGCACATGGCGAGACAGCCGATAACAGCGACTGTCGTGAAGCGTCGGGACGCGTCCCTGTATGGAAAGGGGTGAGTATTGAGTGAGAGTCTCCATGGGATCCTTTCTGGCGCTACACTTCCACCATCAGCTCGGCGACATAGCCCTCGCCCCCTGCCTGCCACAGGCCTTCCGGACCCGGCTCCATCGGACTCAAGGCGATATGAGCGGCCCGATCGGCCAGGGCGTGACGAAGGACCATCACTGACAACGGACTCGCGACATCCAGGAGGCGTGGTTTCCGTGCATGTGCAGTGGGGCTGAGCAGCCGGAAGAACCAGAGATCACACGGGGCGAGGCGTTCGTACACGAACCGGTGCAGCGCCACCGTTGCCGTGACGATGTCACGGCTCGCCAACAGGTGCCTCAGCGTATCCGCCGGTACCAGCCAGCTCTCGCGCCGCAAGCACACCGGCCCAAAGAACAGCCCCGGCCGGTATTCTTCGTCTGTCGCCGATCGTGCTGGAGCATCGCTGGCGAACGGATTCCGATAGCTGTCGGCATGGTCCGCGAGCAAGAGCTGGTACTCGGCCCGCAGGAACTGGGCCTGGAGAAGCCCGGTATACCGGAATCGGAGATGACGACCGGTTCGCGCGTGCACGTAGCGCGGTCTCCCACCTTCGAGACGGACCTCGATCTCCGATGGCTCGAGCCACTCGCGATAACCGTGGGCCCACCGGCTCTCGAAGCCGCACCCGACGTCGAACCGCCGGACCACGAAGTTCAAGTTGTTTTCCGGCGGGATGGCCAGCTCCACGTCGAGCGCGGCGTCGCGCCTTTGCTCCGCCACGGGCTGCTGCCGCCGGCCGAGCAAATAGCGGCAGACCGACACGTGCTCTCCCGCGAAGATATTGGAGAGGAAGAACCGCCGTTTCTCGAAATCGAATGGCCCCACACAACACACCGGCGTGTCCGGCGGGGAACCGCAGGCCGCTGCCAGATGACGAACGTCTGTCTGGTCCAGTTGGCCCTGCAGCGCCCGGCATCGGCGCTTGAGCGCCTCGTAGTCCGGTGCATGAAACGTCCACTTCAGTCGATCGAGGATCTCGACGCGCCGGCGCAGAAAGATCGCGAGCAGCTCCAGATACGGACGACCAGTCCCCTCCTGTAGTTCGTCCGCGAAGAAACGGTGGATCACCCGCCGATGCGGTGAGAAGTTGCTCTCCGCCGTCAGCAACGGTCTCAACTCGCGGAGCGTCTCGAACAGCTCCGCGGCCGCCTGTTCCGCGTCGTTGAGGTTGTCGTCCGCATAGGAGTTGACGTAATAGCGGAGGCCGTCAGGGCAGGCGTCGGGACACTCCTCGCGAATCGCGGCGAGTTCGCGGTCGAGGGCTGGAAGCTGGGGGACGTCCACGCGCGCCAGGTGCCAGCGATCCAGGCAGTCGACGACACGTTCGCTGGCGGGGTCCACGCCACGGAGGCCCTGCGCCGGCGCCCGCATGTCCTCGATCACGTAAGGCATCAACACGCCGAACGCCAGCAGCCGATCGATTGCGGTTTCGACACCGGAGTGGCCCGTGGCAGCCGTTCGGTCGATCAGCGCGTGCTCGAGCTCCGTACGCGTGAAGTCTGGCGCTCCACCCGAGTCGCGGCGCTGGTCGTAGAGCGCGCGCAAGTGTCCCAGCACTGAGAGATCCGGGAGGAACGCGGAGCACCATCCCTCTTTGCGCTCGACCAGCACCTGCCAACGACCGTCCTTGCGAAACAGCGGGCGTAGCGCGAGACGAACCCGGCGCGCGTCCATCGCGCGTTCCAACAGCTTTCGCTCGATCGACAAGATGGCGTCGACGCTGAACACGACTTCGCAGCGTCCGCTCGAGTCGGCGCGATTCGCCGCAACCTCGCCCATCCATGCGCCGGGAATCAGGTGGGTGAACAAGTGCAGAGGATTCGCCTTCGCAGTAAACCTGCAGACATAGGCATACAAACCGCGACAGTCGCGCATCGAGAACGGCGCCCCCGTCGTCTCGCGGCGACGCAGCGCCGCGGAGAGCGCGGGACTCGAATCGGCCAGGGCCAGTCGAAAGTCAGTCGCTCCAATCCTTTCTGTCAGCGCCTGTCGCAACTCGTCGAGCACGACCTCGCGGTCCTGCGTCAAGAGCTGCTGCTTCCGGAGCACCAACTCCTGGTACCGGCACAGGTCGGGGCCGAGCGGCGCCAGATGCCGACAGTGTTCGGGCAGTGGCTGACGATTGAAGGCGGCGCGTTTGATTTCGAGGAGCCGGCGCCGGTGTGCGTCCGTCGCATGCGGCACCAGCGCGTAAATGACGTCGACGAGCTGGCCTGCAAGAGGAACCAGTTCGGACTCGATACGCGCGAGCTCGGACAACGCGTCGGTGAACCGACGGGAGCGAACGAGTCCGCACCGAAGAGGCCACGCGGCGCGCCGGAGGGCGAGGAGGCGACCTGCTCGGGGTACGCTCACCCGCTCACTGAGCTGCGTCGTCAGCTCGCCGATGCCCGAACCGACCATGATGTCCGCTCGAGGGGTGGGGCCGCCGGGGCGACCATTCGCGAAAGGAGGACCCGATGGCCATGCCTGGATGGCCACCGGGGACAACGGAATGTCAATCTGACGTGGCGGTGCTCACTCCGCGTCGTCGAGTTCGTCACCGGCCGACGTGCTGGTGCCCGTGCAATTGCCACAGCAGCCACTGGTGGACGCGGCGAATTCGGGCATTCCCTGCGCGCCCTCCTGCGCGAGGACCTGGATGTCCTCGAGCTCGATGTCACTCAGATCGATCCGCAGATTCTCGTACTTCATCGCATTACCCTCCCCCTGACGAGTTACCGACAGGCGCCTGATTGACGCCGGGCTGTGACTGACTCCCAGCACACAGCGCGCCGACAAACCGCACACAACGTGCCAGACCGCCGATCCCATGCTCTTCGCGAAAGAGTCCGACCGCCGGCGGAATCATCGTGGTCGCTGTTTCACCACGCGTCCCATCGTGAAGCAGGTGAAACGAAACAGTGTTCCGGGGGTTCCCCATCACACGGTGGTCTTGCAGCGAGATGCGGTCGGCGCGAAGGACGCCCGCGCTCGTGCGACGTTCAGCAGTCGACCTTGCTTGACTCTCAGCCGGATGCTCGTGACGTGGTGCCACGCGTCCAACGGGTTCCCGGCCAACGCCAGAAAGCTCGCCTCGTAGCCGTCGGCCAGTTCGCCGATGCGGCGATCGGGAAAGATGGCGCGCGGCGTGTCGCAACACCACATGCGCAGCAGTGCGAGATTGTCGAGGACGTCGAGAGCGTGCAGATGGTTGGCTTCCCCCAGAGACGTATCCGAGTAGTCGTCGCTGCCAACGACGACCCGCACGCCGGACGACAGCAGCAGTCTGATGTTGTGCCGTTGCACGTCGAGCGCCCGCGCCACGCGATCCGGATCTTTGATGCGCCGCGCCAGCCGCCCGGTCGTCACGACGATCACCCCGCGGTCGCCGGCGCATCTCGCATCCGCAGGACTGATTTCATACGTCGCGGGCTCGTACCCGGCGCGATACGAATGGCCCGGCAGGTGCGCCACGAGATTCACGCCGGCGCAAACCGCGTAATGGAAATCCGCGGCCGTCTCGACGTGCACCGCCACGCGCAGGCCGGCCTGATGCGCCATGCGCACGATCTCCGGCAGGATGGCCGGATCGAGTCCCACGTGATGCTGGAGGGCTTGATCACGCTCCTCGGAAAACAGGAGGAACGTCTTGATCAGATCCGGCGTCCTGCTCATGATCCGCGGCCACTTCCGCACCAGCTCGTCGACCGAGTCGATGACGTAGTACGCCTCGTCCGCAAGCTGACTCCTCGTGAACCCGGACAGGAGCGCCTGCTCCGCGAGCCGCTCGTAGAGCGCGATCGGATGCCCGTCCGACGCGGTGAGCCCGCCGTGCGCGAAGACCGCATCGACACTGGTGGGCGTATTCAGCATCGGCCGCAACCCGCGCGCCAGCGTCGGCAGGTTGTTGGCGATGAGCACATAGAACACTCCGGCCGCGAGATACCGCCGGATCGCTTCCGCACCGTCGTCTCGCGAGTGCAGGTTATGATTGTGCGCTTCGCCGAACGGCGGAACGACGTACATCCCCGCGAGATCGACCACCCCATCGATCGTGCGAGGCCGCCGTCGCGACAGCCGCCCATCGACCGTATGCATCGTCACCGCGTCGAAACCACGGCCATCGAACCAGCGTCCGTTGGCGATCGTGAGCGACGGCGGACGATCGTCAGGCCGGCTCCATAGCGAGGCGAACTCGTCGACGTTCATGTGCGCGTCAGAGCCGCGCACGGCGCGGCGCGCCATCCGTCGGGTCGGTGATCTGCGTGCTCAGCACCGGGTCATTTCCTGCCGCTCGTCTCCGGCGCGATACCCAACCGCCGCAGGCTGCGCCACAGCGTGGTCCGGCCAATCCCCAGCGCCTTCGCGGCGTGCGTGCGGTTGCCGCGAGCGGATTCGAGCGCCGCCGTCACGCGTTGCCGCTCGTCCGCGTCGTCGTCGAGCCCGGGCGCTTGCACCCAGGCGCCTCGCGCCAGTCCGATCGCCTCGATCAGATCGAGACGCGTGATCGTGGATCCGGTGCTCATGGCGGTCGCGGCCTGGATCACGTGTTTGAGCTCGCGTACATTCCCGGGCCATGGATACTCATGGAGCCACGTCC
>QHWR01000131.1:0-15808 GCA_003223835.1 Acidobacteriota bacterium | reverse complement strand
TGATTGCGATGCGCATCGCCGGAGGAAGTGCCCCGCCAGCGCGCGGATGTCTTCGGGGCGCTCGCGCAGAGGAGGAATGTGCAGAGGCACGCCGCGCAGCCGGTAAAAGAGATCCCTGCGGATGGAGCCGCGTTCGACGTCGCGCTCGACATTGCGGTTCGTCGCGGCAATCACCCGCACGCTCACCGACCGCGCATGCGTGTCGCCGAGGCGCACGATTTGACCGGTATCGAGGAACCGCAGGAGATGGGCCTGCGCGGGGAGCGCCATTTCGCCGATCTCGTCGAGGAAGAGCACCCCGCCATCGGCCGCCTCCGCAAGACCGAGCTTGTCCGACAAGGCCCCGGTAAAGGCACCTTTGCGATAGCCGAACAGCTCGCTCTCCACGAGCGCCTCGGGCAGCCCGCCACAGTTGACCGGGACGAACGGCTGGTGCCGCCGGGGGCTGTACCCGTGGATGATCTGGGCAAGGATCTCTTTGCCCGTGCCGGTCTCTCCGGTGATCAGGACGGTACAGCTCGCGTTCGCGATCCGCATCGCGCGAGCGAAGACCGCCCGCGTCGACGGGTCGACGGCGACAATGTGCTCGGGAAGGGTCGGCACGCCAGTGTCCTTGTCGTCGATGTCCGACGAGCGGCATGGCGCGGCGCCGGTGTGTTCACAGGTCGAGGAATCTTCAGCCACGCCTGTCACGCTCCAGACCCGGAATCTGTTGGCTTCGCGGTCGCGGGCGCGCCTGCCCCGGCGTCGCGAGGCAGGGCGTCTCGCGACCGCTGCAGGACGCGAGGGATGTTGTGTCGCATCACCGCCGTCAGGTCGCAGCCTTCACGGTCTTCGACGGCGCGAAAGATGTGGTGGCAGAACGTCTGCCTGTCGATGGGCGTGAAGGCGAGGGCGGCCACCAGCTCGTAGAGCAGATTGACGAGCGCGCGCCGCCGCTGAAACGGCCGGTCGTGGTACAGCGCCATCTCGACACCGTCGTACGCCCAGAGCGTTTCCACGAACTCGCTGCGGCGATGCGCCGCGCGCACGCCTGAACGCCCGTGCGGGCCCGCACGCGGATCCACGCCCGACGGGGGCATGCTGATCGGCTGACCGCGGCGAAGCACCGCGGCCGCCTGCTCGTCGATCGTCGCGAGCAGGCGCCACCACCGGTCGAGCAGCGGCGCCTCGACCGCGCGTGCCGCCGTGTGCCAGGCGTGCTGCACGTCGTCCATCAGCACGAACAGACGCGGGCGATGCTGCTCGTAGCTGCGGGTGAAGCGATCGATCGCCGCCTCCGGCAGCGTCAGCGCGAAATGCTCCCAGTGGGACTTGAACGACACGCTCCCCGCGGAATAGCGGCCTCGGCCAGCAAACAGCGCCAGCCCGCAGTAGAGCCTCAGGGTCAGCTCGTCGCGTGGTTCCGCCGCGCGCAGGATGGCGGCCGCCAGCGGGCCGCGCGCACACTTGAAATCCTCGGCCAACTGCCGCGCGGCCGGAGAGGCGTACGTCTTTCCCAACTCCGGGTACGTCCCTTCGGTCACGACGCCGTGGCGATGTGCCAGATCCTCGGAGGCGGGATCGACGCCTTCCATCTCCAGGAGCCGTCTGACGCGCGCCGGAGAGTAGTCTGTCCGCGCCAGCGCCGGGTGCAGGGCAAGCCAGCCTTCCAGGCGTGTGCGAAGCTCGAGCGCGATCGCGTCGAGCCGCGTGCGCTCGGCGCGCATGCGGACGCGCACGTGCGGTCCGCCGGCCAGGCGACGCTCCCAGAAACCGCAATCGAGGTCGTCGCCATGCGCCGCGAAGAACGGGTCGATGACGTCGATCACCAGCGGATCGATGGCGGGGGTGTAGACATGCAGAGAGCGCCACTCGCTCGTCACGATGACCGCCTCACGGCGTCCGTCTGCCAGAGCGATCGCAGGGCGCAGGCGATGTCGTACTCGCTCGCGAAGACCAACCCCATTTCGTTGCAGAACAAGTGCAGGGCATGCGTCGCGACGAAGCGGCCCCGCTCGCCTCGCGCCCGTGCCCGGCGCAGCAGCGCGCCCGCACGACGCGCCGCCGCATGGGTCGTCAGCGCGGCGTCGACGCGCGGCATCACGGCCTGCAATGCAGCCACGCCGACATGGCCCCGCTCGCCGCCGCGTGTCTGGAGTTCGATGCCGGCGTAACGGCGAGCCGCACTCGCGGCAAAGGCCATCCATGCCGAGAGGGCGGTGTCCAGCTCCGGTTCGGCAATCGCTCGGCGCATGAGGACGGCCGCGGCCGCCGCCGTCAACAGCCATCGCCGGGCGGCGTCGAGCCTCTCCTCCTCGCTCGTCAGCAGCGCAATCGCGAGTTCGGAGGTGGCAACATGGAGCAGCTCGGCCAGCACCGACTCTCGCGTCTCGCCAAAGGCGAGCGTGGTCCTGTCGTAGATCTGCGGCTGCAGCCAGAGGCGCGGCTCGCCGTCGAGATCCGCCAGCGCGGCAGCCAGCCTCTCGTGGTCCTGCCGCCGTGCCGGTTGCAGACGCAGCCGCAGGTGGACCCCGCCCTCGCCATACCACAGGAAAAACCAGCGTCCCAGGACGTTGCTGCGGCGCATTCGATCCACCCACGCGGCGATACAGCCCGTCAACAGCGGTTCGGCTGGCGGTTCGAGATCGACGCGAACGCCGATCCATGGACGACGTGGGCCGCGCGTCATGCCTCCGCCATCAGTTGGACGACGCGCGCGCTACCTGCTGCTCGGCCGGTTGCGCGCCAGGGACCGGTAGACCATCGCGGCGAACGCGTCCGGCGGAACAGGTCCCTTGCCCCACACCACATCGAATTCCTTGGTGGGCGCGGCGGCGACCAATTCGTCCTCCGTCTTACCGTCTGCGATCAGCTGCCGCACACGTGTGCGTACCGCGACGAGCATGTCCCGATAGTCGCGTAACTCACGTACCGACGACGAGACACGCCCACGGCCAGGGACGATCGTCATCGGCGTGGAAAAGTATGCGGCCTTGCGAATGAACGACTCGGCTGTGGCGATCATGCCGTCGAGGTCACCGCCACGGTCGACGTGGATCGCCGGATAGCCGTCCATCGTGAACGTGTTGCCAAGGTGCACGACATTCGTGACCTCGTAGTGCACGATGACGTCGGCGTCGGTGTAACCCGAGCGATGATGAATGATGTGGATCTCTTCATCGCCGGTTCTGATCTGCACCACTTCTGAAAAGGCCAGCTCCGGGAGCGCCGGCCGCGCGTTCACCTGCGGCTCGTGCGAATGGGAAAAACGAGTGGATCGGACCATTCGCCCGATCAGATTCTCGTGAGCGATGGTCACTGCTCCTGTGGTGGCCCAACCGTCGGCGACGTTCGGCATCTGCTCGTCCTCCAGGACGAGCACGTGGCGAATGTTTGCGGCACCGATCTCCTGTACCAGGCGCTTCGCCGCGGCGACGAGCGCGGCTCGCTGGACGCCCACCACGACCGTGGCGTCGCGCCCGGCGAACAGCAGCATATTGGCGGTCGGCGTGGAAATCAGATGGTGCTTCGGCGCGATCTGCCGCGTTTCAACCTGTTCGCCCGCTGTCTGCGCCTCGAAGACAGAATTCCCCGCCACCATGGGCGTGCCGGCTGCGATCGCACCACCGACAACCAACAGCGGCCAGGTGCGCCTGACGATGCGGGGCAGGTCCATGCGAAATCCTTCGCCGGCGCCGCTCACGCGGCCGATGTCGGGAGCCGCCGCACCGAGTCGACGGCGAGTTCCACGCGGACCGGCGCGCGGATCGCGGCCAGCAGCACGAGAACCCGTTCGCGCTCCGGGAACACGCGCTCGACGACGCCGAGGAGCGCCGCGAACGGGCCGTTCTCGATGATCACCCGCTCGCCGGGCCGCAGCGGTTCGCCGACGCGGATCAGCCCGTCGCCGTCCATCCGCCCGCGCAGGAACACGACCACCGCGTCGTCGACGGTCGCGAGCTGATCGCCGACGCGCACCGGCGCCTGGACGCCGCGCGTGAACATCACGTCGCGCAGCCGCGCCTCGAGATCGAACCGCCCGAACAGATATTGCGGAAACAGCGGCGTGGCCTCGGCCGACGCGCACCGGTGCGGCCGGCGCGCGCGCATCTTCGGCAGGAACACGTCGATCGCTCCGGCCGCGAGATTCTGTTCGGCGCGGAACTCCTGGCGCGGATGCGTGCGGATGACATACCACGACGTGGAGGAACAGTGGCGCTGATCGTTCACAGCGACGCCTCGCTTTCCGACAGGTTTGACCGGATGTACTTCGCGAACGGCGGGCTACCGCCCTTGGCGACGGCAGGAGCAATCCCTGGAGACGTGATGGACGATCGAATGCGTGCCCCTCGCGTCTCCACCGCCACGGCGATCGAATCGCATCGCCGCTCGAGGTCATCACGCCGGCGGCCGGAGGTGAGACGTGGTCGCTGCCGGCGGTTCCCGATGACCCGCGCCCGACATGACCGCCGGGCCTAGACTTTCATATTGTGAGGCCGACTAGGTTCGTGCAACTACATTCGGGTTCCGATCACGTTTCAGACGTTCCCTTTTCTCACACGCGCGCGCCGACGTGATCGATCAAGCTGAAGCGTAGCGTCGTTGTCTCGATGTCGTGATGCGTTTACGCCATGTATTGCCGCTTCCAAACCATCGGGCAAGATCATATAGTGGCCGCCGGGCCGGTCGCCGCTCTCAACGACATGTCTTCTTCGACTTTTGCGTCATCACTCCATCCGGCATACTCCGACGCCAGCCGTACGGTGAAGTCGTCGGCGGGTCCTCGTAAGAGTTGGCTGTGCGCCACCGCGAACGCTTTTCAATCGCTGCTCGGCCGGCTTTCGGACGCGACGTCCGCCGAAGAACTGCGCGCGACGCTCGATCACCTGTCGGAGCCGGTTACCGAAGTCGAGCGGCTCATCTTCCGATCGTTCGTCAGCGAGCTGCTGCTGGACGCGTGCTATCTCGGGGGCGCGATGGTTCGACGCGAGATCCTCGAGTCCGCGCTCAATGCGTGGCCGCTGATTCGCCGCGATCCGCGGCCGGTGGCGGTGCTGCGCCGTTCGCTGGCGTGCGATATTCGGAACGGATCCTCGCGCGCGACGTGGCCAAAACCTTGGGCGTGAGCGAGTCACGGTTGAACCGGTGCTTCCGCCTCGCCTTCGGGTCGACCATGCATCGGTACCTGCTCAAGCTCCGCGTTCGATATGGTCTCGATCTGATCGCGCAGGGGATGAAGATCGAGGCCGCCGCCTTGTCGGTGGGCTTCCGCAGCAAGAAGGACTTCTACCACGCCGTGCAGCAACTCGTCGGTTGCACACCCGCGCAGTTCCGGTCGCGCCGCATCCGTCCCTGACACCGGCGACTCCTGCGGATGCGAGAGTCATCGTCTCCACTCGAGGTCTTGTTGCCCTGGAGAAGAGCGCCGACCTGCCCCCAATTTCCGCTACGCCAGGACTGAGAGTTCTCCGCGCACGAATCCAATCCAACAACCCGAACATGGAAAGGCCAATTCACCAACTCACCAATTCACTAACTCACATGTGTGCGCGCGGGCGGGCGTTGGCGGTGATGAAGGTGACGATGTCCTGCATGGGACTGCCGGGCAGGAAAATGCCTTTGATCCCGAGCGCCTGCAGCTTCGGGATGTCCACGTCGGGAATGATCCCGCCGACGACGACCAGCACGTCGTCCAGCCCTTTCTCCTTGAGCAACTCGACCACGCGCGGGCAGATGTGCATGTGGGCGCCCGAGAGGATCGACAGGCCGATGACGTCCGCGTCTTCCTGAAGCGCGGCGCCGACGATCTGCTCGGGCGTCTGGCGAAGGCCCGTGTAGATCACTTCCATCCCCGCATCGCGCAGCGCGCGCGCGATCACCTTCGCGCCGCGGTCATGACCGTCGAGTCCCGGTTTGGCGATAACGACGCGAATCTTGGCCATAAGTGATCGTGAGGTGCTAACGGTGCTAATGGTGCTGGAGGTGCTAAGGGTGCTGGTGCTAACAGTGCGGACGGTGCGAACGGTGCTCGGTGCGAACGGTGCTTGGCACCTTTAGCACCCTTAGCACCAGCACCTTTGGCACCCTTAGCACCCTTAGCGCCAGCACCCTTAGCACCTTTGGCACCTTTGGCACCTTTGGCACCTTTAGCACTATATCAACGGCACCTCTTCGTACTCCCCCCACACGTCGCGCAGCGCGTCGCACATCTCGCCGACGGTGGCGTAGGCGCGGACAGCGTCCAGCAGCGGATACATCGTGTTGCCGCGGCCGCGCGCCGTGTCGCGCAACGCATCCAGCGCGCGGCGCACCTTGTCGTTGTCGCGCGTCCGGCGGAGATCGCCGAGCCGCTCGATCTGCCGCGCCGCCGTCGTCTCGTCGATGTAGAGGATCGGGATGCGCCCTTCGTCCTCCTGCACGTAGTCGTTCACGCCGACGATGACCTTCTCCCGCTTCTCCACCGACTGCTGGAACCGGTAGGACGCCTCCGCGATTTCCTTCTGCGGGTAGCCCTGCTCGATGGCCTCCACCATGCCGCCCATGCGGTCGATGACGTCGAAGTAGCGGTTCGCCTCGCGCTCCATGTCGCGGGTGAGCTTCTCGAGGAAGTACGACCCGCCAAGCGGATCGACGAGGTTGGTGACGCCGCTCTCGTGCGCGATGATCTGCTGCGTGCGCAGCGCCAGGGTCGCCGCCTCGGCGGTCGGGAGCGCCAGCGCCTCGTCGAGCGAATTGGTGTGGAGCGACTGCGTGCCGCCGAGCACCGCCGCGAGCGCCTGGAGCGCGGTGCGGACGACGTTGTTGTAGGGCTGCTGCGCGGTCAGCGAGACGCCGGCGGTCTGGGCGTGGAAGCGCAGCTTCCACGAGCGCTCGTGTTTCGCCTTGAAGCGACCGCGCATCACCTCGGCCCAGATCTTCCGCGCGGCGCGGAACTTGGCGACCTCCTCGAAGAAGTCGCTGTGCGAATTGAAGAAGAACGAGAGGCGCGGCGCGAAGTCGTCGACGTCGAGGCCCGCGTCGATGCCGTACTGGACGTACTCGATGCCGTCGCGCAGCGTGAACGCCAGCTCCTGCAGCGACGTCGAGCCCGCCTCGCGGATGTGGTAGCCGCTCACCGAAATCGTGTTCCACTTCGGGACTTCCTTCGAGCAGAACGCGAAGATGTCGGTGATGAGCCGCATCGATTCGCGCGGCGGATAGATGTACTCCTTCTGGGCGATGAATTCCTTGAGGATGTCGTTCTGGATCGTGCCCGACAGCGTCCGCCAGCTCGCGCCCTGCTTCTCGGCGACGACGAGGTACATCGCGAAGATCATCGCGGCGGGCGAGTTGATCGTCATCGACGTCGTGATGTCGGCGAGCGCGATGCCGTCGAAGAGACGCTCCATGTCGGCCAGCGACACGATGCTGACGCCGCACTTGCCGACTTCGCCGAGCGAGAGCGCGTGGTCCGGATCGCGCCCCATCAGCGTCGGCAGATCGAACGCGACGCTGAGGCCGGTGCCGCCCGCCTTCAGCAGCGTCTTGTAGCGGCCGTTCGTTTCTTCCGGCGTGCCGTACCCGGCGAACTGCCGCATCGTCCACAGGCGGCCGCGATAGCCGGTCGGATGGATGCCGCGCGTGTACGGGAACTCCCCCGGATCGTTCAGATCGCGCGCGTAGTCGAAGCCTGGCAAGTCGTCCGGCGCGTAGAGGCGATCGATGACACGCCCGGAGATCGTGGTGAACGGCGCGTCGCGCTCCGGCGCGCGCTTCAGCGCGGGCTCGAGCACCTCCCGTTCCCACCGCTGCTTGTCGGTCTCGGCGGTCGTCTTCATCAGCAGCGATTATACCGTCGGGCATCGCTGACGCGCGTCCGTTCGCGGTTCGAGGGTCGTGAGATCGGTTCGCTTGCACATCGTGTGCGCAACGGCGAACCCAGAACGCAGAACCCGACCGCGAACGACGAACGCCGAACGCGGAACCGACGCAGCTGCCGCGCGAGGGATTGACACGTCTCTTTCGTCGCAGTACCGTGTTTCGCTTTCATTTCGGACGGGAGTCTTATGGACGCAGGCGGCAGCATCTTCAATGCGATGCTCCAGGAATTCGACGGAGCGGCGCGTCTGCTGGGGCTCGATCCCGGCATCTGGAAAATCCTCACGCATCCCAAACGCCAGATCACCGTCTCGTGCCCGATCCAGATGGACAACGGCGAGATCGAAGTCTTCACCGGCTATCGCGTGCAATACAACATCACGCTCGGACCCGCGAAAGGCGGCATCCGGTATCACCCCGGCGTGACGCTCGACGAGGTCACGGCGCTCGCGGCGTGGATGACGTGGAAGTGCGCGGTCGCGCATATCCCGTTCGGCGGCGGCAAGGGGGGCGTGATCTGCGATCCGACGCGGCTGTCGCGCCGCGAGCTGGAAGCGCTCACGCGACGCTACGTCGCCGAGATCATCGACGCGATCGGACCGGAGAAGGACGTCCCCGCGCCCGACGTCAACACCAACGATCAGATCATGGCGTGGGTGATGGACACCTACAGCATGCACGTCGGCCACACCGCGACCGCGGTCGTGACCGGGAAGCCCGTCGAGATGGGCGGATCGCTCGGACGCCGCGAAGCGACCGGCCGCGGCGTCATGATCGTCACCCGCGAGGCGGCGAAACACCTCGGCTTCGACGTCAAGGGCGCGCGCGTCGCCGTGCAGGGCTTCGGCAACGTCGGTTCGGTCTCGGCGGATCTGCTCGCCAGGGCGGGCGCGAAGATCGTCGCGGTGACGGATTGGAAAGGCGGCGTCTCCAACGAGAAAGGGCTCGACATCCCGAAGATGCTCGACTACGCGAAACAGCACAAGACGATCGACGGCTTCCCGGGCGGCGACCCGATCGACAACGCAAAGCTGTTCGGCCTCGACGTCGAAGTGCTGGTACCGGCGGCGCTCGAGAACCAGATCACGATGGAGAACGCGCCCCAGATCCGCGCGAAGATCGTCTCGGAAGGGGCGAACGGTCCGACGACCCCGGAGGCGCACCGGTATCTCCACGAGCACGGCGTCTTCGTGATCCCCGACATCCTCGCGAATGCCGGCGGCGTCACGACGTCGTACTTCGAGTGGGTGCAGGATCGTCACGGATACTTCTGGCAGGAAGACGAAGTCAACCAGCGGCTCGAGCGCAAGATGTGCGAGGCGTTCGACGCCGTGCTCAATACTTCGCTGCGCTACAAGACCGACCTGCGCACCGGCGCCTACATCGTCGCGATCAGCCGCGTCGCCACCGTCACGAAGATGCGCGGCATGTACGCGTGACGCGTGTCAATGCCAAATGCCAAATGTCAAATGCCAAAAGCGTCCTTCATTCAGCATTCAGCATTTCTCAGACCAAGCCTTGATCCAGCATCGAATCGGCGACCTTGACGAAGCCGGCGATGTTCGCGCCGTGGACGTAGTTGCCGGCGACGCCGTACTCTTCCGCGGTCTCGCGGCAGGCGCGGTGAATCGCCTTCATGATGTCGTGGAGCCGGCGGTCGACCTCTTCGCGCGTCCACGAGATCCGCGCGCTGTTCTGCGCCATCTCCAGCCCTGAGGTCGCGACGCCCCCCGCGTTCGCGGCCTTGCCCGGCGCGTAGAGGACGCCGCCGTCGAGCAGAACGTGCACCGCGTCCGGCGTGCACGGCATGTTCGCCCCCTCGCACACCACGTACACGCCGTTGGCGATCAGGTGCGCCGCGTCCTTCGCGTTGATCTCGTTCTGCGTGGCGCTCGGAAACGCGCAGTGCGCGCGGTGGTTCCAGAGCGGATTGAACGGCAGCGACGGATCGACGGGGACGTACTGGGCGCCGCGCGTCCGCTCGGCGTACTCGCTGATGCGGCCGCGGCGCTCGTTCTTGAGCGCCATCAGGAAGGCGAGCTTCTCGCGATCGAACCCGCGCTCGTCGTAGATGTAGCCGTCGGAGTCGGACGCGGTGACCGCGCGCGCGCCCAGATCGATCAACTTCTCGATCGTGTACTGCGCCACGTTGCCGCTGCCCGACACGAGGCAGATCTTGTCCTCGAACGTCTGCCGCCGCGTGGCGAGCATCTCGGCCCCGAAGTACACCGCGCCGTAGCCGGTCGCTTCGGGACGGATGAGCGACCCGCCCCAATGCACGCCCTTGCCGGTCAGCACGCCCGTGAACCGGTTCGTGAGCCGCTTGAACTGTCCGAACAGATAGCCGATCTCGCGGCCGCCGACGCCGATGTCGCCCGCCGGCACGTCCGTGTCGGCGCCGACGTGACGGTACAGCTCCGTCATGAAGCTCTGACAGAACCGCATCACCTCCGCGTCGGACATGCCCTTCGGATCGAAATCCGAGCCCCCCTTGCCGCCGCCCATCGGCAGCGTCGTCAACGAGTTCTTGAACACCTGCTCGAACGCGAGGAACTTCAGGACGCCGAGCGTGACGGAGGCGTGGAACCGCAGCCCGCCTTTGTACGGGCCGATCGCGCTGTTCATCTGCACGCGATAGCCGCGGTTGACGTGGACGTCCCCGCGATCGTCCTGCCACGGCACGCGGAACATGACGACGCGCTCGGGTTCGACGAGGCGTTCGAGGATGCGCGCCCGCCGCAGATCCGGACGACGCTGGAGCACCAGGTCGATGCTCTCGAGCACTTCATGGACCGCCTGGTGGAACTCGGGTTCGGCGGGATTCTTGGCGCGGACCGTCTCCATGATTTCGTGGACGTATCCGCCCGGCGCACCGGTGACCAGCATCACCACCCTGACTCAGCTCCCGATGCGGAAGCCGACGAGTTGCTGCGCCGCGCCCGCGTCGGTCTTCGCTTTCATCTCCAGGACGTATTCGCCCGCAGCAAGGGAGGCAAGGGGCAGATCGATCTGGAACGTCTGACCGCTCGCGGGCGGTATCGGCAGGTCGGCCATCGGCTGGCCGTTGCGGTTGAGGAGCTTGGCGGACATGTCCGGCGTGGCGGCGCCGGGCGCGTAGACGTCAACGCGGATCAACAACCGCTCGGTGCGGCTGAAATCGCGGCCGGGCGTGGGGCGCGCGTCCGGCGTGCTCTTGACCAGCTGCATGTCGCGCGCGGTGCGCGTGCGATAGACGCGCGGCGTTGACATCGAGAGTTGAACGGTCGTGAAATCCGGCACCGTGACGTCCTGGGTCGTGGAGTCCACGACCTGACCGTGCGCGCCTTCGACGATCATGCGGAGCTGCAGCGGGCCGGGCGGCGCGTCGAACGTGGTGGTTGCGCCGGGCGAAGAGGGATCCGTCGCCGACGGCGCGCCGTTGATCCCCGCCGCCGGCGTGGATGTTCCGGCGTCCGCATCCGGCACGCGGCCGCGGTAGAGCGGACGGCCGTCGGGGGCCGTCGCGGTGAGCGCGACGCGAACCGGGACGTCGGCGGCCTCGCGGCGATCGCCGGGCGCCGCGGGAATCGGCTCCCACACGAACGTGACCTTCGTGCGCCCGTTCTCGCCGCGCGTGGTGCCGATCCAGAACCGCGCCGCGCGTCCGCGCACGGGCTCCGCGATCGCGCTGAGCGCGGTCGTGACGGCCGCGGGCGGACCGGGCTTCGGCGGCGCCGTCGCCGCCGCCGCCTCCTCGACGGTGTACGCCCAGTAGCCCTTGCGCGAGCGCACGTCGAGACCGGACCGGCGGCCGACGAGCTTCACGTCGATCTTGTGGAACTTCCCGTCCGTCGGCGCCGCCGTCGACGTGTACCCGAGCAGATAGTAGCCGCTCGAGTCCTTGATGATCTGTTTCATGCCGGTGGCGAGATCGTTGCGGTTGATGATCGCCCGGCCGTCGGTGTTGTCGGCGAGCACGCGGAGCGTGTCCAGCGATTCGCCGAGCGACTGCCGATCGCTCTGCAGGCTGACGCCCTGGCTGACGTCGTACTCGAACGGCGCGAGCCCGCGCGGGTCGACGGCGTAGAGCGACGTGTTGTTGCGGTTCGCCGCGTCGAACACCTCGCGCAGCATGTCGATCAGGTTCACGGAATTGAAGAACCGCTGCGAATCGACGCGCGGATCGTTCGGCACGTCGACGCCGGCGCGGCCGCGGTACGGGTTGCCGAAGCCGGGCATCGCCGCCGATGGATCGCTGAGCTGCGGCGGCAGCGTGCTCGAGAAGCCCTCGCTCACCAGGATGATCGACTTGCGCCCTTCGCGCATGCCGCCCATCTTGATCGCCGCCCCCTTGAGCGCGCTGAGCGTGACCTCGGTCCGGATCTCCTCGACCGTCGCGGTCGGGTAGTACGCGTACCGCTCTTCGAACTCGTTCCGCGGCTCGTAGTTGTACTTGCGGCCCTCGAACTTCTCGATCGCCTTCACGACCGAGTCGTGATTGCGCGTGAACGTCAGCGCGGTCACGGGCGTCAGCGGGTACATCACCGCGATCATGTCTTTCGGACCGAGCTGGTTCTCGATGAAATCGGTGAGCGGCTTGCGGACGACGAGGTCGTTGCCGCGGCGGACGTGGTAATCGTCGAGGAAGAGCACGAACAGCCGGACGTCGGGCTGCCTCGCCTCGCGCTCCTCGTCGTACGTGCTGGTGATCGCCCGCGGCGCGACCGGATCCAGCGCCTGCGTGACGTTGTCCAGCTTGATGACCTGGAACGTCTCGACCTTCTGCGGCTTGCCGTCTTCGCGGACCTCGAAGTCGTCGCGGTTCAGATCCAGTACCGGCTCGCCGGATTTGCTGCTCGTCACGATCACGTCCACGCTCACGGCGTTGATGCGCGCCTTGATCACCGGCGGCTGCGGCGTCTGCGCCCCGGGCGGATTCTGGGACGGCGGCTGTTGCGCGGGTGGTTGTTGCGCGGGCGGCTGCTGCCCTTCGACCGTGCTCGGGGCAGCCGTGCGGGCGTCGAAGGGCTGCGCGCGCCGTGCCGCCAGCGGCACCGCCGCGCAAATGGACGCCATCAGCAACAAGAGGACGGCACGAAGCGGAGCTCGCATAGTCGTTCAGACGGCCGGCGCGCGGCGCCAGCCGGGTCCCGGGCAGGGACACTGATGATAACATCTGCCACAGATGGACACCGATAAACACAGATACGCGAACGTTTTGAATCCATCTGCGTCCGAACACCCCCAGCCGCTGACGCTGCTCACCGAAGACGAAGCCATCCTGCGCGACAGCGTCCGTCAGTTCGCCGAAGCCCGGGTGCGGCCGCTCGTGCGCGAGATGGACGAACACGCCAAGATCCCGCGATCGCTCGTCGATCACCTGTTCGATCTCGGCGTGATGGGCATCGAAATCCCGGAAACCTACGGCGGGTCGGGCGGCACGTTCTTCCACGCCGTGCTCGCCGTCGAAGAACTGTCGCGCGTCGATCCCTCGATCGGCGTGCTCGTGGACGTCCAGAACACGCTCGTCATCAACGCCCTCCTCCGCTGGGGCAGCGACGATGTGAAGCGGCGATACCTGCCCAAGATGGCCGCGAGCACCGTCGGGGCGTATGCGTTGTCCGAGGCGGGATCCGGCAGCGACGCCTTCGCGCTGACGACGCGCGCGCGCGAAGCGACGGACGCCGACGGGAGCCATTACCTGCTGACCGGCCGGAAGCTCTGGATCACGAACGGCAACGAAGCGGACCTGTTCATGGTCTTTGCCACCGTCAACCCGGAGGCCGGATACAAAGGCATCACGGCGTTTCTGGTCGAGCGCGGCTTCCCCGGATTCACGGTTGGAAAGAAGGAGGACAAGCTCGGCATCCGCGCGAGCAGCACCTGCGAGCTGATCCTCGAGGACTGCCGCGTCCCGGGCGCCAACGTGCTCGGCGACGTCGGCAAGGGCTACAAGGTCGCGATCGAAACGCTGAACGAAGGACGGATCGGCATCGGGGCACAGATGATCGGGCTGGCGCGCGGCGCGCTCGACCAGTCGATCAAGTACACGAAGGAGCGCAAGCAGTTCGGCAAGCCGATCGCCGAGTTCCAGGCGGTCCAGCATCAGCTCGCGCGCGCGGCCGTGGACGTCGAAGCCGCGCGGCTGACGGTGTACAACGCCGCGCGCCTGCGCGACGCGGGGCGGCCGTTCCTGACCGAGGCGGCCATCTGCAAACTCTTCTCGTCGGAAGTCGCCGAGCGCGTCAGCTCGCTCGCGGTGAACCTGTTCGGCGGCAACGGCTTCGTCAAGGAATACCCGGTCGAGAAGCTGTTTCGCGACGCGAAGATCGGCCAGATCTACGAGGGGACGTCCAACCTCCAGCTGCAGACGATCGCGAAACAGATCATCGGATGAAAGTCGCGGGCACGCTCGCCGCGATCGCGATCCTTCTCACGCTTCTTCTCTTTCGCCCCACGGTTCACGACGGATTCGACTACGACGACTATCACTTCGTGCGGCCGTACACAGCGGCCGAGGTGCGCGGCGCGTTTCGCGGCCCGTGGGATCCCGCGGGCATCGAGCTCCCCTTCTATCGTCCGCTGACGATCGCGTTCTATGCGGCCCGCTTTTCCGCGTTCGGCCTCAACGCCGACGCGTACCACGCGCTGAGCCTGGCCCTCTTCGCCGCGGCCGCGATGCTCGCCGGCGCATTCGCGTGGCGGCTCACCGGACGGCCCGCCGCGGGCGCGCTCGCGGCGGTCGCCTTCTCGGTCCACCCCGCGATGCCGTACGCGCTCGTGGCGTGGGTCACCAACCAGATGCACCTGCTCGCCGCCATCGTGGTCCTCGCCGCGCTGCTCTGGTGGCACGCGGTGCGCGAGAGAGGCGCCTGGTGGTGGACGCCGCTCCTCGGCCTCGCGGCGATCGCGTTTCTGATCAAGGAGGACGGCGTCATGCTGCTGCCGGTCGTCCTCGCGGTGGACGCCGTGGAGCGGCGCGTCAATTCCCGCGGGACGCGCCGGCCGCCGCCGTCGTTCATCGTGGGCGCCGGGCTCGTCGTCGTCGCGTTGGTGATCGTGCGGGAGCGCGCGCTCACCGGCCTGGGCGGGTACCGTCTGCCATCGCTCCCGGCGGCCTGGGACAATTTCACGCGAGGCCTGAACGGAACGTTCAGGCTGCTGCCCGCGAAACGTCCGTGGCAGCCGGCGGCCAGCGCATTCGCGCAGGCACTGCCGATTGCGGCGCTCGTCTGCGGCGTCCTGTCGAAACGCGGGCGAGCCGGGCTCCTGCTCGGGGCGACCGGGTTGATCCTGGCTGTTGGGTTCGACCTGCCGTTTGTCTTCGTCACGAAGGCCGAGCAGCTGCATCTGGTCGCGGCCGGCGCGTCGTTCGTCATCGCGGGCGCCGCGCTCGTCCTGTACGACGCGCTGCCGCGACTCCGCCTCGTCACCATCGCCGTCATCGTCGCGGGGTTCGCGGCGTGCGCGGCCGTCAGCACGGACATCGCCCGCGACTTTGCGCCGTTCGGCCCAATCGTCCGATCGCACGACGCGATCGTGCGGACGTGGAGCGCGGTGCCGATCGAGATCCGCGAGTATCTGGCGGCGAAGCAGGCGCCGGACGCGGCGGTCCGGCTGGCGGCGAACCCCGCGGACGCGCTGCCGTTCGTGGCGTTCGGCCTCGGCGGCCGCGAACGCGACAGCGACGGCGCCCCGTTCCGCTGGACCGACGGCGCGCACGCCGTGTTGTTCGTGCGGCGCGACGCGCGGACGATCGAAGTGCCGGTGCGCGCGATCGGTCCAGCCGTGCGTCTGCATCCGCACGTGTCGATGACCGTCGGCGGCAACGCGGTCAGCGACGTCGATCTTGCGGACGATCGCTGGCACTCGCTCGCGGCCGCGCTGCCGCGCCGCACCGGCCTCGCTCGGATGCACCGCGTCGACGTCGTCACGAATACGACCTGGTCGCCTGCACAGCTCAATCCCGGCTCTACGGACACGCGGACGT
>QHWR01000347.1 GCA_003223835.1 Acidobacteriota bacterium | reverse complement strand
ATGTCGTCGTCGACGTGCTGGCCACAGAGCATGGGGTCGGCGTGGGGCTCGGCGTGGTTTCAGTTTTTTTATTGCACGCAGACGCGACGAGCAACGCGACCGCCGTAACAAGTGCGCGTGTGCGCCCGGAGAAATGTCTCGTGCCGATCATGAACTCCTCCTGCGCCGGGCGTCCACAGCCCGAGATTCGTTCCTAGACAGGCCTGGCAGGAGAAGGATACATGAAGTGAAATGGCTGAGCTTCAGCGCTCGGGGTCGAGAATCATCGCGACCACCGACGAGTACCACTCGCCGTGGTTGTGCACATACGATCCGCGCATCCAGACGAGCGCCGTTCGTCGATCGTTCCATTTCGGAATGATCGGGCGGAGGTTGTCGTAGGTCGAGTGCCGCGTGATCGGCGTCCACGTCCACCCGCCGCTCTTGCCGCGCCGGCCGCGAAACAGCTCGTAGTGCCGCTTGTGATCCGTCTGGCTGATGAGCGGCGCGCCGCTCACAGGATCGGCGTCAGTAGAGATGTAGGCGAGATCGGGATCCTTGGTATCGAGCGCGGCGAGGCCGGAATAATCGTCCTCGCTCGGGTAGAGGCGTGTGCCGGCGTGCGCGATCTCTTCGGTGTGCCACGCGGTGCCGTTCCACCGCGCGTAGTAATACCGCAGGTCCATTCCACCCTGACCGCGCGGAAGGCCTCGGCCGTCGATCTGCACCGAGAAAATCACGTACGGCCGATCGTCGCGATCCAGCTCGAGGTCCACCATCCACGCCACGTGATCGGGATCGCCCTGAAACACTTTCGTGAAGTCCCACGTCGCGATCTTCGCCTCGGTCCCCGTGTTGAGCGGGCCGACGGGCGTCCCGTTCGAGTGGAAGAGCATGTTGCCGCGCAGGAAGCCGTGATAGAGGCTGTTGTCGAAATTTCGCGGGTGATCTTCCGTCGTGACGAAATGCACCGTGCCTTTGCCGTCGTACGCGTATTTGAGATACGGACTGTAGCCGGTGCGTCCGTACAGCCAGCGGCCGCCGTACTTCCACGTCTTCCCATCGTCCTCCGAGATCATGTAGTTCGGATCGTGATTGAAGCCGCGGAAGAAATTGAAAATGCGTCCGTCCGGCATCCGGAACGGATTGGAATAGGTGTCGTTGTCGCCCGCGTAGGTGGCGTCCCTGCCGGGCGTTTCGAGGATCGTCGCCGGGCCCCACGCCAACGGATTGTGCGGCTCCGAGATCCGGAAGTACACCTTTCGCTCGACCGCATGTTTCGAGTAGATCGCCAGGTAGCGGCCGTCGGGCCGTACCAGGAATGCCGGAGCGTTGTGATCGTCCTGCTGAAAATGCGGATGCAGGACCGTCGTGTCGACTTTGCCTGTCTGGATGTCGTAGACCTCGATTTCGACGTTGCCCCAGCGTGGATCGCTGGTGTTCGCGGCCTCGGCGCCGACGGCACGCACCGACCCCACAATCAGTTTGCCATCGTCCACGATGACGCGCGGATCCATGAACCACGACCAGGCGCCGTTGTCGTTCAGCTTGATCAGACTGCCCGCCACATAGTTGGACGGGTAGTCCCCGTCTGTCGCCGGCGCAGTGTGAAGGGCGGTTTCAGCGGCGATGCAGACGACGGTTGCGAGAAGAAGGCGTGAGAGAATCGACATAAATGAAACCTGTCTTGTACGAGACGATTGTAGTCGGAACGCTCGATGCGATCGACGCCATCGTGATCTTCGGGCTTCGGGGATCGACTCCGATCCACGTGTTTCAGGGCATCGCCAGCGAGTCTA
>QHWR01000348.1 GCA_003223835.1 Acidobacteriota bacterium | reverse complement strand
CCCGGGCCGCACGGGCCGCCGTTACCCGATCGACACGTCGAAATACGCGAAGCTCGCGTTCAAGATGAACTCGACGCGCGGCGATCAGTCCCCGCGGATCGGCTGGTTCCACAACGACCTCGGAGATCCGGTCGCGGACGGCTTCGGCATGCGCTACGTCGATCCGGTCTTTCCGACGCCCGCGGGCAACAACATCTTCGTCGTCGATCTGACGCAGAACCTGCTCGCCGGGCAGGCGTGGAGCAGCGGCGTCGTCAAGGGCTTCATTCTCTATCCGAACAGCTCCGCGGTCGGATACCCGGTGTCGTTCGACTGGGTGCGGCTGACCGCCGGCGACGCGATGGCGCCGGCGACCGTCATGCCGATCTCGTGGTCGGGCGGATCGGGCACGTCGATGATCCAGGGTCGCGTCCGGCATCAGCGCCACCACGTTCAACTGGAATTACGGCGTCCTGCCTCCGGGCAGCTACACCCTGAAGGTGACGCGCGGATCGTCCGTCGGGACGACGACGTTCAAGGTGAATGCGCCGCCGACGATCCACGTGACGGATCCGGACGAGACCGGAGGCCAGGACTACGCGACGGCGGTGCTCGGCAACGCGTGGGACATGAACGATCCGGCCGACACGTTCTACGACAACGGCGCGACGATCGTCGATCACCTGATTTCGCGCGTGTTCAGCGGCGGGCTGTTCAACGGCACGAGCGACGGCGCCTGCGTCGCCAACTGCGGCACGAGCATCCCGATCGGCGACCCGCAGGTGTACGTGTTCGCGAACAACCCGAACAACACGCTGCAGATCGACACGACGAGGTACCGGTTCCTCACGTTCGGCCTGCAGGTGGACGGCGCGTTCGACCTGGCGCGCGGCTCGGTCGCGCGCGTGTTCTGGGGATCGGCCACCGGTTCCGGCGCGCCGTACAACCTGACGACGACGAAGGACATCATCACGTGGCCGGGGATGAACACGTATTCGGTGGACCTGGCCGCGCTGAACGCGGGGCCGGACGGCGGGCTCGAGCCGGCCGGCGCGGCGACGCCGTGGATGACGAACAAGATTCGCTATCTGCGCATCGACCCGCACGAGTTCGGCGAGGTGCGCGACTTCCATCTGGATTTCGTCAAGCTCGCCGCGATGAACGAGGCGCCGGGCAGCTTCACGATCAAGTTCACGGGAAGCGATACGGACGGCGATCCCGTCACCGTCGCGCTCTACTACGACACCGATACGAATCCGTCGAGCGGCTTCACGCTGATCGCGTCGGGCATCCCGCTCGCGAACGGTCAGTACGTCTGGAACACGTCGAACGTGCCGGGCGGCGTCTACTACGTCTACGCGGTCGCGAGCGACGGCAGGAACTCGACAGGCGGTTACGCGACGGGACCGGTGCGAGTCACGCCGCCGGCGTCGAACCCGCTGATCTCGATTGACACGCCGGGCGCGAACGCGACGGTCGGTCAGCCGTTCCTGGTCGGCGGCTGGGCCATCGATACGGTCGCGCCGTCGGGCACCGGCGTCGATGCCGTCCACATCTACGCCTACCCGAACCCGGGTTCCGGCGCGAGCCCGGTGTTCCTCGGCGCGGCGACCTACGGCAGCGCGCGCGGAGATATCGGCGCCGCGTTCGGCGCGCAGTTCACGAACAGCGGCTTCAACATGAACGTGAGCTATTTGAAGCCGGGCCCGTACATGCTGGCCGCGTATCCGCACAGCACCGTGACGAACGGGTTCAGCGCGCCGCAGACGCGGACGATCACCGTCGCGCCCGGTCCGCTGATGGCGATCGACACGCCGGGCTGGGGCGCGACGGGCGTTGAACCGTTCGCGATCTCGGGCTGGGCGATCGACTCGGCCGCGCCCACCGGAACCGGCGTGGACGCGATCCACGTCTGGGCGTATCCGAATCCCGGATCGGGCCAATCGCCGGTCTTCGTCGGCACCGCGGCGTACGGCGCGTCGCGCCCGGACCTGGGGTCGGCGTACGGCACACGTTTCACGAACTCCGGCTTCACCGCGACCGTCCGCGGTCTCGCGCCCGGGTTGTATCAATTCGTCGTGTTCGCGCACAGCACGGCGACAGGCACGTTCAACCAGCAGCAGGCGGTCAACGTCACCGTGAAGAACCAGGTGCTGCTCGCCATCGATGCGCCGGCGCAAAACGCGAGCGTCACGCCACCGTTCCTGATCGGCGGATGGGCGCTCGACCGCGCCGCCGCGAGCGGTACGGGCGTGGACGCGATCCACGTCTGGGCGTATCCGGTGTCGGGCGCGCCGCCGTTCATGCTGGGGGTCGCGACGTACGGCACGCCGCGGTCGGATCTCGGATCGATCTTCGGCTCGCAGTTCACGAACTGCGGCTACAACCTGACGGTGACCAGCCTCGCCAAGGGCACCTACGACATCGTCGTGTGGGCGCACAGCTCGGTATCGGGCACGTTCGATCTGAACAAAGTCGTGCGCGTGACGGTGCCGTAGACACTCGTCACGTCGCCATCGACAGCCAATCGTTCGTAGCGCAGCCCTTCATTCAGGGCTGCTCGTGATCGACGGCTGTCGCCCGGATCACGAGCAGGGCTGACCGCCTCCGCCCCGACTCCGCCAAGGCTTCGTCGAGGCCTCGCCGGAGCCCTTAGGGCGTAGGCGGGGCAAGGCTACGGCGAGTCTCGCCGAAGCGCTTCGCGCGAAGGCGGAAGCCCTGTGCTACGAACGATCGCGAAATCGCGCGCGACGTGGCTGTCGCGCGACGAGCGTCAAGGCGGCGAGGCCCAGCATTCCGACACCAGCCGTTCCCAGCGCGACGCTCCAATGCGGCGGACGGTACGTGAACTCCACGCGGTGCTCGCCCGCCGCGTCGACGCACACCCCGCGGAAGACTCCATCCACTCGCAACACCGGCGCCGCGCGGCCGTCGAGCGTCGCGGTCCAGCCGTCCGCATACGCGTCGGTCAGCGTCAGGACGCCTGGCGTCCACGCGTCGTAGCGGACCTCCACGCGGTTCGGCAGGACGCGCAACGACAGCAGGCGCCCGGGCTCCGACGTGGCAGGGAAATCGGGCGTCCCTCGGCAGGCGGCCTGCTCGATGTAGACGCGGCGCTGAAGATCCTTCGTCGCGTGGAGCCGCGCGAACGCGTGATCGGAATCGCGCACCACCTCCACGGCCGGCGCGAGGAACGCGCGCGGCGCCGCGCGCGGGTTCTCCCAGATGCGCACCCCCGCGGCACGATCTTCTGAAACGAGACGCAGCAGGCCGAGATCTGCCGGCTGGTTGTAGAGCGTCCGGAACCAGAAGCCCGGCTGCCGCTGCCCCGGCGCGTGCCACGCGG
>QHWR01000100.1 GCA_003223835.1 Acidobacteriota bacterium | reverse complement strand
TCCTGACGGCTGAGCAAATCTCCTCCGAGCGCGGTGATGATGATCTCGCGCACGAGGCCGACGCCCGGCGCGAAGTGACGTTCCGCGGTAAGCTTCGTCAGCCCCATCGCCTGCTCGGTCAGGACGACGAACCCCGGCGCCGGGCCCGTCGGCGTCGCGATCGGCAGCGGCCCCCACATCTTGTACGTCTGCCTGTAAGAGCGATCGTCGGGCTGATACGTCCACGTCTGCGGCGCGGGCGGATACGCGACGATCTTCTGCGGCGGCTTGAGCACGATCGGGTCTTCGCCGATCGAGTGACGCCGCGTCGCGGAGAGACCAGTGTCATCCAGTCGCCACCACTCCTCGAACACGAGCGCGTCGTTCCGCCGGGTCTCGACCTTCACCGTGCCCGCGTCACCGGGCGTCACGGTCAGCGTGACCGTGGCGTGCAGCTTGCCGTCGGGGCCGGGCGTGATTCCCGGCAGCGTGATCTTCGCTCCGCTGCCCGCTTCCTGGGTGAACGCGTAGGTCCAGACCTTCCCCGGCGTCGCCGGAATCAGATCGAGCGGACGGCCGAGCGTGATGGGGGCGGGCGGCGGCGCGACCTTGAACGGAACTGATTTCCAGGGCTTCCCATCGGCAGTGACGTCGATGCGATAGTCGCCCGGCGGAAGCCCACGGCGGATCCCGGTCTGCTCGAAGACGCCGGAGCGCTGCTGCTGGAGCGGCAGCGTGCCGATCGCGACCCGGGAGTTCGGCGGCGCGGCAGTTCCGACGTCGACCGCCAGCCAGGTATACGCGAGTGTCGTGAAGTGTTCGGACGGATCGAGCCGGAAGATCGCGTGCAGCTCCGTGCCGCCCGCTGGCAGCACGGACGTGGGATACACGCATGATGCATCCGCCGCCGTCGCGAGGCACACCTGTACGGTTCCCGCTGCCGCGGCCGGTTTCGCTTGCCGGTTCGATCCTGCCGCCACGACGAGCAGCACCGCGGCCCCGAAGCGAGCGAGATTCAGCACGTCGATCTCCTTTGATTTCAATTTGACGCGCCACGGTACGGCGCGTAGCCTAACAGCCGCGGTCCACGAGCAGGTCTAACCGCCGTAGCCTGTCCACGAGCAGGTCTAAAGACCTGCGCTACGAACGTGCGGTCGTCGTAGTGCACGAGCAGGGCTGAAGCCCTGCGCTACGAACGTAATCGCCGACCGTCGTAGCGCAGCTTTTACGGCTGCTCGTCTGCTCGATCACGAGCAGGGCTGAAGCCCTGCGCTACGAACGTGCAGTCGTCGTAGCGCAGCTCTTAGGGCTGCTCGTGATCCCCGAACGTTCGTAGCGCAGCCCTTTCAGGGCTGCTCGTGATCTGCGAACGTCGTAGCGCAGGTCTTTAGACCTGCTCGCGACGGTGAAAGCGATGCGAATACCACATGCTCTGCTGCCCATCGCCGTTCTGTTGACGGCCGCCGCGACTGGCGGAGCGGCACGCGCGCAGAAGCCCGAGTGTCTGCGACAACCGGCGCGTGTGACGACGGAGCGCGACGCCGCGGCGCACGACCCGTGGACGCTGAAGCTCACGTGGTCGGGCGGCTTCTTCGGCCAGTTTCCCAAGAGCATCACCGTGGCCGCGTCGGGGCACGCGACCGTGCCCGCGTCCGCGGGATGCCTCGGCGCGGACGACCGCGCCGCGTTCGACAAGCTGCTGGCGGCCGCGCGTCCGGAAGAATGGCATGCCTGTTACGGCACGAACCCGTGCTGCGATCGCTTTTCGTACTCGCTCGATCTGAAGCAGCCGCGCGACTCGCGCGCCTACCATCTGAGCTGGTACAGCGGCGACGACGAGTCGATGCCGCCGGATCTGCGCCAACTCGTGACGGCGCTCACCGCGCTCGGAAGCACGAAGTTGCCCGCGTGTCCCGCCGTGAAGTGACGGGCCCCCCCGGCGATCGTCAGAAGTTCGGGTCCCGCCACCGTGCCGGCTGGCGATGTTCTGTATCGAGCGCGCGCGTGATGCTGTCGTCGACATGGAGGACGAACATCCCGCTGTACAGTCCGTACGCGAACGCTCCGACGAGGACAATCGCCACGACAATTTTCGTGACGACCATGAGGTACTCGTTGCCGCCTCCCTTTTTTTCCTCCTTCGCTTTGCGCGGGCCGTAGTGCCGTTCGCGGTAGACGGGCGAGTCGGCGATTTCACGGGGCGTCATCTTCGTGACGTCGATGTCGGTGTTCGGATCGCCGATCGTCCACGTCGTGTTGCTCGGCTTCGCGAACCCCTCGCCCCAGAAGCGCATGCCACCGAGCGATGAGAGCATCGCGCGTGTGTCACCGTTCGAGCGGTTCACCTCCCACCAGACGGGCGCCTTGCCGTCCAACGCGGAGGCCGGCACAACGGCGATCGCATCCGGAGCAGCGGCGCGCGCGAGCCACGGAGGGCCCTGCTTCGGGTCGATCGTGCGGAGCGTGGACCCGCCGTCGAGCATGGCGCTCGTGCTGAGCACGGCGACCTTCGAGGATCGCTTCGCGGACGCGGCGTAGCCGGCGCCGGTTTCGTGCTCGAGCGCGCCTTCGAGCACGCCGAACCAGAGCTTCCGCCGGACGGCGTCCGCCTGCGCCGCGTCGTTCCGGACGACGGCGCGCAGCGCGTCGCGGCGGATGTCGTACTCCATTCGCATCGTCCCCGACGTTGACGCCGTGAAGCTCGCGATCAGCAGCCGTGGCGCGTCCGGGTATAAGCGGCAATCGCGCGCGTCGTCCACGGCGGGCAACAGCACGTGGTCCGAGAGGATGAAGAAGGCGGCGGCGCTCAGCGTCAGCGGCCACACCGACAAGCCGAAGTCGAGGTCCGCGGGCGGCCCCTTTGCCTCGATCAGCGCTGCGACGCGCCGCAGCAGCGCCGCGGCGTCCGCGTAGGCGATGAGATCGTGGCGGCCCGCGCTGAAACTGAGCACGTGGACGGCCCGCGGCGCGACGAGGCCGTCCGCGTCGCGCTCCAGCGGCTGCAGCGCCGACGCCTCCATCGTCGTCGCATCCGCCAGTTGCGGCGCGCGGTCGAACAGCGTCCGGTGCAGGACCTCGCGGGCGCGGCCCGGCGCCGCGAATTCGATCTCGAGCTGCTCGCGCACGATCGCGTCGGTCGAGCCGAGAGCGCCGCCCGAGCCGAAGAGCCCGCCGAATCCGCCGCCCGGCATCTGGCCGTGAGCCGCGGGCGCCGTCCGATCCGAGAACCGCACGGCTTGGCCATTCGCAAACGCGCCGTTCGTCCACAACGTGGGGGTCCAGCGCTCGCCGGCGATCGCGCCGCCGAGACCTCCTTGGAGACTCGCCCCTTCCGGCTGGTGCACGAGGACGACGCCGCGGTCCAGCAGATCCGCGGCCGGCATCGTTGCCTCGAGAGCTGTCGTACGACTGACCGTGCGGCCCGACAGCATATCGACGAGCACGCGCACCGTCACCGTCTGCCGCGTTTCGGCCGGCAGCTCCGCGGTCGTACGATCGATGGGCCCGAACGTCTTGCCGGCAGTCGCATCCGGAAACGACGGATCGAGATCCGTCCAGTTGCCGTTGACCTGCGCCTGCACCCATGCGTGTGGAACGATCTCCGCGACGACGGCGCCGCGATCGACCGCGCCGCGCTGGGGCGCCTGCGATCCGAGCGACGCGCGGATCGCCGCGTAATCACGCGTCGCTCGGGCGCGTACGCGCGACACGATGTCGGATGGATCGGATGCGGCAGCTGCGCCGGATGTGGGTATCGCGCCGAGCTTCGTGGCTGGCCGATCGAACAGATGCTCGAACAGCCGCTCCGCCTCCGCGCGCGGGAGATGTCCGAGGGCGAAGCGCACTGCAATCCCCTTGCGCTTCAGCAGCTCGGCGAGCAGCAGCGCACGGTCGAAACTGTTCGCGGCTCCGGACGTGTACGCTCCGGCGCCGCCGCGCATGACGCCCGGATACGACTGATACTGAATCTCGTCCCGGACGAACGTGAATGACGGTTCGACGCCCGGACCGAGTGCGCGCGCTCCCGCGTCGAGGTTGTAGCGCTCGACGGGAACGCCCTTGCCAAGCGCGGCAATGGATGCGCTCTCATCGGAGGGGGCCGGCGCGGACGGCAGGCTCACCGTCTCGGCTTTCGCATCATCCGGCGGCAGCGCGACCGGCGAACGGCGCGTCTCGGTGCCCGACGAGCGCGAACACGCCGGGAAATTGCCGATCGCCGTCAGCAAGACGAGCGCGAGCGCAACGGACCGTCTCAATTCTTTTTCACCAGCTCGAACCGATCGCCGCGATCCACGATCTGCAGGATCGCATCGCCGTTCGCCGTGACCGTCACCGTCGCGGTGATCTCGCTGTCGCCCGCCTGCACGACGACCTTGTAGTCGCCCGGCGGCAGCGCCTCGGTGAGCGGGCCCGCGATGCCGGCCGCGACCTGCGTGCCTTTCATGTCGAAGACCGTGTAGGGGAAGCGCGCGAGCGCCGCGCGGGTCAGCGCCTTCGTGAGCGCCGCGCCGTCCTGCGCGCTGTAGTAATGACCGCCCGTCGCCTCCGCGAACTGCGAGAGCTGCTGCTCGACCTTCTTGCCCGTCAGCGTGAAGCCGACGATGTTGAGCGTGAGCGGAATGCCGGCGGCCTTGAGTTGTTCCGCTGCCTTGACCGGATCGCCGCCGCAGGTCTCCTCGCCGTCGGTGATGACGATGATCGAGCCGCCGCCGGCCGCCTTCAGATCCGCGGGCGCCTGGAGGATCGAGTAGACGAGCGGCGTCTCGCCGCGCGGAACGACGCCGTCGACCGTCGAGACGATCTGCTGTCGATCGAGTTTCTGGATCGGGCGCAGCAGCTCGGTATCCGTGCACGTCTGTTTGTCGCGCGAGCTGAACCGACGCGCGTAGACGCGAAGGCCGACGTTGAAGTCGTCAGGAATCTTCGCGAGGACGTCCTTCAAGACCTGACGCGCCGTCGCGATCCGCGTCGACTTGCCGAGCGCCGCCTTCATCGATCCCGAGGCGTCGAGGACGATCTCGAGGTTGCGGCGCGCCGCCGTCTGTTCCGGCGGCAGCTCCGTGGTGATCTGCAGTCCGCCCGCCTTGACGGTGCCGAACGATCCGGCGAGCCCGATGATCGCCCACATCGTCGGCGCGTAGGCCGCCCCCATCGTGCGCATCTCCGCCGTATCGGCCTTCCACGATCCGTCCTGCTGCTGTGCCGCCAGCAGATACTTCACCCCTTTGATGAACGGCGATGACGAGATCGACACGCCCGCCTGCTTGAATGCATACAGGACCTGGCCGGTCGAGAACGGATTGGCGCTGTTGAAAAAATTCTCGGTCGGGCACTCTTTCCACCCGCCGGACGGCTGCTGCTGGAGAATCAGGTTCTCGACGATCTGCTGGACGGAGGATCTGGCCGGCGGCCCTCCGAAGCGCGTCAGCGCCAGGAGCTTGAAGATCTGATCCTGCGTCGTGTTCGCCTGCGCGCCGGCGATCCACGCGAGCGCGCGATCCGCGGCGTCCTTGTAGCGCGCGTCCTGCGTCTCCTCGTACGCGCGCCGGAAACCGATCAGGCTGTTGCTCGTCGCCATCAGCGGACCTTCGACGACGCTGAGCGGACCGCAGGCGGGAGCGCCGTTCTGGATTTCGCCTGTCGGCTGCTGCCGGCCGAGGAGGTAGGCCGCCGTCTTCACCAGCGTCGGATCCGACGTCGCATGCCGCCAGTCGTCGTAGTAGGCGAGGCCCATGACGGCGAACAGCGCGGACGGCTCGCCCGGCTCGCGCTCGTACGACCCATCGGGGTGCTGCGCCGTCAGCGTGTAGTCGCCGAGCGCCTTGATCGTCTTGTCGCTGACGGCGTACTCGTTCTTCGACGCGATGGCGAGCCCCATCATCGCCTGCGACTGGATGTGGCAGCCGAAGCACGCGTGGTCTGCCTGCCACTTCACGACCGCCGGCTGCAGCCACTCGATGCCGCGCTGCGCCGCGCGCCGCGGGCTGCCCATCCACTCGGAGACGTCGGGGCTGCGATCGACGAGACGCGTATATCCCGCGCGGGTTGCTTCGATGACGCCGATGTCCCCGAGCCCCAGCTTCGACTCCGGCGTGACCGGCTGCTGCGCCGACACGACGCGCAGCTTCACGAAGCGCGCCTCGATCGGCGCGAACGTGATCGCCTGCTTCGCCGGCTCCGCCGCGATCGGCGCCGCCGCGACCTGGACGAAGCCGTCCGCGGCGTTCGTCGTCGAGACCCAGACCTCGACGTCCTTCGGGAGCACGGGAGGCGGCGTTCCGGCCGCGGGCGGTCCGGGCAGCGCGATCGTCACCGCGGAGATCAGCGCCGGCTGCCGCTTGTAGAACGACACGACGAGGTCGAGCGGGAGGATGAGAGGAACGACGTCGGTGGACCACGACGTGTCCGCCCTGGCGTCGAGCAGGCGCCGGCCGTTCGGTCCGGGGCCGTACGCGCCGGAGACGAACTCGATCGTCGATCCCGCGGTGTCGAGCGCGATATCTTCGCCGCGGATCGCGTCGGCGGCGACGATCGTGTGGCTGACGGCGGGCGGCGACGCCGGCGACGGCGCAGGTTCCGTTCCGGCGGGCTGCGCGGGCGCTGATCCGCCCGCGTTCGCCGGCGCGCCCGGAGTCGTCGACCCTGCGTTCGCGGCAGTCGCCGGCGTCGTTTTCGGCGCCGCCCCGGCGTGGTGCGCGCGCCAATACTCACGGACCGGCGCGATGATGCGATCGAGCGCACCGGTCCGATATTGAACGGCGGCGGCGCCCGTCGCCGCCACGATGACGATGACCGCGACCCAGAGTAAACGGCGCACCGGACACCTCCGCGTGACCCGCGATCGAAAGCGCCGCGCGTCTCAGCGCGTGGCGACCAGATACTCGGCGTGCTTCGGCAGCACTTCGGCCTCGAGGCCTTTGTCGATCGAGTTGAGGATCTTCTTGAACACCTTGCCGTCGCGGGTGATGAAGAAGGTCGCCCACCCTTCGTTGCTGCCGATCCACGCGCGCTGCGCCGCCTGCGTGCCCTTCAGGATCGGATACGTCGCGCCGTGCTTCTGCACACACGCGTTGACGCCGGAGTCATCATCATAAAGATCGACGCCGATGACCTGCACGCCTTTCGACGCGTAGTCCTTCGCGAGCTTCGCGAAGACCCCGCCGGCCCAGTCGCAGCTGTTCGCCGTGAAGAAATTGAGAACGACGGGCTTGCCGGCGTAGCTCGCGAGCGAGACCGTCTTGCCGCTCATGTCGGGCAGCGACAGCGGCGGCGCGGGATCGAGCGGCGCGGCCTTCAGCGCCGGCGTGCCGCCGGGCGGCGCGGCGAGCGCCTTCGCGACGGCGTCCTCGAGCTGCTGCCACGCGGCAGGAGTGCGATCGAGTCCGAGCGCCGTCACCTCGCCGTTTGGCGTCACCAGAAAGTTCTGCGGCGTTTCCTGATGATTGGGCTTCACGAGGTTGCGGACGATCTCTCCCTGATCGTTCAGTCCGATCGGCCAGGCGAGGTGATAGCGCGCGACGTACGCGGGCACCTGTTGAACGGTGTCCGACGTGTCGTCGGACACGCCGATGATCACCAGCCCCTTGTCCTTGTATTTCTGGTACAGCGCGGCGAGCTTCGGGGCTTCCTGCTGCGACCAGGCACACGACGTGCGCCACCAGTTCACCAGCACGACCTTCCCGGCATAATCCGAGAGGCGGATGAGCGGCGCGTTGGGGGCTGCGGCGGGCACGCTGAAATCGTTGACGGGAGCGGCGGCGGGCACGGCGGCCGCCAGCACGGCGAAAGCGAGCGCACAGCATCGCATCAGCATCGGCATCCTCCTCACGGCGATTCGAAAGCGAGTGGGGATTGTGGCACAAGCGCTCCGCTTTGTAGCTTCCGCCTTTAGGCGGAAGCTCCGTTGCGGCTTGAAATCCCGTGGCTTCCGCGTTCAGGCGGAAGGTCCTTTGACCGACTCAGCCATAAAATAGGGCACGTGTAAGAAGCGCATGACTTCCCGCCGCTTTCCCCTCTATCTTGCGGCTGCCCTAAAAATGAGGCACAATATCTAGTGCTTCTGGCCTTGACAACGGTGTAAACAGGGCGCATATTGCTGCCCCAGCGCGACAGACCAGACACGGGATTCCCAGTCCGACGGATCGCCTGACTGCCACGCGTTTCACCGACATTTTTCACGTGACGGGGCCGGCCGCGGGGGACGTGTCGGCTGGTCGACGCGGAGGGACGGTATGGAGAGAGGCGCTGCGGGCTCGAACGTCGGTTCGGGCAATCTGGAGGCGACCGGCCAGGCCGCTCCGAGGACCGCGGGACAGACGGCAATCCCGGGCCTCGAGTACGAACGTTTCTTCACCACCGAAGGCGTCGATCCGTTCGACGAGATCGAATGGGAGACGCGCTCCGCGATCATCGGCAGCGAGAAAGGTGAAGTCGTCTTCGAGCAGCGCGACGTCGAGATTCCCCGCTTCTGGTCGCAGCAGGCGACCAACATCGTCGTCTCGAAATACTTCCGCGGACAAATCGGCACGCCGGAGCGCGAGAAGAGCATCAAGCAGCTGATCGGCCGGGTCGTGGACACGATCACGATGTGGGCGCGCGCGCAGCAGTACTTCGCGAGCGAGGACGATCTCCAGGCGTTCTCGGACGACCTCAAGCACCTCCTCATTTATCAGAAGGCGTCGTTCAACTCGCCGGTGTGGTTCAACGTCGGGTTCGAGACGCACCCGCAGTGCTCGGCGTGCTTCATCAACTCGGTGCAGGACACGATGGACTCGATCCTCGGGCTCGCGAAGACCGAGGGGATGCTGTTCAAGTACGGATCCGGGACGGGGACGAACCTGTCGCCGATCCGGTCATCGCGCGAGCTGCTCGCCGGAGGCGGCACGGCGTCGGGTCCCGTCTCGTTCATGAAGGGGTTCGACGCGTTCGCGGGCGTCATCAAGTCGGGCGGCAAGACGCGGCGCGCCGCGAAGATGGTGATCCTCAACGCCGACCACCCCGACGTCGTCGAGTTCATCAACTGCAAGGTGGAAGAAGAGAAGAAGGCCTGGGCGCTGATCGACGCCGGCTACGACGGGTCGTTCACCGGTCCGGCGTACAACTCGGTGTTCTTCCAGAACTCGAACAACTCGGTGCGCGCGACCGACGAGTTCATGCGCGCGGTGCTCGACGACGGCGAGTGGCAGACGCGGGCGGTGACGGGCGATCGCGTGGTGATGGACACCTACAAGGCGCGCGATCTGATGCGGATGATCTCGGAGGCGACGTGGATCTGCGGCGATCCGGGGCTGCAGTTCGACACGACGGTCAACGACTGGCACACCTGCTCGAACACGGCGCGCATCAACGCGTCGAACCCGTGCTCGGAGTACATGTTCCTGGACGACTCGGCGTGCAACCTCGCATCGATTAATCTCATGAAGTTTGTCCGCGAGCAGGACGGCGAGTTCGATCCGGTCGCGTTCGAGGCGGCGTGCCGGACGCTGATCACGGCGCAGGAGATCCTGGTGGACAACGCCAGCTATCCGACGCCGGCGATCGCGAAGAACTCGCACGAGTACCGTCCGCTCGGGCTCGGCTACGCGAACGTCGGCGCGCTGCTGATGTCGCGCGGGCTGCCCTACGACAGCGACGCCGGGCGCGACTGCGCGGCGGCGATCACCGCGCTGATGCACGGCGCGGCGTACGCGCAGTCGTCGAAGATCGCGCGCGACCACGGCGGGCCGTTCGCGGGCTACGAGAAGAACCGCGAGCCGTTCCTGCGCGTGATGCGCAAGCACCGCGCGGCGCTCAGGGACGTCGATCACACGCACGTGCCGAAGGACCTGTATCAGGCGGCGAAGGACGTCTGGGACGATGTGATCGAGATGGGGGAGCAGCACGGATTCCGGAACGCGCAGGCGACCGTGCTCGCGCCGACCGGCACCATCGGGTTCATGATGGACTGCGACACAACCGGCGTCGAGCCGGACATCGCCCTCGTCAAGTACAAGAAGCTCGTGGGCGGCGGGATGATGAAGATCGTGAACCAGACCGTCCCGATGGCGCTCCGGAAGCTCGGCTACACGCCGCCGCAGGTGAAGGAGATCGTCGAGTACATCGACGAGAACGAGACCATCGAGGGAGCGCCGCACATCCGCGAGCACCATCTCGCGGTGTTCGACTGCGCGTTCAAGCCGGCGCGCGGGTCGCGGTCGATCCACTACATGGGCCACATCAAGATGATCGGCGCCGTGCAGCCGTTCCTCTCCGGCGCGATCTCGAAGACCGTGAACGTGCCGAAGGACGCGACCGTCGAGGAGATCCAGCAGGCGTATCTCGACGCGTGGCGTCTGGGCGCGAAGGCGGTGTCGATCTACCGCGACGGCTCGAAGCGCACGCAGCCGCTGAACACGTCGCGCGGGCCCGCCGCGTCCGCCGCCGTCGCCGCCGACACCGCGCACGAGGGCTACATCACCGTCGGGCTCTTCGAGGATGGCCAGCCGGGGGAGATCTTCCTCGTGATGGCGAAGGAGGGGTCGACGATCAGCGGCTTCGCGGACGCGTTCGCGCAGGCGATCTCGTACGCGCTGCAGTACGGCGTGCCGCTGCAGGATCTCGTCGACAAGTTCAGCCACGTCCGCTTCGAGCCGTCGGGGATGACGAAGAACCCGGACGTCCGCTTCGCGAAGTCGATCGTGGACTACATCTTCCGGTGGCTGGCGGCGAAGTTCCTGTCGCCCGAGGCGCAGTTCCGGGCGGGGGTCAATAATCGCG
>QHWR01000099.1:370-26883 GCA_003223835.1 Acidobacteriota bacterium | reverse complement strand
TCAGCTTCGGCTCGGACCAGGCACCCCCGATGAACGAAATCCCGACCGGCAGATCGAACGCGAATCCGGCCGGCACCGTGATGCTCGGGTAGCCCGCGACCGCCGCCGGCGTCGAGCTGGCGCCCGTGAAGTGATCGCCGTTGACGAGATCCGTCGTCCACGCAGGACTCCCGGTCGGCGCCACGATGGCGTCGAGCCGATGCTGCCGCAGCACCAGGTCGATCCCCTCCGCCCGGGCGCGACGGCGGCAGGTCGCGAGCGCTTCGCGGTAGGCGGCGGACGCGAGCGAGCCCTTTTTCTGCGCTTCGACGAACAGCTCCTGGCCGAAGTACGGCATCTCGCGATCTTTCTCGCGCTCGTTGAACGCGATCAGCTCCGCGAGTGAATGGACGCGCGAGCCGGGCCCGCGCGCCGCGAGGTACTTGTTCAGGTCCGCCTTGAACTCGTAGGCCAGCACCTTGTTCTCGCACGCGTCCAGCTTCGACGCGGTCGGAATGTCCGCGCGATCGACGACGACGGCTCCCGCGGCCTTCATGTCCTCGATCGCCTGATTGACCACGCGATCGGTCGCGTCGCTGTAGCCGAAATACTGTTTCCGCGCGACGCCGATCCGCGCGCCCTTCAAGGCACCGGCGCGCAGCGACGCCGTGTAATCGGTCGCCGCCTGGCTCGCGCTCCGCTTCGTGTCCGGATCGCGCGGATCGACGCCCGTCAGCGCCGTCAGCAGTGCGGCCGCATCGGCGACGGTGCGCGCCATCGGGCCCGCCGTGTCCTGGCTGTGCGCGATCGGGACGATGCCGGATCGGCTCACGAGACCGAGCGTCGGCTTGATGCCGACGAGCGCGTTCGCGCCCGACGGACACACGATCGATCCGTCCGTCTCCGTGCCCACGCCGATCGCCGCCAGATTCGCCGCGATCGCCGCGCCGGTCCCCGAGCTGGATCCGCAGGGATTGCGGTCCAGCGCGTACGGATTCCTGACCTGCCCGCCACGTCCGCTCCACCCGCTCGTCGAATGCGTCGACCGGTAGTTCGCCCACTCGCTCAGGTTCGTCTTGCCCAGAATCACGACGCCGGCCGCGCGTAACCGCTGGACGAGGAACGCGTCGCGCGACGGGGTCGAGCCCTCGAGCGCCAGCGACCCGGCCGTCGTGAGCATCCTATCCGCCGTGTCGATGTTGTCCTTGATCAGGATTGGCACGCCGTGCAGCGGCCCGCGCGGTCCTCTCGTCTTCCGTTCGGCGTCGAGCTGATCCGCGATCGTGAGCGCGTCGGGATTCACCTCGATGACGGACCGGAGTGCCGGTCCCGTCCGATCGATCTCGTCGATGCGCCGCAGGTACATCTCCGCGATCTGCCGCGCGCTGTAACGGCCCGACGACATGAACTCCTGCAACTGCGCCGCCGTCGCCTCCTCGAGCGCGAATGCGGGTGTGGATTGTCGAGGATCCCCGGCGACGAGCGCCGCCACGAAAACCAACGCGGCGAAGCAGGCGAGCTTGCGCATGCGCCACAGAGTACCGCAGATGGCGGAGCCACGGATGCGCGCCACGGATGCACACGGACCGGTTGGCCACGGATTACACGGAACGTTTAGCCACGGATTACACGGAAGTACACGGATAAATGAATACACCCAGAATCGGTCCGTGCTGATCCGTGTCGTCCGTGGCCTACGTGATCGGTGTCGTCCGTGGCTTATGTGATCGGTGTCGTCCGTGGCCTTACGCCGAGAGGCGATCGACGATGGCGCGCCAGGTACGCGCTTCGGGGGAATGCTCGGCGGCGAGCGCGGCGCCGCACAGCGTGCCGCCGCTCTCGGGTGCCGGCTCGGTCCAGACCGGCTGGACCTCGAGGTGCAACCCGATGCCCGCGACTTCGATGTCGAACGTCGGCGGGAGCGCTCGGCGATCGGGCAGCTCGAGGCGCAGGCCGCCGTAGCACACGTCCACGACGGCCGCGGGACGGCCCGCCGCCGTCACGCGGAAGCCGCCGACGACGCGCTTGCGCGGCCAGCGGCGTTGACGGCGGATCCCCGTGAGCGCCTGATTCACCGTCTCCAGGAATTGCGTCGGCTTGAGCGGTTTCTTCACGAAGGCGGCGTTGTAGCGCCCGGCTTCGAGCTCTACCATCGGATCGTCGTACCCGGTGATGATGATGATCGCCATGTCGGGATGCTCCTGCCGCGTCTGCATGACGAGGTGCACCCCGTTGAAGGCGCGGAGGCGGACGTCGGTGATGAGGAGATCGAACGAACCAAGCCCGAGCAGCCGCTTGGCCGCGTCGTAGGTGGCCGCGCCCGTTACGTTGTGGCCGGCATCGCGCAGCATTTCCACGATGCCAGACAGGGCGTGCTCATCGTCGTCCAGGACCAGGATGCGGTATGGCAGTGTCATAGCGGGCCCCGGGGAGTAAAGCCCGACCGGATTGGTCTGAGTCGTGGCAAACCGGGTGCCGCAGCCCATCCGCCAAATCGCGCGTGAATTCCATACCGCCCGCGCACAACGCGGCACCGTTTGGTAACAGGAACGACAGGATTGCAATCGATCAGTGGACGGTCGGACGACGTGCGGCGGCGGCGGCAAGTACCCGCCGAATCATCGAATCGAGGCGCGCCTGGTCGATCGCGAACGGTCCGGCGACGGCGGCCCCTGTCGGAATTTCGATCGCGATCACAACATTGTCGTCGGCCGGCTCGACGATCCAGCTGAAACCGCGCAGCGCCACGACACGGTCTTCCGCGGACGGATTCTTGACACGGTCGATCGCGAGCAGGATTTGCTTGAGCACCGCCTCGACGTCGGCGTCGTTCCACGCCGCCGGTTCTGCCGCATGCTGAACGCGCTCGGTGACGGCGTCATTGCGATCGCGCAGCACGACTTCGACATCAAACGTCATGGTCGCTCCGCAGGCTAACGGTCGGTCCATCGCGGCGCGCGCTTTTCGAGAAATGCCGCGATGCCTTCCGCCGCGTCCTGGGTCCGCATCAATTCATTCAGATAGAGCCGTTCCAGTTCGGGCAGCACGCGGCGCACGTGCGACGACACGCTCGAACGCGCCGCCGCGGCGGCGTAACGCAGCGCGGCCGCCGACCGCGCGGCCAGGTGCCGATCGTACCAGCGCTCGACCTCGGCGTCGAGGCCCTCCGCCGGCGACACGACCTCCACGAGCCCCATCTCCCGCCACTCCTGCGCCCTATGCGCTTCTCCCGTCACAATCGCGCGGGTCGCGCGCGCGGCGCCGATCCGCACGGGCAGCAGCGCCGACGCGGCCGGCGGGAACACGCCCAGTGCGATCTCCGGCAACCCCATGACGGCGTCCGCGGCGGCGAAGATGAAATCGCAGGCGAGCGCCAGCTCGAATCCGCCGCCGAGGCAGCGGCCGCGCACGATCGCGGCGGTCACCGCGGGCGCGTCGAGCAGACGCTCGATGAGCGCGTGCATCTCCGGCAGGACGCGCGCGATTTCGTCGGGCGCATGCTCGGGGACGCTCGCGCCGAAGCTGAAGTCCGGTCCGTCGCCTTCGATCGTGATCAGTTTCAGGTCCTGAACCATCTCGCGCGTCAGGATGTTTCCTTTGGGATGGGAGAGGCGGAATGCGGCGCGGCTCCGGTCGCGGTTGAAGGCGACGGTGACGGGCGCGCTCATCGTCGCTGGTCCCGCACCTGCGCCTCGAGATCCGCCGCGCTCGTGACGGGCGCCTGGCACGCGAAATCCTGACAGACGTACGCGGTCGCGCGACCGCCGATCATCTGCATCGACGCGACGCCCGGGACCACCGCCGCGACGCGCTGCCGGCGATCGCCGGACTGCGGATCCACGGAGATGACGGCCGTGAACGGCCGATAGATGCGAGCGATGGCGTCCAGGAGCGACGCCGTGTCCTCCCGATCGCGCGAGCCGACGACGACAATCTGCGAGCCGCCGGCATACCAGGCGGACAGTCCGGTGAGCATCATCGGGATCGCGCGCGCGGCGCGGCCGATGCGCGGACCGTAGCGCGAGAGCGTCCGCTCCGCCTTCGCGCGGGCGTCGTCATCCGCCGTGAAGTGGGCGAGCGCGATGGCATTCAGGACGGAGACACTGCTCGCCGACGGTTCGGCGCCGTCATAGTCCTCTTTCAGCCGCAGCAGGACGGACGGATCGCGGCCGGTCGTGCTGAACCAGCCGCCTTCCTGTTCGTCCCAGAACAGATCGTCCTGGACGCGCTGAAGCGTGCGCGCCCATTCGAGCCACGCCGGGTCGCCGTCCGCCTGGAACAGCTCCAGCAGGCCCCAGACGAGACACGCGTAGTCCTCCGCGTAGGCGTCGATCGCGGCTTCGCCGTCACGGTACCGGCGCAGCAGCCGCCGATCCGCATCGCGCCAGAGATGTTCGCGGATGAACAGGGCGGCCCGGTGCGCGGCCTCGCGGCACCGGATCGCCTCGGGGCCGCTGAACGTGCGCGAGGCGCGCGCGAGCGCGGCGATCATCATGCCGTTCCACGACGTGATGATCTTGTCGTCGAGATGCGGCCGTTGACGCCGGCGCCGCTGGTCGAACAGTGTCTGTCGCACGTTTCCCAGCACGGCGACGATCTCGTCCGCCGTGCGGCCGGTGCGCGCGGCGATGTCTTCGAACGATTGCGCGGTGTAGAGAAGATTCTGGCCGGTGAACTCTCCGTGGGGATCGTGCGGCGCGTTGCCGCCGGCCTCGATGCCGAATCGTTTTCGCGCAATCTCCGCATCGTCGCCGAGAAGCGCGCCGATCTCTTCGTCGGTCCAGACGTAGAAGGCGCCCTCGCGCTTGGGGCCGCCGCCGGGCGGGACGCTGTCGGCGTCCTCGGCCGAATAAAAGGCGCCGCCCGGGTCGCGCAGATCGCGCAGCACGTAATGGATCGTGTCCTCGGCGACGGCTGCGTAGAATTCATCGCCGGTCGCCTGCGCCGCCTCGACGGACGCGAGCACGAGCTGGGCCTGGTCGTAGAGCATCTTCTCGAAGTGCGGCACGCGCCACTCGGCGTCCACCGAATAGCGGTGGAAGCCGCCGCCGATGTGGTCGCGCATGCCGCCGAGCGCCATGGCGCGCAAGGTCTCCGCCGCCATCAATCGCGGCGCGTCCGGCGCGCGCCCCTCGCCCCCGCGACGCCCGTACTCCCGCAGCAGGAACAGCAGCTCAGAGGGTCGCGGGAACTTCGGCGCGTCGCCGAAGCCGGCATGACGGCGGTCGAATGCCATTTGAAACTGCTCGATGGCCTCGTCGAGCGATTCGACCGGCGCGAGCGCGCGTTCCGCCCGATCGCGGCCGTCCGCTCCGGCGACGGCGCGCAGACGGTCGAGCAGCTCCGCCGCGGCAAAATCGACGCGCTGCCGATCGTCTTTCCACACGCGCGCGATCTCCTGCAGCAGATCGACGAACCCCGGACGTCCCCATCGCGACTCCGGCGGGAAGTACGTGCCGCCGAAGAACGGCTTCAGCTCGGGCGTGAGAAACACGGACATGGGCCAGCCGCCCGAGCCCGTCGTGGACTGCACGAACGTCATGTACACGCGATCGACGTCGGGCCGCTCTTCGCGATCCACCTTGACGGCGACGAACGACGCGTTGAGGACGCCCGCGATCGTTTCGTTCTCGAACGACTCGTGCTCCATGACGTGGCACCAGTGGCACGTCGAGTAGCCGATCGACAGGAAGATCGGTTTGTTTTCACGCCGCGCTTTGTCGAACGCTTCGTCCCCCCACGGATACCAGTCGACGGGGTTGCCGGCGTGCTGCAGCAGGTACGGGCTGCGCTCCGTCGCGAGACGATTCATGGGGACATTTCTACTACACTTCCCGGGTGGATTTCGCCGTTGAGACGCATGGGCTTGCCCGGACTTTCGGATCGGTCCGCGCCGTGGACGGCATCGATCTTCAGGTCCCCGCCGGCAGCTTCTACGGCTTTCTCGGCCCCAACGGCGCCGGGAAATCCACGACGATCAAGTGTCTGACCGGTCTCGTGCGGCCGTCCGCGGGGACGATGAGGATTCTTGGAATCGATCCGGTGGCGGATCCCGTCGCCGTCAAGCGGCGCGTCGGCGTCGTCCCCGAAGACCTCGCGCTGTTCGAGCGCCTCACCGCGGAAGAAACGCTGACGTTTGTCGGACAGGTGCACGGCATGCCTGCCGAGACGTTCAAAACGCGTTCGGCCGACCTGCTCGCGCTGATGGACCTGAAGGAAGCGGGCAACGCGCTCGTCGCGGACTTCTCGCACGGGATGCGAAAGAAGCTCGCGCTGGCGGCGGCGCTGCTGCCCGCGCCGCGGCTGCTGTTCCTCGACGAACCGTTCGAAGGGATCGACGCGGTCGCCTCGCGGCAGATCAAGGAGCTGCTGCACTCGTTCGTCGGGCGCGGCGGAACGATTTTCCTGACCTCGCACATTCTGGAAATCGTCGAGCGGCTCTCGACCCACATCGGGGTGATCGCGCGGGGCAGGCTCGTCGCGCAGGGACCGATCGAGCGGGTGCGCGCGGGCGTCGGCGCCGCCCGCAGCCTCGAGGAGCTGTTCATGCTGACCATCGTCCGCGCGTTCGCGTGGCTGCGCTGGCGCGTGCTCGTCAACTCGTTCGAGCGTACAGGCGCGCGCGACACGCTCGAGCGCTTCTCCATCGCGACCGACAAGCTGGGGCCGATTCTCGCGCTCATCCTGCTGATTCCGTCGGCGATTGCGCTGGGCGCGCTGGCGCTCATCGCGGGATACGGGCTCGCGACCAGCGAATGGCTGCTGCCATTCGAACTGATCCGGTACTTCGTCATGATCGCGACGTTCATGACGCTCGTCGGACCGATCGTGCTGCCGTCGCGCGACGCCGGGAACGCCGTGCGCTTTCTGCTCCTGCCGATCCCGCGCGGCGTATTGTTTGCGGCGCAGACGGCCGGCGCGATCGCGGATCCGTGGATCCTCCTGCTGGTCCCTCTTCTCGTGCTGACGCCGGCCGGTTTGCTCGCCGGCGGCGGCTTCGCGATGGCGGCGATCGCCGCGGTCGCGGCACTGACGCTCCTCGTGTTCGTGATGGCGGTCACCTCGCTCGTCTCGTCGCTCATCCACCTTCTGCTCCGGGATCGGCGGCGCAGCGACCTCGTCATGCTGTTCCTCGTCCTCGGACTGCCGCTCATCGGGGCGCTGCCGGCGCTGTTCCAGGCGACGGGCATTCGCGATCCATTGCGGCACGCGCGCCAGGACGCGCCGGGGTGGGTGCGCGCGGCCGCGGTCCGGGCGTTCAGCTATATCCCGTCCGAGCTGTATCACCGCAGCATCGTCACCGCGAGGACCGACACGGGCGCGTCAGCGCGGCCGGTGCTGCTGCTCGCGGGCGCCGACGTCGCGCTCCTGGCGCTCGGCTTCGCGGCCTACCGCCGGCTGCTCGAGATGCCCGCGTCGATGACGGCGCGCCGTGGGGGATCGTTTGCCGGGTTGTGGGGACGCACGCTGCCCGGCCTCGGACCAGGCGCGAGCGCCGTTGCGTGGACGCAGGTGCGCCTCGCGCTGCGGACGCCGCGCGGACGGGCGACGCTCGGCGGACCGCTGATCATGTTCGTCGTCTTCGCGGTGATGGCGCAGCGCACCGGGGGATTCCGCGTCGGCGGCTTCACGGTCACGAGCGGCTTGCCCGTGGCGGCGTTCGCGGGATTCATTTGTCTGGTCGCGATCCTGCCGATCGCGATGAATCAGTTCGCCGTGGATCGCGCCGGTTTCACGCGACAGATGCTGTCGCCGCTCAGCCTGGACGAAGTGCTCGCCGGCAAGGCGGTCGGCAACGGCCTCGTCTCCGCCGCACCGGCGTTCGTCTGTGTCGTGCTCGCCGGCCTGCTGTTCGGCGGCGGTCCGTTCGCGCTGTGGGTCGCGCTGGTCCTGGCGCTCATCGCGACGTACGTCACCGTCTCTCCGGTCGCCGCGGCGCTGTCGGCGGTGTTTCCCCGCTCCGTCGATCTCAACAGCATCGGCAACGCGAGCAATGCGCATCCGGCCGCGGTAATCATCGGGCTGATCTCGTTTCTGATCTCCGCAGGACCCTGCGCACTGCTCGTCGTGCTCGCCACCAGCGTGATGCGCCAGCCGGTACTCGCACCGCTCTTCCTGCTGATCTGGTGCGGCGTGACGTTCGTCATCGCCCGTCTCCTCTTCATTCCCGTGCGACGCCTCGTCGCCAACCGCAGCGAGTCGCTCGCGCACGCCTGACGCGGCCCGACGAGCAGCCCTTGCCCGCCTACGCCCTAAGGGCTCCGGCGAGGCCTCGACGAAGCCTTGGCGGAGTCGGGGCGAAGGCGGTCACACCTGCTCGTGATCCCGAGCAGCCTTGAAAAGCTGCGCTACGACGGGCGTGCTCGGCGCCTCCGGCACATGCGTTGCTGTGGACCGGCCGTGTCCGCGCGCCGTCCCTCGCTGAAGCGACTGATGAAAGGCACATTCGGGCTGAGCGGTTTCCGGCCCGGCCAGCAGGAAGTCATCGACTCGATCGTCAACGGCCGCGATACGGTTGCGATCATGGCCACCGGCGCGGGCAAATCGCTGTGCTACCAGCTTCCCGCGCTCCATCTCCCCGGCACGACCCTCGTCGTCTCGCCGCTGATCTCGCTGATGAAGGACCAGGCGGACAAGCTGCGCGAGCTGAACGTCGTCGCACGCGAGATCAACTCCACGATTCCCGAGCGCGACGTCACTGAGGCGCTCGACGCGATTCGCGCCGGCGATGTGGACATCGTCTTCACGACTCCTGAACGTCTCGAGGATCCGGAGTTCGTCCGGTCGCTCGCGGCCACGACTATCGATCTCTTCGTCGTCGACGAGGCGCACTGCGTCTCGGAGTGGGGACATGACTTCCGTCCTGCGTTCCTGTCGCTCGGAAGCGCGATCGCCGCGCTGAAGCATCCGCCCGTGCTCGCGCTCACCGCGACCGCCACGCAGGCGGTGATCGACGATCTCGTGAAGCAGGTAGGGTTGCGGAGCCCGAAGGTCGTCAACCTCGGCATCTATCGGCCGAACCTCCACTACCGCGTCGAGCACACGGCGAACGACGTCAAGAAACAGCAACGGCTCGTCCAGCTCTTGCGCGCTGCGCACAGGGGCGGGATCGTGTACGTCGCGACGGTGAAGCACTGCGACGAAGTCGCGCGCGTGCTCGAAGCCGAAGGACTGTCGGTCGCGCGGTACCACGGCCGGTTGTCGGGGCGCGTGCGGCACGAGACGCAGGATCGGTTCATGGCTGGCGACCTCCAGGCGATCGTCGCCACGAATGCGTTCGGGATGGGGATCGACAAGCCGGACATCCGCTTCGTGATTCATTACGACATGCCGGGCTCGCTCGAAGCGTACTACCAGGAATCGGGGCGCGCCGGGCGCGACGGCGACCCGGCCGACTGCACGCTTCTCTACCGCGTCGAGGATCGCCGCACGCATCAGTTCTTCATGGGCGGACGCCACCCCGGCGCGGACGCGATTCTCGCGGTGCGAGACGCGCTGGTACGCGCCGGCGCGGCCGACGCTCCGGCCGCACTCGCGCGGATCCAGGAAGACGCCGCCGGCGTCGCGCGCACCAAGGTCCGCTCCATCCTCGCCATGATGAAGACGCTGAAAGTCGTGCGCGAGCTGAAAGGATCCCGCTTCGCGCTCCTCACCGGCGACGACATCCCGATGGAGCGAATCGAAGCGGTCGCGGCCGAATACGCGACGCGGCAGGACGGCGACCGCGCGAAGCTTCACCACATGACGCAATATGCCCAGAGCGCGCGGTGCCGGTGGAAGCTTCTCCTTGAATACTTCGGCGAAGCGGGGGGCTTCGAACGGTGCGGGACCTGCGACAACTGCGTGCGTCCGCCCGAGTCCGTCATCGCGCCGCCCGGTGAGACCGCGCGGCCAGCCCGGCCGTCGCAACGCGAAGCGATCGACGCCGACGCGAACCGCTGAGTCACGCGCTGCCGACTGTGTAGACGGCTACTCAGGCCGTGTGACCTCAACCGACGCTTCGGCACCGCGCTCCCATTTCAGCGCATTTTTCGTGTGTTTTCTGAACCATTTCGTGTGCGCGCGCTGGCATCGCGGTTGCTGTTCCTCACGCGTCCGGGCACGAAAGTGTTCGGGCCCGCCGCTCCGGCGTTCTGCTGGAGCAATCGCCTCTCCGACTACGGCCTGCCTCAAGGCTGCAGGGAGCGTCTTCGGACCTCCCTGTCCTGCCATGTACGGGCTTCTCTTGTCTTGTGGCTTCCACCTTCAGGTGGAAGAACCCTCACCGCGGCATCGCGGGCGCGGGGGGCATACGGGCCAGTTCGGCGCGAATCCGGCGAAACGCATCCGTGTCGCGGCGCCCGCCGCCGCCGACGATGGAGCGCAGCCGCGCGACGCGATCCGCGGGCGCGGGATGCGTGGAAAGAAAAATCGCGACGCCGGGGTCGCGTCCTTCCTTGGCGCGCAGGATTTCCATGAACTCGAGCATGCCGCGCGCGTCCCAGCCCGCGCGGCGCATGATCTGGACGCCGACGGCGTCGGCCTCGCGCTCATCGTCGCGGCTGAACTTCAGCAGGTAGCCGTTCGCGAGCACCGATGCGCCGACTTCCGCGGCGCGCGCGCCATGACCGCTGCCGAGCACCGCGCCGAGGAGGTTCAGGAGGCCGTTCGCGACGATCCCTTTCGAGATCTGCTGCGCGGCATGACGCCGCGCGATGTGCGCGATCTCGTGCGCGACGATGCCGGCGAGCTGCGACTCGTTCTGGGCCGCCTGGATCGCGCCGCGGTGCACCCACACGGGACCGCCCGGCAGCGAGAACGCGTTGATCTCACGATAATTCGCGACCGAGAAGCTGTAGGGATATCGCGGGCCCGCGGCGTGCGCCGCGAGCTGACGCCCGATGCCGCCAACGTAGGGTCCCACGCTGCCGCCAACGACCGGCACTTGCCGCCGCACCTCGCGCTGAGCTTCCTGCCCGAGCTTGATCTCGTCCTGGACGGAGACGAGATTGATTGCCGCCGCCGTCGGCGTCGCCAGGGTGATCGCGAAGACGACTGTCGAACCGCGGAGCCTGAAGCCCAAAGCCATACCTTCTAGATGCGCGGCGTCGGCGCCGCCGGCAGCTCCTCCGGCCGGTGACGCCGCAGGCGCGCGTTGGCGGCCGTCACCTCGACGCCGAAAAGCAAAATCACGGCCGACGTATAGACCCACACGAGGAAGACGACCACCGCCGCGATCGATCCGTGGACGTTGCTGAACCGTGTCATGTCGCGGACGTACCACGAGAAGCCGAACAGCGCGGCGCGCCACAGCAAGCCGGTGACGATCGCGCCGACCCAGACGTCGCGGAAGCGGGCCTTCGCATTCGGGACGAAATAGAAAATCAATCCGACGACGAGCACGAAGACCATCGTCGTGGCCCACTGGATGGTGAAATTGCGCAGCACCATCAGCCCCGGCGTGCGCGCCAGCACGCCGGCAAACCAGTTCGCCTGGACGACGTTGATGGCGCTGACGAGGAGGAGGCCGCCGAGCAGGAGCAGGCTGGCAGTGACGAGCATGATGAACGCCATCAGCTTGTGCTTGAAGTAGCTGGGCTGCTTCTCGACGCCCCACGCGTGGTTGATCGCCGTCGTGATCGCGCTGAACACGCCCATCGCGGCCCAGATCATCAGCAGGCTGCCCGCGACGCCGAGCCTGACGCGCGCGCGCTCGAACGCGTCGAGCTGCGTCGTGATGAAATCGAACTGCCGCGGAAAATATCGGAAGACGAAATCGAGGATGGCGGCGCGCGATTGCGGATCCGCCGTCGCGCTGCCGAGGATCGAGAACACCAGCAGGAAGAACGGGAACAGCGAGAGCAGCGTGTAGTACGCGATCGACGACGCGTACGTGAGGTCGTCGCTGTTGTAGATGTCAACCATGCCCCGCCAGATGGCGAGGGCGGTCAAACGGACTTCGGCGTGGATCCATCGGATGATCCAGCGCCCGAACTCCGCACTCACGGGTGTAATAGTATCAGCGTCCGCTCTGCTCCCATGCGCGGTGCACTTCGGTCGCCGCCCAGACCGCGAGCGGACCTGTCGCCCAGATGCGGGCGAGCCGCCACGCGGTCCGGCGCAACGGCGGATCGCGCACGATCATGAACGCGGTCCCCGCCGCTGCCGCGGCGAGCACCACGTTGGCGATCTGGCGCGCGCGCGTTTCAGTCATGCGATGGTCAGTCAGTCCCTCGTCCCTTGTCCTTCGTCCCGAGTCCCTCGTCCTGCGTCCCTCGTCCTGCGTCCCTCGTCCCGGTTCTGCGCCAGCGCATTACGGACATGGACCCGGACGAGGGACCCGGGACCCGGGACGAGGGACCCGGGACCAGGGACGAGGGACAAGGGACTACGCGCTTCCGCGGCTCGTGCCGCTGCCCGACGTCGCCGGACTGTTCCAGTCGGTTCCGCCGGTATTGCCGGTACGGGTGCGGCCCGCGCCGCCTTCCGACGTCCAGTCGCCGGTGCCCGTGTTGCCCGTCGAGCCCGTGGTGCCCGTCGCGCTCGAGGCCATGTTGCTCACGCTGGAGCGCGCGCGATCGTAGGCCTCGCGTCCGCGATCCATCATCTGGCTGACCTTCTCGGACGCCTGCTGATAGGTGTCGCCGGCCTGCGAGCGCAGCCGGTTCGCGGAGTCGGACAACTGCGATCGCAGCTCCGAACCCGCCTTCGGCGCGAACAGCATGCCGAGTCCCGCGCCGAGCACGGTTCCGGCGAGCAGCCCCATCAGGAAGGAGCCGCCCCCCTCTTCCCGTTCCAGACGATCGTATTCGTACGCCATGCACCCTCCTCTGTTCCGCTGACTTTGGTTCACGCCCGGCCCGCCGCGGTCGCGGGGGGTTTCGGACGCGCGTCGCTGGAGAGCAGCGACATGATCACTGCGCGCACACCGCGCACGACGCCGACGGCCTGATACACCTTGTCGCGCACCGTGCTCTTCATCCGCTCCGCCGTCTCGTCCACACGATCGATCGTTCCCGTGATCGCGTGATCCACGCGTTCGGTCTGCTCGCTGACGCGCGCGGTGACGGCCTTCACGTCGCCGAGGATGTCTTCCACTTTCTCGCGGAGCGGCGCGATCTGCCGCTGCTCGAGATCCGTCATCAGCTGCATCACGCGCTGGTACGCGACGAACGCGCCAACGCCGAGGCCGATGATCGACAGCGCCTCGAGCACGCTCACGGCCGCCATGATGCCCAGCAGGATGTTCGTCGTATGCAGATCCATGACTCGCTCGCCTCTCCTCCCTGGCGCCGGGACGCGTGCGCGTTACGCGGACCAGCGATTCTGCGGTCCGCCCGTGAGCTCGTTGAGCGAGCGCCAGCCCTCGTTTGCGGCCGTGCGCGCCTTCTCCACCGTGCCGCGCACGCGCGTCAGCTCCCGGACGAAATCGTCGAGCTTCGGCTCGATCGAGTCGCGCACCCGCCGCCCGGCCGCCGTCAGATACAACCAGCCCCAGACGCCGCCCGCCACGGCCCCGACCAGGGTCGCCAGCAGAACACGGGATCGCTCTTCCACGTGACGCCTCCTTCAGTTCGATGGCAACCGCAGGGCCCGGCCCCGCGCGTTCAATCGATCTCGACTATCCAAACGGTATGCCACGGGATAAAGACGGAAAAAGGGAAGCAGGAAGGCGGAAAGGGACAAGAACAGCTGAGGTAATGCTCTACTGGGTAGTACTGACCGCTCTGCGCGCGCCGCCTTTCCCCGAATCCTGGATGTCGTGCTTCTTCATCTTGCTGTACAACGTCGGACGGTAGAGGCCCAGGATCTGCGCGGCCTCCTGCTTGTTCCAGTTCGTCCGCTGAAGGGTCTGCAGGATGGCCATTTTCTCGATTTCCGCGAGCGTGCGATGCGGCGGGATCACGAACTCCGTCGTCGTCGCGTTCTCGGTGCGCAACGACTCAGGTAAATCATTCACGGTGATCTCGGGTCCCTTCGCGACGAGGACGCCGCGTTCGATCACGTTTTCCAGCTCGCGGACGTTCCCGGGCCAGCGGTGGCGAATCAACACGTGATAGGCGGCCGGCGCGATCGACTTCACGTTGCGCTGGTGACGCTGGCGGTATTTCTCGAGGAAGTGCTCGCAGAGGAGCGGGATGTCTTCGGTCCGCTCGCGCAGCGGCGGCACCCGCAGCGTAATCGTGTTGATGCGGAAATACAGATCTTCGCGCAGCTTGCCGTCGCGGAGCGCCGCGTCGAGATCGATGTTCGTCGCGCAGATGAGCCGGAAGTCGACCCGGACGATCCGGTCGCTGCCGATCGGGCGGTACTCGCGTTCCTGCAGCACGCGTAGGAGTTTCGTCTGCAGGTACGGCGGCATCTCGCCGATCTCGTCGAGCAGAAGCGAGCCCCCCTCCGCCATCTCGAACAGGCCTTCCTTGTCCGTGGCGGCCCCGGTGAATGCGCCTTTCTTGTAGCCGAACAGCTCCGACTCGATGAGGTCCTTGGGGATCGCCGCGCAGTTGATCTTGATGAAGGGACCCTTCGCCCGCTTGCTGTTGTAGTGAATCGCGTTGGCGATCAGTTCCTTGCCGGTGCCGTTCTCTCCCTGAATGAGGATGTTGGCGTCGCTGCCCGCGACGCTCTCCACCAGTTCGAGCACCTCGTGCATCTTCTTGCTCTTGCCGATGATGTTGCCGAAGCGAAACTGCCCCTCGAGCTTCTGTTTGAGCAACAGGTTCTCGCCGACGAGATCCCGGCGTTCGATCGCGCGCTCGAGCATCGCCAGGAGCGTGTCCGGTTCGATGGGTTTCTCCACGAAGCTGTGCGCCCCCGCTTTCATCGCCTCGACGGCCTTCGGGACGCTCCCGTGTCCCGTCACCACGATGACCTCGGTGTCGGCGTGCGTCTGCTTGAACTTGCGGAGCAGCTCCAGCCCGTCCGCGTCGGGCAGCATCATATCGGTGACGACCACGTCCGGCTTCCAGGACTTGAAAATCTCTTCGCCGCGCGTCCCGATCATCGCGGTCCGGACGTCGTAGCCTTCGTGCTCGAGGAGGATCTTCAACCACTCGATCATCGCGGGCTCGTCGTCGATGGCCAGGACCCGGTATTTTTTCTTGGTGGTCATGGGAGCACCCGCCGCTCAGCTCGTGCCTTATCGCGAGACAACGACTCGCGCCGGCGGCCAGTGAAATTATACAGAACTGCGGCGCGGTGTCCATATGTTGACGTCTGTTGGAAATTCATACAAGAACGGTCGTGTTTTCAATGGCTTCGCGGGCCTCCAGGATGTGTCCGCTATAATCGCGTGCGATGTCAGAGCCGACGAACCCATCGCCGGCCCCCGTGCCGCCCACGCGGCGCTCGGCTGCCGAATCCAGCGACAAAGTGATCTGCGAACGATGCGGCGCGGAAATGTTCCGGATGCACGCCGTCTGGCGGTGCCCTGCCTGCGGGTATAAGACCGACTGCTGCGGCTGGTAATGGATCGACTCGAGTCGCACATCGATCCCGCCAGCGACGTTTTCCGACGGAACCGCGACCGCCTGACCACGCTCGTGGCGGAGCTGCGCGAGCGGCTCGCGGCCGCGCGCCAGGGCGGCGGCCCGCGCTACGTGCAGCGCCATCGCGAGCAGGGCAAGCTTCCGGTCCGCGAACGAATCGATCGCCTGCTCGACCCGGGATCGCCTTTTCTGGAGCTGTCGCCGCTCGCGGCGTGGGACCTCTACGACAACGAGGCGCCGGGGGCCGGCATCGTCACCGGCATCGGCCGCGTCTCGGGACGCGAGGTCGTCGTCGTCGCCAACGACGCGACGGTCAAGGGGGGCACTTACTTTCCGCTGACCGTCAAAAAGCACGTCCGCGCCCAGGACGTCGCGCTGCAGAATCATCTGCCGTGCGTGTATCTGGTTGATTCGGGCGGAGCGTTTCTCCCCCTGCAGGACGAGGTCTTTCCCGACCGCGAGCATTTCGGCCGCATCTTCTTCAATCAGGCGCGAATGTCCGCCGAACGCATCCCGCAAATCGCGGTCGTGATGGGATCTTGCACAGCCGGAGGCGCTTACGTCCCGGCGATGTCGGATGAAACGATCATCGTCAAAGGGACCGGGACGATTTTTCTCGGTGGGCCGCCGCTGGTGAAGGCCGCGACCGGGGAGGAGGTCACCGCGGAAGAGCTGGGCGGCGCTGACGTCCACACGCGCATCTCGGGCGTCGCGGACTACTTCGCTGAAGATGATGAGCACGCGCTCCAGCTGGCGCGAACCGTCGTCAGCACGCTGCACACGGTCAAGCGCCTGCCGGTCGATCTCACGTCGCCGGAAGATCCCGCGTACGATCCGCAGGAGCTCTACGGGATCGTCAACGTGGACACACGCAAGCCGTATGAAGTACGCGAGATCGTGGCGCGGCTCGTGGACGGGTCCCGATTCGACGAATTCAAGGAGCGCTATGGCACGACGCTGGTGACCGGGTTCGCGCGGCTCCACGGCTTTCTGGTCGGCATCCTGGCGAACAACGGCGTGCTCTTCTCGGAATCGGCGCTGAAGGCCACGCACTTCATGGAGCTGTGCAACCTTCGCGGCGTGCCGTTGCTCTTCCTCCAGAACATCACCGGCTTCATCGTCGGCCGGCAATACGAACGCGCGGGCATCGCGAAGGACGGCGCCAAGATGGTGCACGCCGTCGCGAATTCAGTCGTCCCCAAATTCACCGTGATCATCGGCGGGTCGTTCGGGGCGGGGAACTACGGCATGTGCGGCCGCGCGTACGAGCCGCGGCTGCTCTGGATGTGGCCCAACGCGCGCATTTCCGTGATGGGGGGCGAGCAGGCGGCCGGCGTCCTGACGACGGTCAAGCGCGACCAGCTCGCGCGCGAGGGGAAGGCGCTGAGCGCCGACGAAGAGAACTCGATTCGCGCCCCCATCCTCGAAAAGTACGAACGCGAGGGCTCTCCTTATTACTCCACGGCCCGCCTGTGGGACGACGGGATTCTCGATCCCGCCGAGACGCGCCAGGCGCTGGCGCTGGGACTCTCGGCGGCGTTCAACGCACCCATTCCAGACGCCAAGTTTGGCATCTTCCGGATGTAACATTCACGAGCAGGCCTCAAGGCCTGCGCTACGAACGTCGACGGTCGCCGTGGCGCCATCAGATGACCCATCTCGAAATCACAACGGACGGCCCCGTCATCCGCGTCACCCTCGACCGGCCGGACGTGCGCAACGCCTTCAACGAGGCGCTGATCGCGGAGTTGACGGCGTGGGCCGAGTCGGTGACGAGCGGCGGTCCGGCGCGCGTGGCGGTGCTCGCGGGCGCGGGGCGGACCTTCTGCGCGGGCGCCGACCTGACGTGGATGTCGAAGGCGGTCGCTTACACGCACGACGAGAACGTGCGCGACGCGCGGGCCGCGGCGCGGATGTTCGAGGCGCTCGATCGGCTGCCGCTGCCGCTCATCGGCCGGATTCACGGGGCGGCGCTCGGTGGTGGCGCGGGGCTCGCCGCCGTCTGCGATATCGTGGTCGCGGCCGGCGATGTATGCGATCGCGAAAATCGGCCGCTCGGCGGCGCGTGAGTTGTTCCTGACCGGCGCGCGGTTCACGGCGCAGCGCGCGCGTGAGATCGGGCTGGTCCATGCGGTCGCGCCCGAAGCGGAGCTGGATGCTGTCGTGGACGGCTACCTGCGCGAGCTGCTCACGAGCGGCCCGACCGCGGTCGCCGCGGCAAAGCAGCTGATTGCGTCCGTCGCGGGACGGCCCGTCGCGGACGTGACCGACCTCACCGCCCAGACGATCGCGCGGCAGCGCGTCTCGCCGGAAGGTCAGGACGGCATGCGGGCCTTTCTCGAGAAGCGCAAGCCGTCCTGGCACTCGTGACACCGATCCGCCGTCTCCTGATCGCAAACCGCGGCGAAATCGCGCTGCGGATCATCCGCGCCTGCCGTGAACTGGGCATCGAAGCGGTGGCGGTGTTCTCCGATGCCGACGCTGCGGCGCCGCACGTTCGCGCGGCGGACGCCGCCGTGAGGATTGGCGCCGCCCCGGCCGCCGAGAGTTATCTGAATATCGATGCGATCCTCGACGCGGCGCGCCGCGCCGGCGCGGACGCCATCCACCCGGGTTACGGATTCCTTTCGGAAAACGCGGCGTTCCCGCGCGCGTGCGCGGCGGCGAAGCTGACGTTCGTCGGCCCACCCGGCGACGTCATCGCGCGCATGGGATCGAAGATCGCCGCGCGAGAGCTGATGCAGAAGGCCGGGGTTCCCGTCGTGCCCGGCCGTACGCCCGCGGATCAGTCGGACGCTGGTCTTCGAGCGGCGGCGACGTCGCTCGGTTTTCCGGTGCTCGTCAAACCGTCGGCTGGAGGCGGGGGCAAGGGCATGCGCACGGTGCGCACCGAGGGCGACCTCGCCGAGGCGGTGCCGGCGGCGCGGCGCGAAGCGGTCGCCGCGTTCGGCGACGGCACGCTGTACGTCGAGCGGTTGATCGAGCGTCCGCGCCACGTCGAGATGCAGGTATTCGCGGACGACGAGGGTCACGTGGTGCACCTGTTCGAGCGCGAGTGCTCGATCCAGCGCCGTCATCAGAAAGTGATCGAAGAGTCGCCGTCGGCCGCGATCACACCCGGCTTGCGCTCCCGGATGGGGAGCGCGGCGGTGGCCGCCGCGCGCGCGGCGGAGTATCGCAATGCCGGCACGATCGAGTTCCTCGTGGAAGGCACCGGCGATGACGCCCGGTTCTATTTTCTCGAGATGAACACGCGCTTGCAGGTCGAGCATCCGGTCACCGAAGCCGTGACCGGAACCGACCTCGTGCGCGCGCAGATCGCGGTCGCGACGGGCGCGCCGCTGCCGTGGACGCAGGCGGCGCTCACCCAGCGCGGCCATGCGATCGAGTGCCGCGTCTATGCCGAAGACCCCGACCACGACTTCCTGCCGCAGGCGGGGCCGCTGCTGCTCTACCGCGAGCCGTCCGGACCCGGCATCCGCGTGGACGGCGGCGTGGAGGAAGGGAGCGCCGTCCCCGTCCATTACGATCCGCTGCTCGCGAAACTGATCGCGTCCGGGGAATCGCGGGAGGCGGCGATCGCGCGAGCGAGCATGGCGCTCCGATCGTTTCCGGTGCTCGGCGTCCGGACGAACGTCGCGTTCATGCGGCGGTTGCTCGACCACCCGGCGTTCCGCGCCGGAGATCTGCACACGGGCTTCATCGACGCGCATCTGGACGAATTGCGCGACGACGCTCCTCCGCCGGCGACGGCGATCGCCGCGGCGGCGATGTTCGATGAAACCCCTGCGGCGGCGGCAACGACAGGCGGTCCTCCGGCGCGGTCCGCGGCCGATCCGTGGACAACGCTCGGGCAATGGGGACGCTGACGATGGGCGGACGGGTCGTCACCGTGAGCTGGCAGGATCGAACCTGGCGCGTCGCCGTCGCCGGCGACGGATCGATCGTGGTGCATGATGCCGATGCCGATGCCGTCGCGTCCGTATCGAATGCCTCTGGCGCGACCAGCCACGACGGCGAAGTCGTGCTGCGGACGGGCGACCGCGTGCACCGTGCATTCGTCGCCGCCCAGGGAGAGACGCGGTGGGTGTTTCATGACGGCCGCGTCTTCGAGTTCAGCATCGAGGCCGAGGCCGCCGCGCGGAGGCGGAGCGCCCACCATCATGGTCCGCTGACCGCGCCGATGCCGGCTACTGTTCTCGCCATCCACGTCAAACCGGGTGACCGCGTGGCGCGCGGCCAGACGCTGCTCGTGCTCGAAGCCATGAAAATGGAGCTGCCGCTGCGCGCCGCGGGCGACGGCGTCGTCCGCGCGATCCACTGCCGCGAGGGGGATCTGGTGCAGCCGGGCGCCAGTCTCATCGATCTCGAATGAACGTGCCGCGCCGCGTCAGGATCGTGGAAGTCGGCCCCCGGGACGGCTTGCAGAACGGTTCGTGGATCGTCTGAGCGCCGCCGGGTATCAGGCGATCGAAGTGTCGGCCTTCGTCAGCCCGAAGTGGGTGCCGCAGATGGCGGATGCGGCCGACGTCTTCGCCCGCATCACCCGCCGTCGCGGGACGCGCTACACCGCCCTCGTCCCGAACGTGGCGGGCCTCGAGCGTGCCGTCGCCGCCGCGGTTGACGAAGTCGCGATCTTCGCGGCGGCGTCCGAGTCGTTCAGCCGCCGCAACATCAATCAGACGATCGAGGAATCGCTCATCACGTACAAGTCCGTGTGCGAACGCGCGCGGGCGCTCGCGCTGCCCGTACGGGCGTACGTTTCGACGGCGTTCGGGTGTCCGTTCGAAGGAACGGTCGATCCGGCGCGCGTCGCGGACGTCTCGGCCGCGCTCGTCGAGATGGGCGCGTACGAAGTCTCGGTCAGCGACACGATCGGGATCGCGCACCCGGGACAGGTGCCGCGGGTCGTGGGAGCGGTCGCGGCGCGCGTGCCGCTCGAGAAAATCGCGCTGCACTTTCACGACACGCGCGGGACGGCGCTGGCGAACGTCCTCGCCGCGCTCGATCTCGGCGTCGCGGCGTTCGACGCGTCCGCCGGCGGGCTCGGCGGGTGCCCCTACGCGCCGGGGGCGACGGGGAATCTCGCGACCGAGGATCTGCTCTACATGCTCGACGGGCTCGGCGTCGAGACCGGGGTCGCGCTCGACGCGGTCGTCGCCGCGTCGCGGTTCATCGAAGAGCGAATCGGTCACCCGCTCGCGTCGCGGTACGCGCAGGCGATCAAGAGTCAGCGGAGTTGACCTCTATCGCCGCCGTTCACTCAACCACCGATCGAACGTCTTCGCGTCCCAGCAATTGACGACCCGGTTTGCCGGGATGCCGGCGATGCGCGCGTGCGCGATGGCGTAGTCGGTGAACGGCAGCTCGCCGAGGCTGTGCGCGTCGCTGTCGAGCGCGAACAGGCATCCTTCGTCCAGCGCGACGCGCGCCAGCTCGAAATCGATGTCCTGGCGGTGCCAGTTGCCGTCCAGCTCGATCGCCACGCGGCGTGACGCCGCTTCGCGGAACACACGGCGCCAGTCGGCCCGCACGCCGGGCCGGCTGTTGTACATCCGGCCCTGAGGATGGCCGAGGATGGCGACCCCGGGCTCCCGCACCGCTCCGATTATCCGCGCGGTCTGGTCGTTCGACCGCCGCAGAAGCGAATGCGGAGACGCGATCACGTATTCGAACACGCGACGTTCGTCGCGCGAGAGATCGAGCGAGCCGTCGGCCAGGATGTTCGCCTCGATGCCCTTGTACACGCGCAAGCGGCCGCCGAACTGTTCGTTGACGGCGTCGATCTCGCGGTGCTGCCGCGCCGCCGAGGCCATGCTCATCCCGCCGGCGATCGGCAGGCCGTAAGAATGGTCCGTGACGCCGATGCGCGTATACCCGAGGGCGATCGCCGCGTCCGCCAGCGAGGCGATCGACTCGACGCCGTCGCTCCACGTGGAGTGCATCTGGAGATCGCCGCGGTATGTGGCGCGTGAGACGATCGATTCGGCGAACGGCGCGTCCAGCGCCTGCCGCATCGCGTAGCGGCTCAGGTAGGCGCGGCGGAACGCCTGCCGCTTTTCCACTTCGCCGCGTGCGGTGGACGCCGCGACCGCGTCGGCGACGATCGCCGAGCCGCCCGACGCGATCAATTCCGCGATGATCCGCTCGGTGGCGGGCCCGATGTACGGGACGTCGCGCAGCGTCCCTTCCGCGATCAGTTCGCGCACCGATCGGTCGATCCCCGCCGCCACCATTTTCGCCGCGCGTTTGTAGCCGAAACGGCTGCGCTCCGTCCGCTGCAGCAGCGCCATGTCGTGGAGGAACCCGGCCGCGGCGATATTCGGATCGTCTGGCGGCGCCCATGCGCGTGCCGACTGCCGGCGCGGCCGCCGGTCCGCGGTGTGAGTAGCGCGCTTCACATTCGCGCGCGGCGCGGCGCTGCGTTTCATGATCGTCCGTCAAGCAAAGGTGCCGCCCGTGGTGTTCCGGCCCTCGGCGGCCCAACTCGTCCGGGCACCGGCCTTGCTGTATCTGCCGGCGGGGGAACCATGACGACCGGACGGGCGGCGATGGGAATGGTTGTGCTGGCGGCGCTCGCCCTGGCCGGCTGCGGCCGCGGCGCCGGCGGCACCGCACAAAACGAGGAGCGGCGAACGGCCGTCCGCAACGCGCTGCAAAACGCCGCGCACGGCCGCCCCGTGTTCGTCAGCGCCGATAAAGAAGGAGAGCGTCTCTGGCGGCAGGCGCGCGAATTCTATCAGGCGCGCAACTTCGAGCCGGCGTGGATTGACGAGACGAGCGCGCGTCCTCAGTTGAACGAGTTGGTGGACGCGCTGCAACACGCCGACCGCGAAGGGCTGGACCCGTCGCTCTACGGCGCGTCCACGCTCGCCGCGCGCCGCGACGAAGCGTCGCGCGGGTTCGTGACGAAGAAGGGGTTCAACGAATCCGAGGCGGTCGCCCTGGACGTGTGGCTCACGTACCTGTATCTGCAGTACTCGTCGGACCTCGCCGACGGCCTCTCGGATCTTTCGCACGCGGATCCCGCCTGGCAGATCAAACCCGAACCGTTCGACGCGAGGCGTCACCTCGAAGACGCGCTGCGGCAGAACCGCGTCGCGAAGTCGCTGCAGGAGCTGACGTCGCGCGATCCGGAGTATGCCGGGCTGCGCAACGCGCTCTCACGTTACCGCGACATCGCCGCGCACGGGGGCTGGCCGCGCGTACCCGACGATGTGCGCGTCAAGCCGGGACAGCGGAACCCCGCAATCCCCATCGTCGCCAAGCGGCTCGCCGTCACGGACGACTACACGGGACAGGTGAACGACGCGGATACCGCATACGGGCCGGCGCTCGAGGAAGCGGTCAGGCGATTTCAACGGCGCCACGGATTGGAACCGGACGGGACGCTGGGCGCCGCCGTCCTGCACGAGATGAACGTTCCCGTCGAGACGCGGATTCAGCAGCTGCAACTCAACCTCGAACGGTGGCGCTGGCTGCCGCGCGAGCTCGGCGACCGCCACATCCTCGTCAACATCCCGGAATATCGCCTCGAGGTCTGGGATCGCGCGCGCGTGCCCGTCGCGATGCGCGTCGTCGTCGGCAAGAAGGATACGCCGACGCCGATTTTCTCCGACGAGATGACGCACGTGATCTTCAGTCCCTACTGGAACGTCCCGCCGAGCATCGTCGAAAAAGAGACGCTGCCGGCGGTCATGCGCGACCCCGGCTTTCTCGAGCGCACGAACATGGAAGTGATCGACGCGAGCGGGAATCGCGTCGATCCGCAGACGATCGATCTCAACGAGCCCGCGAAGTATCGGTTCCGCCAGAAGCCCGGCACGGCGAACTCGCTCGGGCTCGTCAAGTTCATGTTCCCCAACCAGTACAACGTGTACTTCCACGACACGCCGGCGGAATCGCTGTTCGCCCGCGCGACACGCTCGTTCAGCCACGGCTGCGTCCGGCTCGAGCAGCCGAAAGCGCTCGCCGAGTACGTGCTGCGCGATCAGCCCGAGTGGACGCCGGAGCGGATCGACGCCGCCATGCACGCCGGCGAAGAGAGGACCGTGAAGCTGCGTTCGCCGATCCCGGTGTATCTGGGGTACTGGACGGCGCGCGTCACGCCGGACGGGCTCGTGCAGTTCCGAAGCGACGTGTACGGGATCGACGATCGGCTGGCCGCCCGGCTCGCGGATCGCCTGGCGCGGCTGAAGGCGCGTGCCGCGGCGGCCGCGTCCGCCGCGAACGCGGCCGCAAAACCGCCGCGGATGTAACGCTCACCGGTTCACGGGTTCACGGGTTCACGGGTTCACGGGTTCACGGGTGCTTGGGTTAGTCGCGCGGGCAGAGACCGTCGATTGTCTGCAGCACGCGCTCGAGGTCCAGGGGTTTCGAGAACCACGCGTGCGCGTCGATCGGGGCGACGTGCTCGCGCGAGCCGGCGGCGGTGACGACCACCACCGGGATCGACGAGAGCCGCGGATCGCGCGCCTGCGCGTCGCGAAACTGCCAGCCGTCCATCACCGGCATCATCAGATCCAGCACGATGACGCACGCGGGCGGACCGGCGGCGAGCGTGTCGAGCGCCTGGCGCCCGTTCGCGGCGGTCTGGACCTCGAATCCTTCCAGCTCGAGGAATCGCCCGAGCATCTCCCGCGTGTCGCGGTCGTCCTCCACAATCATCACGCGGGGCACGTCAGCGTCCCCCCGTCTCAGCTTCGCGCAGCACGCGGTCAACCTCCGTGACGAGATCGTCGGGCAGGCAGGGCTTAAGGAGGACGCGCTCGATTCGCAGCGTTCGAGCGCGTTCGAGAAACGTTTCGTCGCCGTAGCCGCTCAGGCAGATCACCGGCACCCGCCTCGTTTCCTCGCGCGCACGGAGGCGCTCGACCAGTTCGAAGCCGTCCATGCCGGGCAGCGAGAGATCCGTGACGAGCAGCGCGGGGGGACGTTTCGCCGCCGCCTCGAGCGCCGCGTGTGCGGTCGGCGCCTGCTCGACGCGGTAATACAACGAGAGGAACTCGACGTACATCGCGCGAGTGTCCGCGTGGTCCTCGACCACGAGGATGACCGGCGCATCTTCGACCGGGTCTCTCGGGAACGCGAGCGCGAACAGGAGCACGCCTTATCGTTTCGGTGAATCTGGTCCGCGGCCGGCGGCGGCATCGGCTGCGTCGGCTGCGTCGGCACGCGCGGCGGACAGATACGGCGCCATCTGCAGGATGAGATCCGGCGGCAGACACGGTTTGGCGATGAAACCGTCGCAGCCGGCCTTGCGCGCGCGGTCCCCTTCCGCCGACGGCGCGTGCGCGCTGAGCGCCACGATCGTCAACGCCGCCGTGTCGGGATCCGATTTCAAGCAGCGCGTCGCCTCCCAGCCGTCCATGCCGGGCAGCGACAAGTCCATCAGGATCAAATCCGGGCGGTGCTCGCGCGCTTTCAGGATCGCCGTCTGGCCGTCGCCGGCGGTCTCGACGCGGAAGCCCGAGAATTCCAGATAATCGCGGTACATCTCCCGCGCGTCTTCGTAGTCCTCGACGAGCAGGATCAGCAGGCGCTCATTCATGCGTGACGTGACGGCGAGCGGTCTCGTCGAGCAGCGTTCGAATCGTCGTCTCCAGATCGTCGGCCGAGCACGGTTTCGGCAGCACGGCGTCGCAGCCCGCGCGGTCGGCGCGCGCCGGATCCTGCGTGAACGGACCGTAGCCGGTGACGGCGATGATCGGCACGCGGCTCGTGCGCGGGTCGTTCCTCAGCCGTTTCGTCAACTCGTATCCGTCTATCCCGGGAATGTTGAGGTCGGTCACGACCGCATCCGGCGTCGAGTCGAACGCGCGCTCGAGCGCCTGCAGGCCGTTGTGCGCCTCCGCGACGCGAAAGCCGGCATCCACCAGCCATGTCGCGAACAACCGGCGGCCTTCGCGATCGTCTTCGACGAGCAGCACGAGCGGCCCGAATCCCGGTAAGGTCATCCGAAGGTTGCCCCGGGCCAGTATACCTTTGGATTCGCCAACCGTCTGCTACGGCAGAGCTTAAGGGCGACCGGGGGCGGCGACGATGGCGAGCGCGTCCCCTTTGGGGCTGACCGCCAGCCGCGTGACGCCGTGCAACCCGACAGCGTCGAGCGCGGCCAACTCGCGCATCGCGGCCCAGCCGCGACGCCAGCCGTAGAGACGGTCGCGAAACGCGAGCAACAAGAGGCCATCGGGCGTCCACGCGCAGTCCGCCTCGGTGGCGCCGTCCGGCGCCTGCACGAGCTCGGTGACGGCGCCGCTCGCCGCATCGAGCGCGTCAATTTCGAGCGACACCGTGTCGCCCGTGCGGAGGCGCTGCACGAAACCGATCGTCCGGCCCCCCGGGATGGTTCTCAACGATCGTCCGATGTTTCTGGCGACGACCCGGGCCGTGCCGGTCCGCGTGTCCGCGATCTGCAGCGTTGCGGGCTCTCCGAGCACGAACAGCGCCAGCGTGTGTTCGTCGATCCACGTGTGATAGCCGACCGGCTTCACGTTCTCGAGCACGACGCGCGGGTTGCCGCCGTCGATTGTGAATTGCCAGAGGCGCTGCGTCCGATCGGCTTCCACACGGACGACGCTCACGTCTCCGGCGGGCGTCACAGTCGGCGAGTACTCGCTCTCGGGCGTGTTCGTGATCTGCACCACGCGTCCGCCCGCGACGTCGTATCGATAGATGTCGGACTGCGTGCCGCCGCCGCGGACCGACGTAAAGAGGATCCCGGCGCCGTCCGGCGTGAACGACGGCTGGTTGTCGTACCCCGGACTGTTCGAGATGTTGCGCGGCGCGCCGATCTCGACGCGATCGCCGCGCACGGTCAGCGGCGCGAGATAAATCTCCGTGTCGGGCGGCGGCGCCTGCGCGGGTGGCGAGGGCGGGTTCTGAACTGGCGCCGCGTCCGGGGGCGGCGGCAGGAACTCGATCGTGATCTCGCGGTCCTGCGGCAACACCGCTCCCGGGACGCCGTCGAACGCCCACCGCAGCTCCTCGAACGAGAGCGGGTGCATGACGACGTCCCGCTCGTGGAACTCGCGGCTCGCCGTCATCTTTTCGAAATCGAGCGAGACG
>QHWR01000099.1:0-363 GCA_003223835.1 Acidobacteriota bacterium | reverse complement strand
AGCAAGTGGAGCCGTGCACCCTTCGACAGCCGCTGCGTCAGACCGTTGTCTCCTTCATTCGAAGACACGGTGGAAGACTCCGGCGTTCCGTCGCCCGGCTTGGGAAACGATTCGTGCGGCACCGACAGGGTGAGGAGACGATCGCCGTCACCGTGATCGCGCAGCGCGAAGTGCATGAGCGGGAACCCGTCGTCCGACGTATTCCCCGACCATCCCATGCGCCCGTCGACCACGAACGGGGGAAACATGAGCGTCACCTTCGTGATGTCGTCGAAGGCCAGCGTGGTCGTCCGCGTGTACGCGGTCGCCGTCTGGGATGTGGCCGTCCGGGTCACGCGCAGCCGCGCGCCGAACATGCGCTCG
>QHWR01000346.1 GCA_003223835.1 Acidobacteriota bacterium | reverse complement strand
AGCTGCGCACGCGCATCCTCCGCCAGCAGCTCGATGCGCAGCGGCAGAGCTACCGCGAGCGGTTTCCCCACGCCGACGAGCGGCTGATCCTGCGCGGTGACACGCCGATCGGGTGGCTGATCGTCGACCGCAGCGGATCCGAGCTGCACCTCGTCGACATCGCGCTGCTGCCCGGCGCGCGGCGGCAGGGCACCGGCACCCTGATCCTTCGCGATCTGCAGCAGGAAGCGGCGATCGAGGAGCGGCCGATGCGCCTCGAGGTCCTCCGCGGGAACGTGCGGGCGCGCGCGTTCTACGAGCGGCTGCGTTTCCGCACGACGGGGGAGTCCGATACGCACGCCGCGATGGCGTGGCGCGCGGCGCCGCTGCCGGCCGAACCCGCCGCCTTCCGCGCGCACCTCGGAACGGCCCTGCGCATCGATCTTGCCGACGGTCACGTGCCGCTGCGGATTGCGGAGGTCACCGATCGGCGATCGCGCCGCGGGATTGATCGCTTCTCGGTGTTCCTGCACGGACCGGCGAGTCCGATGCTGCCTCAGGGATCCTATCTCCTTCATCATGACGCGCTCGGCTCGTTCGTCCTGTTCATCGTGCCGGTGATCGGGTCGAACGCGGAGCGGATCGTGTACGAAGCCTGTTTCAGCCGGCCCGAGGCCGGCGCGCCCGCGCCGTGAGCGATCGCATCAGGCTCGGTCTTCGCTTCGACGCGGCGGCGATGCGAGGCGATCTCGCGCGGCTTGCGGCATCGGACTGGGTCGATCATTTCGTCCCCCGCAATTACAGCGGCACGTGGACCGTGCTGCCGCTGCGGGCTCCCGCCAGGGCGACGCATCCGATCGCGATGATCTATTCGGATCCGGGGTGCGACACGTTCACCGATACGCCGCTGCTGGCGAGGTGTCCGGCCTTTCAGCGGGCGCTCTCGGCCTTCGAGTGCCCGCTGCAGGCCGTCCGCGTGATGAAGCTGACGCCTGGTTCCGAGATCAAGCCCCACAGCGATCTCGATCTCGACGTCGAGCACGGCCGGGCGCGGCTGCACATCGTCGTGGCGACGAACCCTCAGGTGGAGTTCCTCCTCAACGGCACGCGCGTGAGGCTCGACGAGGGGGAGTGCTGGTATCTGCGGCTGTCCGATCCGCATGCGGTCGCCAACCGCGGCGCGACGGATCGCATTCACCTGGTGGTCGACGCGGTCGTCAATCCATGGCTCGAGACGGCGCTGGCACGCGGCGATCACGGGCCCGCCCCGAGGCCTGTCGAGGGGCCCGCGGCGGCGCCGGCAGATCGGCGCTCGGATCTCGAGCGGTTCCGCGACCTCGTGCTGCGCGACGGATCGCTGCAGCGGCAATTGCTCGAGCACGACGAACGCGGCGCGTTCATCGCCCACGCGATCGAAACCGCCGCGGCGGCGGGCTTCCACGTCACGGCGGGCGAGATCGAGACCGCGATGCGGGATGCGGGCCGGCGGCGGCGGGAGGAGCGGGCGTGAGCGCGACAGACGCCCTCGCCGGGTGGGTGCCGTACCGCGTGCGCGCCGGCGAAGTGCCGCCGCGCGTGGACTGGTGTCATCTCGGCGCGGAGCGATTCACCGCGCCCTTTTTCGCGCTAACGATCGACGCGTGTCTGCGGAAGCCGTTCAATCAGCTCTTCGCGCACGAGACGGCGATCGATGCGCTGGTCGAGGCCGAGCGCCTCCGACCCGGACTCGCCCCGACGGCGTTCATCTTTCACTGCTCGCGCTGCGGCTCGACGTTGTATGCACAGCTGGCCGCGGCGCTGCCCCAGACGATCGCGATTTCGGAAGCGCCGCCGATCGATCACGTCCTGTCCGCCGCGGCGCCGGACGCGGAGCGGGTCGACTGGCTGCGGGCGCTCGTCAGCGCGCTCGCCCAGCCCCGGCGAGCGGACGACCGGTACGTCTTCGTCAAGTTCGATGCGTGGCACATCGCGCACCTGGCGCTCGTCCAGCGCGCGTTTCCGGGCGTGCCCTGCCTGTTCCTGTATCGCGATCCCGCCGAAGTCCTCGCGTCGCAGCTCCGCATGCCCGGCATGTATATGCTTCCCGGAGTCCTCGACTCGAGAATCACCGGGATCGACGTCGGGACGCTGTCCGCCTTGACGCGTGAGGATCAGTACGCGCGAGTCCTCGAGTGGATCCTGGCGGCGGGGCTCGCGCAGGCCGAGGCGGGACGCGTGACGCTCGTCAACTACACCGAGCTGCCGGGCGCCGCCGTACGGCAGCTCCTCGAGTGGTGCGATCTGTCGGACCGGGACGACATGCGCCGCACGTTGGAACACGCCGCCCGTTTCGACGCGAAGACGCCGTCGCTGCCGTTTTCACCCAGCCCTGCGACGATCGCGACGGAGGCGATCCGCGCGGCAGCCGGCAGACTTACGGAATTGTACGAGCGATTGGAAGCGCGCCGGCGCGCTCGAGTGTGATACGCTGACGCGCTCCAATCCGACGGCATCGATAAAACACTTGTGAAGATTTCGCGCGCAGCTTTTCTCAAGGCGCTCGGCTGTGCGGGTGTCGGCACCTGCCTGGATATCGCTGCGCCTTCGATGGCGGCGGCCGCCGGCGACCGCGGCGGCGTGTCGCAGGCTCCCGCCGGCCGGCCGGCGTCGCTTCGCGACGTCACCCCGGCGCATTTTCGCCCCCATGTCGGCGACACGTTCGCCGTGCGATCCGCCGCGAACGAACGCTACACCCTGACGCTCGCGGAGGTGGCCGAGCGCCCGGTCGTGCGCGGCGTCGAGCAGTTTTCCCTGATCTTCCACGCGCCGCCGCGCACCGCGCTCGGGTACGGCACGCACGTTTTCAGTCACCCGCGGCTCGGGGCCCTCGATCTGTTCGTTTCGCCGATCGGACCGAAGAACCGTCCGCGTGCCGTTTACCAGGCCTGTTTCAACCGTCACACGACGGCGTCCGGTCACCGGAGGACCTGAGCCATGTCGCAACCGTTTCTCGGGATGATCGCTCTGTTTCCCTACAATTTCGCGCCGCGCGGATGGGCGTTCTGCAACGGACAGATCATGTCGATCGCGCAGAATACGGCGCTGTTCTCGCTGCTCGGCACGACGTTCGGCGGAAACGGCCAGACGACCTTCGCGCTCCCCGACCTGCGGGGGCGCGTCCCCGTCGGCGTAGGACAGGGCCCGGGGTTATCGGCCGTCACGCTCGGAGAGGTCGCGGGGGCCCCGACGGTGACGCTCAACATCACCAATATGCCGGCACATACGCACGCGATCGACATCAGCAGCGTCGCAATCGCGGCGAATGTCCGCGACGAGGCCGGCAATACGCGGACGCCCGTCGGTCACGTCCTGGCGAAGGAGGCGGCAGGCGTCACGGCGCCGTACAGCGACAAGGGTCCCACTCAGAACGCCAAGATGGACAGTTCGGCCTTTGGGATCGCCGGCCTGCCCACCGCCACGGGCCCTGGGGGAAGCGGCCAACCGGTCGATATCCATAATCCGTTCCTCGGCATGAACTACTGCATCGCGCTCGAAGGCATTTTCCCGAGCCGCAACTAGATGGGCCGCGCGGTGAGCTGGGTGCTCGTGGGTCTGTGTGTCGTGGCCTCCGCCGCGCCGGCGCGCGCGGACGACTACTACGTCACGAAGACGGCCGACACCAACAACGGCAGCTGCACCCCCGACAGCCCCGGGAGCGATTGCTCGCTGCGCGAGGCGATCATCACCGCCAACGGGCATGGCGGCGCCGATCGTATCGTGCTCGCGTCGGGTGCCGTCTACAAGTTGGCGATCACGCCGCGCGACCCGGACGGCATGGTCGTACCTGGCAGCGGCGACCTCGACATCACCGGCGCGCTGACGATCGACGGCCACGGGTCGACTATCGACGGCGGCCACATCGACCGCGTGCTCGACATCCAGGGCGAATTTCCCGTCACGCTGAACGACCTCACGATCCAAAACGGGTCGGCGGCCGGCACGCTCTCGCTCGGCGGCGGCATCAGGATTCTCGGCGCGACCGTCGTGCTGCACAACTGCACCGTGACGCTCAACGATTCGGCCGGCGAGGCCGGATCCGAAGACCCGGGCGGCGGCATCGCGGCGATCGGGTCCTTCGACGCCGCGCTGGGTGTCGCGAAGCTGGCGAGCCTCACGCTCGCGGACAGCCGGGTGCTGAGCAACACGGGATCGAACGGCGGCGGGATCGTGTGCGTGCTCTGCACGCTGACGTCGACCGGCAGCACCATCGCGGCGAATACGGCTTCCGCCAGTGACGGCGGCGGCGTCATGATGGTGGGCGACGCCTCGTCCCTGTCGATCGTGCGGAGCGCCGTCGCCGGCAACAGCAGCGCGGTCGAAGGCGGCGGCGTGTCGGTGCCGTTCGGCGCCAGCACGGCGATCCTCGATCGCAGCCGGATCGCCGCGAACACGGCGCCGTCGGGCAGCGCGATCTACAGCGCGGTCAGTACGGTCACCGCCACCAAGAACTGGTGGGGATGCAACTCGGGTCCTGGCAGCGGATCCGGATGCTCGGGGCCCGCCAACGGCGTGTCGGGCGTGCCGGTATCGGCGGTCGAACCATTTCTCGTGCTGCACGCGAGCGCGGCGCCGCTGACGATCTCTGCGGGCGGTACGTCGGCGGCGACTGCCGATCTCACGTTCAATTCGGACAATCCGCCCACGTCCGTCGGCGCGACCCTCCCGGACGGGACGAATGTCCTCTTCACGTTCACGCCGCCGCTGGGCTCGTTCGCCTCGCCGTCATCCGGCACGGTGTCGGGCCAGGCGACCGATGTGTTCACGGCAACCACGCCAGGCGTCGCATCGCTCAGCGCCACTCTGGACGGCCAGACGGAATCGGTACCGGTCAGCGTCACCGGGGCTCCGACCGTCGCATCCGGCGCCGCCACACCGATCTCGCCATTTGCGGCGACGTTGAACGGGACGGCGAGTCCAAACGGCCTGCCGACGAGCGCGTACTTCGATTACGGATTGACGCCGGGCTACGGACAGCAGACGCCCAGCCAGTCGCTCGGCGCCGGCATGACGCCGCTCCCCATCGGCGGCGGCAGCATCACGGGGCTGGCGTGCGACACGCCGTATTACTTCCGCGCCGTTGCCGTGAACGCCGCCGGCACGACGCACGGCGCCGATACGACGTTCACGACGGCCGCATGCCCACCGCCGACACTCGCCCCGATCGCGAGTCCCGCCCGCGGCGGGTGGCAGCGGCGGGCCCCTGACGGTGACAGCCCGGTCTCTGAACACCGGGGTGATCCCGGATCCGGCGGTCAGCTACACGAACCCGGCGGCGACCGGGTCGCTCACGTACACGCCGCAGGCGAACGCCAGCGGCAGCGCGATCGTCGAGGTCACCGTCGACGAGGGTGGATCGGGAACGCACACTGCCACGCAGACCTTCACGGTCGTCGTGAACCCGGTGGCCGACACGCCGTCGATCACCAACGCCGCGACGACGGTCAACGTGCAGACGACGTCGGGGTTGGTCATCAGCCGCAACGCGGCTGATGGTGCGGAAGTCACGCACTTCAAGGTCACCGCGATCAGCGGCGGTACGCTGTTCCAGCACGATGGGTCGACGGCGATCGCCGCCGGGGACTTCATCACGTTCGCGCAAGCCAGCGCCGGCCTCGCGTTCACGCCGGCGCCGAACTCCTCCGCGACGGGACACGTCACGATCCGCGCGTCGCTCTCGAACGCGGACGCGGGGCTGGG
>QHWR01000341.1 GCA_003223835.1 Acidobacteriota bacterium | reverse complement strand
GGCGTCGTTGTAGTAGTCCGCCGTGCCGTAGTTCGTGACGACCAGATCGACGATGCCGTCGCGATTGAAATCGCCGAGCGCGACGGACGTCGGGCCTCTGTTCGCCGCGTAGGACACCTGGTTCTGGAACGTGCCGTTGCCGTTCCCGAGGAGAATCGAGACGGTGTTCGATCCGGCGTTCGCGGTCGCGACGTCGAGCTTGCCGTCGCGGTTGAAGTCGGCGGCGACAATCGATTCCGGATCCCTGCCGGTCGGATAGGTCGCCGGAACCGGGAACGTTCCGTCACCCTTGTTGAGGAGGATCGAGACCGTCGTCGAGAACGAGTTCGCCACGGCGAGATCCGGCAGGCCGTCTCCGTTGAAATCGCCCGCGGAGACGCCAAAGCTCTCCACGCCCGCCGCGAACGCCTGAGGCGCCTGGAACGTACCGTCGCCGTTGCCGAACGCCACCGAGACGTACTTGCCCGCCGACGTTCCCGCTTGATACGAGGCGACCGCCACGTCGGATCGGCCGTCGTGGTTGAAGTCCGCGACGGCGACCGCGTTCGGTCCGTTGCCGATCGTGAACGATCGCGCCGCCTGCAGCGTGCCGTCGCCGTTGCCGAGCAGGATGGCGACGCTGTTCGCGCCGTTGTTCGCCGCGGCGACGTCCGTGATGCCGTCGTTGTTGAAGTCGCCCACGCCGATCGACGACGTCGCGGCGCCGGAGACGAAGGTCCGCGCCGCCTGGAACGTCCCGTCGCCGTTGCCCAGGAGTACCGACACCGTGCCGGAGCTGTTGTTGGCGACGAGGAGATCCGGCCTGTTGTCGCGATTGAGATCGGCGACGGCGACGAACGCCGGACCGGCGTCGGCCGTGAACGTCCGCGCCGCCTGGAAGGTCCCGTCACCGTTGCCGAGCAGCACCGACAGCGTGCTCGCCGCCGAGTTCGCCAGGACGAGATCCGGATTCCCGTCGCCGTTGAAATCGCCGACGGCCAGCGACACCGGCGTTCCCGGCGCGGCGATGGTCACCGCCGGCTGAAACGTCCCGTTGCCGTTGCCGAAGATGACGGCCACCGTGTTCGCGGCCGCGTTCGCGACGGCGAGATCCGCTTTGCCGTCGCGGTTCAGGTCGGCGATCGCGATGGACCTCGGGTTGTTGCTCGGACCGAGATAGATCCAGAGCGGCGGCGTGAAGGTGCCGTCCCCGTTGCCGAACAGCACGGCCACCTGGTCGCTGAATGCATCGGCGACGGCGAGGTCGACGCGTCCGTCGCCGTTGACGTCGCCGACGGCCATCGAGCCGGGACCGTAGCCCGTCGAGTAATCCTTGTGGGTGCCGAACTGCAGCGTCTGAGCCGACGCGAACGAATCTGGCGCCAAGAAAAGCAGCGCGGCAGCAACGCACTGCGTTGGCCATGCAACGTGTCTGGCCATATCCTTGCCTTTCCCTTCTTTTCTTTTCGACCGGAGATTCGCCGCGGAGAGAACTCCCTAATTGGGTGATCGGGTGATTGCGTAATCGGTATCCGGTCATCGATGACCCGACCCGATTTCGCAATTACCCGGTCGCGTTAGAAGGGAATCGAGTAGGTCGCGCTGGCAACCGCGCTCTGCGACCAGCCCGGCGCGACCGCAATCGCCTTCACCGTCGTCGTTCCGACCAGCACCAGGATCGGCCCGGTGTACTGCGTGGATGACGTGGTCGGCGTGGTGCCGTCGGTCGTGTAGTAGATCGTCACGCCCGGGCTCGCGTCGGAGATGGAGACGGACTGCGGCAGCAGGTACGAACCGCCCGGCGGATCGAACGTCGGCGTCGCCGCCTGCAGCGTATACGCCGCCGTCGCAACGGTGCTGTCGGCGAGTCCAGCCGCCGTGGCAATCGCCCGGATCGTCGTGGTCCGTGTGACCGGGATGGGACCCGTGTAGCGCGCCGACGCCGTCGTGGGCGTGCTGCCGTCGGTGGTGTAGTAGATCGCCGCTCCGCTCGTCGACGACGAGAGCGCGACCGTCTGCGGCTGATTGTACGTGCCCGCCGCCGGACTGAACGTGGGCGGCACGGCGCGAATTGTGTACGCGGCGCTCGTCTCCGCGCTGTTGGACATGCCACTGGCCGTCGCGATCGCGCGGACCGTCGTCGTCCGCGAGAGCGTGAATGGCGCGGTGTAGGCCGGCGACGATGCCGTCGGGGCGCTGCCGTCCGTCGTGTAACGGATCGTCGCGCCGCCCGTCGTCGTGGTCAGTGAAACGGTGACGGATCCTACGTACGTGCCCGCGGCTGGATTGATCGCGGGCGCCGCCGCCTGGATGGTGTACGCGACGCCGGCCACGAAGCTGTCCGTCATGTCCGGCGCCGAGGCCATCGCCTGCACCGTCGTCGTCTGCGAGATGACGATCGGGCCGGGGTAGACTGGCGACCCGCTCGTGGGCGTGCTGCCGTCGGTCGTGTAATGAATCGCCGCGCCGGCCGTGGCGTCGGCGATCGAGACGACGACCGAGTTGACGAACGTCCCGCCCGCCGGCGCAATCGTCGGCGTCGCGACGCGCGGCGCGAATGTCTTGTTGAGCAGGATCGACAGGCTGAAGCCGAAGTAGTTCGCGACGGCCAGATCGGGCTGGCCGTCGCCGTTGAAGTCGGCCGCCGCGATTCCCATCGGCGCGAGATCGACGGCGAACTCTTTGGACGGCTGCAGCGTTCCGTTGCTGTTGCCGAGGAGCACGGACACGTTCGTGGAGAAATAATCCGCCACGGCCACATCGGCGATGCCGTCGCCGTTGTAGTCGGCCACCGCAATGGCGGTCGGACCGCGGTCGGTTCGATACCAGACGTGGGGCTGGAAGGTGCCGTCGCCGTTGCCTCGCACGATCGAGATGATGTCGGACCAGTGGCTCGTGACCGCGAGGTCCGGATTGTGGTCGCCGTCGAAATCGCCGACGACGATCCGCCAGGGAGCGCTGCCGACGGCGACCGTGGCCGCCGCCTGGAACGTGCCGTCGCCGGCGCCGAGCAGGATGCTGACGTTGTTGTCCTGGTAATTGCAGACGGCAAGATCCAGCCGCCCGTCTTTGTTGAAGTCTCCGGCC